>CANJJS010000061.1 GCA_947474705.1 Acetobacteraceae bacterium | reverse complement strand
CAGTGCCGTAATGGCACTCGAAAGCGGGCTCACTGAGCCCCTTTTGGAATTGGACCGTGTTGCGGGCCATCCTGATTCTCCGTCAAATCGCCATTCGTTCATGGTTTGTGCCGGATATTGGGCGGCTGAGGAAGAGGGGTAATCAGGTTAAAGTTTGAGGTCCAATATGGCCACGGTGACCAAGGTCTCGGCGTTGGGCAAGATGAACATCCCGGTGCAAATACGGCGCCAGGCGGGATTGGAGCGTGGCGGCCCCGTCATGATGACCGTGGTCGATGGCGAAGTGCGACTGCGCGCCGTGCGGAACGTGCTGCCCGGGTTGCAGGCCGACGCGGAAGCGGTCTTCGCGGGCTCCGGCGAGACGGTCGATTTGTTTCTGGCGGAGCGCCGGGCCGAGGCCGCGCGCGACGACGCCCGCTCCACTTGATCCTCGACGCCTCCGCTGTCCTGGTTTTTTTGTGGCGCGAGCCGGGTCAGGAGCGGGTCCGGGACGCGTTGCTGGCGGGATCGCGCATGGCGACGATCGATTTTTCCGAGGTCGCGACGAAAATGCGTCCTGAAGGGGGCGATCGCGCAGGTGGAGAGGTTGAGGCGGGAACTGCCGGTGACGATGGTGCCGGTGGATGAGGATTTGGCGGTCCAGGCGGCGCTAATGGCCGCCGTGACCAAGCCGTTCGGGCTGTCGATGGGCGATCGCATCTGTCTGGCGCTGGCGCGGCGAACCGGCCTGCCCGCGTTGACGGCGGACCGGTCGTGGCTTCAGGTGCAGACGGCGTTGGGTGTGACGGTCGAAGCGATCCGCTGACCCGCCCATCGCGGGGGCACATCATGTCGACCGCGCCGGATGCCGGGATTTCCACGCTCCATATTCGCTGCGGCGGGGACCTGAAACCTTTGCTTCGGGCGGCCGGGTTCGCCGGCGATTACCTGGAATATTCCAATCCGCTTTGTCAGGGCCCGGTGCCGGCCGGGGAAGATTGGCTCGCGCGTCGCGCCGATTTCGTGGCGCGCGCCTATGGGAAATATATCGGGCGGGATCGGCCGGCGATCCTGGCGGACCTGGAGGAGGCGGAACGGGCATTGCATCGGGCACCCGCCCGGTACGAGCGTGTCGTGCTGTGGTTCGAACACGACAGTTACGATCAATCGATCCTCGCGCGGTGTCTCGCCGCTTTCGCTGACAGCCCGCCGCGGGTGCTGGAACTGGTTTGCGTCGATCGTTACCCGGGCGTCGACCGGTTCATCGGATTGGGACAGTTGCCGGCGGCGGCGATGCGGCCGTTATGGGACGGGCGCCAGGCGGTGACGGCGGAACAACGCGCGGCGGGCGCACGGATCTGGGACATCATGCGAGCGGCCACCCCTCAGCCGTTGGCACGGGCGGCGCAAGCGGGGATCGCCGCCCTCCCCTTCGCGGCCGCGGCGCTGCGGCGCCATTGCCAGGAATTTCCGTGGCTGGAGGATGGGCTGAGTCTGACGGAGCGGCTGGTGTTGGAGGTGCTCGCGGAGGCGCCAACAACGGCGGGCCGGGTGTTCGCGGCGCTGGTTCGAGAGCGGGAGCCGCTGCCATTTCTGGGCGATATCATGCTCGGGTTTATTCTGGAGTGCATGAAGGCGACAAACCCGGCCGTGCTTGTGGGCGCGGGCGTCGCGCCTGGCGAGCCCTGGTATCGAGAGGTTCTGACGCTGACCGATACCGGCGGGGCCGTGTTGTCGGGCAAGCGGGATTACCTGACGCTCGGGCCACCGGTCCGGTTTCTGGGCGGCGCCACGATCGATCCGGCGGCGGCGAACTGGCGCTGGGACGAAGCGCGGTCGGCGTTGGTCCTTGTACCGGTCTGAAGCCGCGAGAGACGGTGTTTCCCCGGACCGCATTCGCATTCGACGGCGCGCGCCGGCCATGGCATGGTGCCACGGCGCGAAAGGAGACCGCCATGCAAATCAAAAAAGGCTTCAAACAACTTCTCGCCGAGGCCGAAGCCATGGTGGAGACCCTGACCGCCGAACAGGCGATCGCGGAACATGGGCGCGACAACGTCGTGTTCGTCGATCTGAGGGACCCGCGGGAACTGGATCGCGAGGGCAAGATGCCCGGCGCGTTTTCCTGCACGCGCGGCATGCTGGAATTCTGGATCGATCCGGAGAGCCCCTACCACAAACCCATTTTCGCCGAGGATAAGCGGTTCGTTTTCTTCTGCGCCGGTGGTTGGCGCTCGGCCCTGGCGGCGCGCACCGCCAAGGAGATGGGGCTGGAGGATGTCGCGCATGTCGAGGGCGGGTTCGGCGCCTGGAAGCAGGCGGGCGGGCCGGCGGACGCGCCGAAGCCGAGAGGCTGACGCGGGTTCAGATCCCGGACCCTGCCTTTTCCAACAGGCCGTTTGGCAGCCACACCCGGCGGACCTGCCAGCGCAGGTTCCGGAACCGCAATTCGAGACGGATGGGTTCCACGGTGCCATCGGCCGCGAGATCGACGGAAAACCGGGTTGGATCGCTGAAAAACGCCCATTGCACATGGGTTTCGGCGGGCCCGGCTTCGCCGGCCTCGCGGGTCAGGGACGCGACGTGTTCCGCGGTCAGGTGGCGATCCAGCAGATTTCCGGTCACGCCGCGTACGAAACCCTCGCCAAATGGCGCCAGCTCGGTCGATGGGCGGCCGGTGGCGGGCGCGTCGAGCACCAGATCGCAAAGATCCTCTTTCAGACCTTCGCGCACCGCGTGCCAATCGACGATTGCTTCCAGCGTCGCGGCGTCGGCCTGGCGGATGGCGCGATCCAGGCGATACAGCGCCGCGTACGGCGAGCCGAAATAGCCCACGCCTATCGCGAGTACAGCGGATAAAATCGACCATTTGGCTCGCATCGCCCGCTCCTCGGTCTACCCAGGAGCTTTACCACGGCGGACCGGCGGACCGGGGATTTTTTTGTGACCAAACGTAATCCCGTTTAACAAAACCTTCCCGAGATCAAATCGCGATACAAATCGGGATCGGTCGCCCCCTCGGTGCCAAACAGCAGAATCCGGCTGTCCGTGCCGAGACCCAAAGCACGCGCCGCGTCGGGATCGGCCAAAGCCAGACGCAAGGCGGCCAGCCCCGCGACCCCAGATTCCCCCACCACGATGCCATGCGCGGCCAGGAACCGCATCGCCTTCACTGCCGCGCTGTCGGGGATCGCCATGAACGCCGCGGCCGCGCGTTCCAGTTCGGCCCATGCGAGAAGGCTCGGTTCCCCGCAGGCGAGGCCGGCCATGATCGTGTCCAGTTCGCCGGGAACGGCGACGGCGTGACCCGCGCGGGCGCTGGCCAGCAGACAGGCGGCGCGCTCGGGTTCGACGACGACGACGGCGGGCGCCTCCCCCCAGCGCGCGCGGGTCTGCGCGGCGACGGCGGCCGCGGCGCCGCCGACGCCGCCCTGAATGAAGACATGGGTGGGCGGGGGCCCGGTCCATTGGTCCGCCGCCTCGTCCGCCATCAGCCGGTAGCCTTGCATGATGTCGCGCGGGATTTCGGTATAGCCGGGCCAGGAGGTATCGGAGACAACAAACCAGCCGCTTTTCTCGGCGTCCTCGGCGCAGGCGCGGACCGCGTCGTCGTAGGTGCCGGGGACGCGGCGGACCTCGGCGCCGAACGCGGCGATCGCGGCCTCGCGTCCCCGGCTGACGGTTTCATGGATGTAGATAACGCAGCGGCAATGAAAGCGCGCGGCGGCCCATGCGACGGCGCGGCCGTGGTTGCCATCGGTGGCGGAGGCGATGGTCATGGCGCGCGTAACCGTGGCGTATCGCCCGCTTGCCAGATCGGCGGAGCCCGCGGTGGTGGCAGCGCCCAGACGCGACAGCTCGGATGCCAGCAGATTGGCGACGGCGTAGGGACCGCCGAGCGCCTTGAAACTGCCCAGTCCGAAGCGGCCGGATTCGTCCTTCAGCCGCACGGTGCCTTGCATCGGCAGATCGCGCAGCGGCGTCGGCGCATAGCCGTCCCACGTGACGATCTCGGCTTTCGCCCGCCGGAAGCCGGCGGCGGACAGGGTCACCGTGCCGGGCGTGCCGCGGCGGGGGTTTGGGAACAGATCGAAGGAGGCCATGCGCGACCGTGCCGTCTGGCCGGGTGAGACGCAAGCTCTTGCGTCGCCGCCGCGAAGCGGGAAGAAAGGCGGGAACGAGGGAGCGATACTCATGAGCCACAGTCACGCCCAATGGGGCCCCACCGACCAGATCGGCGCCGGCAATCTGCTGACCGTGGAAAAGCGGCTCGCCGCACTGGCCAGCGTCAAACATGGCCGCATCTACGACGTCAGCCATGAGATCTACATGGGCGCGCCCTACATGCCGCCGAACCAGACGCCGTATCTGATGTCGATTTTCGGCTCCTGGCGCGACACCATCAAACGCCGCCGGAAACTCGGCGCGACCAACGACGCGGGGACCAATCTGGAACGCGTCGAGATGACGATGCATGTCGGCACGCATATCGACGCACTCGGCCATTTTTCCAAGGGCGACATGCTGTACAACGGCAATTGCGCCGCCGATGTGGTGACCGACTGGGGGCTGGAGAAGCTGGGGATCGAGAAGGCCCCGCCGATGATCACCCGCGGGCTTTTGTTCGACGTCGCCGGCTTCGATGGCGGCACGTACCTTAACCCGGGCCGTGTCGTGACCCCCGACGATCTGAAACGCGCGGCCTCGGCCGGCGGTTTCACGGTGCAGCCCGGCGATATCGCGATGATCCGCACCGGCTGGGGCCAGTTGTTCGGCGTCGACAACACGAAATACGTGCATGGCGAGCCCGGCATCGACCTGCCCGGCGCGAAATGGCTGATCGATCAGGGGATTTCGGCCATCGGCGCCGACAACATGGCGGTGGAGGTGCTGCCGAACCCGGACAAGGCAATGATGATGCCGGTGCATCAGCATTGCCTCGCCGAAGCGGGGGTTTACCTGATCGAGAATCTGGCGCTGGAAGAACTGGCGGCCGACAAGGTTTACGCCGCGTGTCTGTTGTTGCTGACCCCGAAATATCGTGGCGCGACCGGCGCGCCGGTGCGGCCGGTGATCATGGTTTAAAGCGGCTCGCCCCAGGGATTGAGCACCGGAACGCCGGTGCGGGAAAAATCCTGAACGTTCCGGGTCGCGACGCCGAGGTTGTGGACAAGGGCGGTGGCCGCGATGAGCACGTCGAGTTGGGGGTAGGTGTGGTTGTCTTTCCGTGCCTCCGCCGCGAGGTAGCGCCACTTCAGCAGAACGGCCTCGTCGACTTCGAGAACCCGTGGGCCGAACCAGACGAGAACGCCGTCCTGGAGCCAGGCCTCCAGTTCGGAGCGGAAGCCCGGATCGGTCACGGTTTCGATCCCGTAGCGGATTTCGGCGATGTTCACCCGGCTGATGAAGCAGGCGGACCGGGGGATGCGCTCAGCCCATGCCCGCACCGGGGGCGCCGTGCGGCGGCCCTTACGAAGTTCGGAGATGGTCATGGTGTCGATCAGCCAGCCCCTTGGCGAAATCAGGGGCGGCGCGATCACGGCTCAAACACCAAGGGGTCGCGGTCCGCGCCACGTTCGCGTTCCAGACTGGCGTCGAACCCATCCAGGCGAGCAAAGGGACCATCCCCGAACAACGCGGCAAGGCTGCCGCTGGCGGCCGGCGCGAGGCGGGCGTATGTTTTCGCCGACAGAATCACGACCGCGTCGCGTCCGCGCACGCTGACATGTTGAGGCATGCCTTGCTCCGCCAGTTTGACCACTTCGCTGAACCTCGCTTTGGCGTCTTCCAGTTTCCAGACCGTCGTTTCGGTCTGATTGCCGGGGGGTTTTACCGGGGACATGTTAACCGACCCTTACTAACCAGTCTGATCAGATGATAGTTTTTTGGAACGGACGTGGCAAGAAGCTTCGTGGCCTGCTCTGGTATTCTTCGATCTCGATGTCGCTGCTCCTGACCGCGTGCGGCGGCATACAATGCGGTGCGGGTGCGGGCCAACCCGTCCGGATTTACGATCTGTATTTTGGACGGGCGGCGTCCGGGCGGGCGGAGATCGGCGAAAAGGATTGGCGCGACTTCCGCGATCGGGTGGTCACGCCCGCTCTGCCAAACGGATATACCGTGTTCGACGGTCAGGGCGCGTGGATGAACCCGCGGTCGCGGACGACGATTTCGGAATCGACCAAGATCTTGCGCGTGGCGCTGCCGGAAGGACCGGAGAGCCTGAGCGTCGTCAACCGCATCCGCGCCGCGTGGCAGAAGCGGTTCCGGCAGTATGTGGTCGGGATGACCGTGCAGTCCGGCTGCGGCGCGTTCTCTCCGTCGGACGCGCTGTGAAGCCGGCGGACCAGTAAAGCCGGGCGGGCGCCACGGGCACCCGCCCGGACCTTTCACCGGGTCTTCGGTATTTCGAAGCCCGCGCCGCGTTCGACGTATTTCACAATCGCCGTCAGGTCTTCCTTCGCCGCGCCCTGGAACATCGCGTGCTTGAACACCAGCCGCGCCGCCTGGCAGACCCACATCGGCACCCCAAGTTCCTCGCCCTGCGCGATGGCGAGGTCGATGTCCTTCATGAGAATGTGCATTTCGGCGCCGTAATTGAAACTCCGATCCAGGACCGAGACGGGGAATTTCGACTCCGTGGCGCTGTTACGCCCGCTGCCGGCGTTGATCGCGCCCACCATGATTTCCGGGTCGAGCCCGCCCTTCGCGCCCATGACGAACGCCTCCGCCGTGGCCGCGAGCGACACCGCCGACAGGATATTGTTCGTCAATTTAAGAACCTGCGCCGCGCCGGGTTTGTCGCCCGCGACCGTCAGCGTCGCGCCCCACAACGAAATCATCGGCCGCACTTTTTCCACCAATGCGGGGTCGCCAGACACCATCACCGACAACGTGCCGGCGCGCGCGCCAGGCGGGCCACCGGAGATCGGGCAATCGATCAGGGCGACGCCTTTTTCCGCAAGCGCCCGCTCGATTTCCTTCACGAAGGGCACGCCCACGGTGCAGGTGTTCACCAGCAGTTTCATCTTCCCGCCCGCGATCAGGCCGTCCGCCCCGAACGCCACGGCACGGAAGGCGGCAAGCGTCGGCAGCGAAACGAACACCGTCTCGCACCTATCGGCGAGGTCCTTCGGCGAGCTGGCGCGAAGTGCCTGGCGTTCCAACAACGGCTGCATCGCGGCCTCGGAAATGTCGAAAACCGTCAGTTTATGGCCGGCGTCGAGCAGCTTGTGCGCCATCGGCTGGCCCATGTTGCCAACGCCCAGATATCCCGCTTCCATTGTTTTGGTTCCTTAATGTGTGCCCGGCAACTGAAACCCGCTGGCGCGTTCCACATGCTGGATCAGGGTGCTGATGTCGTCGTTGGCAGCGCCCGAGAAGATCGCGTGCTTATAGACAAGGCGCGCGGCCTGACAGACCCACATGGGAACGCCCAGTTCCTCGCCCTGCGCGATGGCGAGGTCGACGTCCTTCATCAGGATGTGCAAAGCGGCGCCGTAGTGGAAGGAGCGATCCAGCACCGAAACCGGCACGACGGTCTTCGTCGCGCCGTTGCGCCCGCTGCCCGCGTTGATGGCGTTGACCATCGTCTCCGGATCGAGCCCGCCTTTCGCGCCCATGACGAAGGCTTCCGACGTCGCCGCCAGCGCCACCGCGAACAGGACATTGTTCGTCAGTTTCAGGATTTGCGCGGCGCCTGGTGTGTCGCCCGCGATTGTAAGAGTGCTACCCCAGGAGGAAATCAACGGCCGGATTTTTTCGATCGCGGCCGGATCGCCGGAAATCATGACCGACAAGGTCCCGGCCCGCGCGCCAGCCGGACCGCCGGAGATCGGGCAATCGACGATCGTCACGCCCTTCGCGACGAAGGCGGCTTCCAGTTCCCGTACGAACGGCACGCCGACCGTGCAGGTGTTCACCAGCGTTTTCATCGCGGCGCCGTGTATCAACCCCTCCGGGCCCAAGGCCGCGGCGCGGAACGCGTTCAGCGTCGGCAACGAAACGAACACCGTCTCGCACCGGTCCGCGAGGTCCTTCGGCGAGGCGCCCCGCCGTGCCTGCCGGTCCAGCAATGGCCGCATGGCGTCTTCGGAAAGGTCGAAGATCGTCAGCCCGTTTCCAGCATCCAGCAATTTCGCCGCCATGGGCTGGCCCATATTGCCAACGCCCAGATACCCCACGTCCATGTCGGTCCCTCCATTCGTCCGCCCGATTTGCCACGAAACCGCGACGGTTGCACCTGTGCCGCGGCATGGTACGGTGCGGGCCTCGTAACCGGAGGAATCATCCATGGGCCCGAAACTGGTCGATTATTTGCTTTACGAAAAAGAGGAGAACGGCATCCTCTGGATCAAGTTCAACCGCCCGGAGCGGATGAACGCCCTGATCGGCACCGCCGAGGAAAACGGCACCGTGGCCAAGGTCGGCGAATACATGCGGGCCGGCGACGACGATCCCGATGTCCGCGTCATCGTTCTGACCGGCGTGGGCCGGGCCTTCTGCGCCGGCGCCAACCTCGCGTCGAAAGCGGGACCTGAAATCACCGGCGAGAACTTTCCCGGCAATCGCAGCCCGCACGAGGGTCTGGACGGCACCCGCCAGCATTTTTTCCACGGGTTCACCGATCTGCACCGCGACATCTCGCTGATCCGCAAACCGACGATCGCCATGCTGAATGGCGCCGCCGTCGGGTCCGGCATGGACATGGCGCTGCATTGCGACATCCGGATCGGGTGCGAATTCACCCGTTTCATCGGATACCATAACGCCGGTCAGATCATCGAGAATGGCGGGTCTTACTATCTCCCGAAAATGATCGGCCTGGGACGCGCGCTGGAGTTCGTCTACACCGGCGAAGTGAACGCCGAGCGCGCGTTCCAGTGGGGCATGATCAACCACCTGGTCGCATCGGATAAGCTGGAAGAAACCACCCGCGAACTCTGCGCCAAAATGATGGGCATTCCGCCTCTGGTGCAGTGGGTCAGCAAGCGGATCATGCGCTCGGCGCTCGACAGTTCGCTGGAAACGACGATGACGTTGACGTCCAACGCCAGCCCGATCCTGCAACATTCGGAAGACGCGAAAGAAGCCCGCAAGGCCTTCGTGGAAAAGCGGAAAGGCAAGTTCAAGGGCGCCTGATCCGTCCGGAAGCGCCGGGGTTCCATCGGCCGCGATCCGGCCGTAAAACCCCGGCACGCTTCCAGGGAACAGAAGACCGATGCCAGATATCAATGCCGCCAGCGAACTCGACGCCATCGTGATCGGGGCCGGCTTCGCGGGAATGTATCAACTGATCTGCCTGCGCGACCGTCTCGGCCTGAACGTCAAGGTGCTGGAAGCCGGCGCCGGAGTCGGCGGCACCTGGTACTGGAACCGCTACCCCGGCGCGCGCTGCGATTCCGAAAGCCATGCCTACTGGTATACCTTCTCGCCCGAGCTGATGAAGGACTGGGAATGGTCGGAACGCTATCCGGAACAGCCGGAAATCATGCGTTATTTGAATTTCGTCGCCGACCGCTTCGATCTGAAAAAAGATATTTCGTTCAATACCCGCGTGGCATCGGCGCATTACGACCAGGCCGCGAACCGCTGGCGCGTGCGCACCGAAAACGGCCAAAGCCACACCGCGAAATACCTCATAACCGCCGTCGGCTGCCTGTCGACCGCCAACGTGCCGAAAATCCCTGGCCTGGAAAACTTCGCGGGCGATTGGTACCATACCGGCGAATGGCCGCACGAAGGCGTCGATTTCACCGGCAAACGAGTCGGCCTGATCGGCACCGGCTCCACCGGGATACAGGCGACACCCGTGATCGCCGCGCAGGCGAAACATCTCACCGTTTTCCAGCGCACCGCGAATTACAGCGTCCCCGCCCGCAACGTGCCGCTGACCGGAGAATTCAAAAACTACATCAAAACTCACACCGCCGAGATCCGCCAGGCCACGCACGAAACCCCGAACGGCCACACGTTCAAAATCGAAAACCGTCTCGCCTTCGACGTCACCCCCGAAGAACGAGACTCCATCTACGAAGCCGCCTGGGCGAAAGGCGGCCTGCAGTTCCGCGCCGTCTTTCAGGACATGATGGTGAACAAGGCCGCGAACGACACCGCCGCCGACTTCATCAAGCGGAAAATCCGGCAAATCGTGAAAGACCCCGCGACCGCCGCGCTGCTGTCCGATATCGATCACCCCTACGCGGCCAAACGCCCCCCGATCGACACCGGATATTTCGAGGCTTTCAATCGCCCGAATGTCTCGCTCGTGGATGTTAAAACCAACCCGATTCAGGAAATCCTGCCAGGCGGGCTCCGCACCGCCGCCGCCAGTTACGATCTCGATATCATCGTGTTCGCCACCGGCTTCGACGCAATGACCGGCCCGATGCTGCGCATGGACATCCAGGGGCGCGACGGCCAGACCCTGAAAGACGCCTGGGAGGCCGGGCCGCGCAATTATCTCGGCTTACAGGTCGCCGGGTTCCCCAACCTGTTCACCATCACCGGGCCCGGCAGCCCCTCCGTCCTCTGCAACATGCCCGTCGCCATCGAACAGCACGCGGACTGGATTTCCGACTGCATCGCCCACATGCGCGCCAAAGGTCTGGAAAAGATCGAGGCCACGACAGCGGCGATGGACGAATGGGTCGCGCATGTGAACGACGCCGCCAACGCGACTTTGCTGCCCCAGGCGACCCATTCCTGGTACCTTGGCGCCAATGTGCCAGGGAAACCCCGGGTATTCATGCCTTACGCCGGCGGAATGGCGCGGTATCGGGACATTTGCACAAATGTCGCGTCCCAGGGTTACAAGGGGTTCGCGCTGAGCCCCTGAAACTGATGCTCCGCCGCGTCCGGAGACCGGACGCGGCGCGCCGTCTTAGGCCGCCTGTCCCTCATTGTGCCCCGGCAGCGCGATCGTCAGCATCAACGCGCTGAGACTCTTGCCATGCGGATCGATCGCCAGCGACCGGGTCACCCCGCCCCCCAACGCGTTCTCAATGACAAAATTCAGCGCCCGCAGTTGGGGAAGTTCATATCGACGCACCGGTCCCGGTGTCAGATGTCGGAAATGCGCCAGCACCCGTTCCGCGGTCAGTTCGCGATGCAGCACTTCCCAACCGGCGGCATCGTAAGCCGTGACCGAGATATTGGAGGTGTTGCCTTTATCGCCCGCGCGCGCATGGGCGATGTCGTAGACAAGGATGCTCATGCCGCTTTCTCCATCACGATCTCCGGTTTGACCCATTCGCGCGGAATAAGAACCGATTTCACCGCCAGGATCTGCCGCGCGCCGAAATTGATCCCGCCGCCCGCGCCCGTCGGTCCCTGCATGTGCAAACTGCGGACTTCCGCGCCCACCGCCTCCGCCGCTTTCTTGTCCGTCGTCCTCGCCGCGATCCGCAGCCGCACATCGTAAGGTTCCGGCGCAAGGCTCGAAACATTGGCGTGCAGCGAGTTCATGCCAATCAGATCGATCCGCATTTCCTCATAGCTCAAACCCCGGCGGCGCAGCCGTTCCTTCACCACCTCGATCCCCAGCTTCGCCCGCGCCACCGCGTTGATGCCGGAAAATCCCATTTCTCCGGAACCCATGTAGCCATCGAAATACCCTACCACGACCTTATACGTCGCCGTCCGCGGCTTTCCGCGCGCCCCATCCAGTGCCACCCGGTCCTTGCCGATCTGCCGGAACGTCACGCCCGAGGCGTCCAGCACGCAGTCTGGCGTGATATAGGCCGAGGGATCATGCATTTCGTACAACAACTGCTCGGTGCAGGTCGCCACATCCAGCCGCCCCCCCGATCCCGGAGTCTTCGACACTTCCACACGCCCGTCCGCCCAGACATCGGCCAGCGGATAACCGAGACCCGCGAGGTCCTCGACCTCTTTCTTGCCGGGATCGGCGAAGCACCCGCCCGTCAACTGCCCCGAGCACTCCAGCAAATGTCCCGCCAGGGTCCCGTTCGCCAGCCGTTGAAAATCCCCGTACGACCACCCGAACGCATGCAGCATCGGCCCCAAAAACAGCGACGGATCGGCCACCCGCCCCGTGATCACCAAATCGGCGCCCGTGGAGAACCCCTCGGCGACGATATCGGCGCCCAGATACGCATTGGCCGATGCCATCCGCGGCAGCAGCGACTCGAGCGGCGCCCCATCCTCCATCAGCGGCAATTCCGGGTGCGCCCGCATGATCGAGGTCACCTCGTCCCCCTGCACCACCGCGCAGGTGTAGTCCGGACAGCCCCAGTCCGGCGCGTGCTGCCGCAGGACCTTCGCCGCGCCCATCGGATTGGCCGCGCCCATGTTGGTGACGATCTTGATGCCGCGCTTCAGGGCGGGCGGCATGATCGCCTCCATCCGCTCCAGCAGCACCGGCGTATAGCCTTTCGAAGGGTCCTTCGCCCGGTCCAACGTTTCCCGCGCGATGGTCCGTTCCGCCAGACATTCCATGGCAAGATAATCCAGGTCGCCCTTTTCGACGATCTCCACCCCCGGCGGAATACGATCGTCGGCGAACCCCGCGCCGCAGCCGATTCGAATTTTATCGCGTGCCATGCCGCCTCCCTCTCGCCGCCAATGTTACGCACCTCCGGCCGACACGAGCAAACAACACCCGCGCCCGACGCCCTGCTTGCGAGGCATGCGCGACCCGGCGTAAAAGCCGCTTCATGGCAACATCGTCCTCCGCGCCGCGCCGGATCGCGCCGCTCGCCGCCGTCCTGCTGTTGGCCGGATGCGGCGACAGCTCGCTCAGCCGCACCTTCGGCCTTGTCCGCGATACGCCGGACGAGTTCACGGTGATCACCCGCGCGCCCCTTTCGATGCCGCCGGACTTCACCCTTCGCCCCCCCATGCCTGGCGCCCCGCGCCCGCAGGATCCGGCCGCACGCACCCAGGCCGAAGCCGCGCTGGTGCCGGAAGCGGCACTCGGCGGTGGCAATCGCGGACCGGTGACGCCCGGCCAGGCCGCCCTGGTGCGCGCCGCGGGAGGCGCGGCCCCGGTCGATATCCGCCAGCGGATCGATAACGAAGCCCGCGCGGCGTCCACCGACGATGGGTTCGTCGACCGGCTGCTGTATTGGCGCAAGGACGATTCGTCGAAAGCCGTGGTCAATCCGTCCGCCGAGGCACAGCGCCTTCGGCGCAACGCGGCGCTGGGCCAGTCGCCCGTGACCGGCGAGACGCCGGTGATCCGTTCCAGAAAAGGTGGCTGGTTCTCGGACCTGTTCTCCTGGTTCTGAACGGCACGCCCCGTTGACTCCACATTACGTCCAAACGGCGGGCGAACCCGCCGTCGCGGGCACCGGTCCCGGCGTGTTCGGTTGCCCCTGCGGCGAGACCCCGTTGATCTCGGGCTACGCGCCCGGCCAGTTCCTTGGCGTCGCGATCCAATGCGGCGCCTGCGGGCAGGTCTCGGAAACGCCTGGCGTCCTCGAGGGCACCGCCCCGCCCCGCCAGGCGGTCGTGGTGGAACGCGGGCAGGACAACCCGCCCCGATCCATCGCCGCGACCGCCGCGCTGATCGGCAAAGACGAGATGGATCGCCTGATCGCGCTCTATCTTCCGCGCGAACCCGAGGACCCGTTCTTCGACCTCGACCACGCGCTGCTGGATGGGCTGGAGGCGGACCAGCTTCGGCTGACCGGCCGCCCCCTCGAAACCCTCAACCCCACCTACAAAACCCACCCCCTCGCCTGGGCATTGTCCCACTTCCGCGCGCGCCTGGGCGATCCCGGCTGGAGGAACTTTCACGGCGAGTCCGACGCGGTCGCGCTCGCTGTACTCGGCGCCTTTCGTGAGATGATCTCCAGTTGGGGACATCATCCTTTGTTCCGCGCGATGGTGGGGACAGCAGCGGCGCGCGATTTTTCGTTCCACGCCATGGCGATCTTCGGCGCCGCGAAAGCCCTGGCCGTGGCCGGCAACCGCATCGGCTTCGTCGCGACGGAAGCCAAAGACCCCCGAATCGCCGCCGTCCGCCTGGTCGTGGACGGACAAAGCGACATGTCGATCTCCGTGGTCCGCTTCGACCAGTTCGAATGGCCAGACGCGTCCCCCGCGACCCCAGCCTCCGCGCGCGCGGCCATTCTGGACGCCATGAGCGCCGCGCGCGGCCATATCAACCGGCTCCACCCAGGTATTCTGATACTGTCGGCCGGGGCGGTGGATGGGGCGATGGATTCAATCCTGTTGGAGGCAATGACCGACGCCATCGCGTCGCACGGGAAACGCCATCGCGGGTTGATGGCGATCGGCGCGATCCTGCCAAAGGTTGTCGTCGCCACCGATTTCCCCCGCCGGGGCCGCTTCGGCTTCACCTTCCTTCCCGTCGCCAATCAACCGCGCGCCCCTGGGGGTTCCGTCCAAAGCTAACCTCCCCCTTTGGGCGGAACGCCCAAAGCTAATCTCCCCCTTGGGCGGAACGCCCAAAGCCAGCCCGGACGGTTGGCCGCCTGGGCGAAATCCGGTACCCTCCCGAAAAATCGGGGGACGAACCATGACCGCTCTTTCGCGCCGACATGTTCTGGGAACGGGCGCCGCCCTCGCGGCCGGTGCCATCCCCGCCCCCGCATCGGCGGCCGCCCGGTTCGAACCGCCCATGGACCTGGTGGAAGCCGCGAAGCGCGAAGGCGGTTTCATCAACTACACCGCGCAGATCGAAGACCTGGAACTGGAAACCATCGCCGCCTTCAATAAGCGATTTCCGTTCGTGAAGGTCGAGATCGTACACCTCCCGGGCGGTCAGTTGATCGAACGCATTCGCGCCGAGGCCGCCACGAACAAGCTGGTCGCCGATCTGATCGATCATTCCGAACCCAGCCTGTTGGCCTCGCTGGAGCATATCTTTCGTCCCTATCAGCCCCCGAACGCGGCGGATTATTTGCCAGGCACAGTGGCGAATCCCAAACTCTGGCCGCGCCTTACCGCCGGATGGTGCCTTGCGTGGAATACCGAGCTGATTAAGGAAAAGCCCAGGGGCTGGTGGGATTTGACGAATGCGGCGCATGCGGGATCGTTGGGGATTCCCAGCGGTTACGCTGGCGGTTCGACATGGGCCCGGGTGATGTTCGAGCGTAAGATGCTCGGCGACGCCTATTGGACAAAGCAGGCCGCTCTTAAGCCGCGCATTTATCCCACGATCGCCGTGACATCCGACGCCCTGGTGCGGGGCGAGATCGCGGTCGCGCCGGTGGGTTATCCGGCGATCGTGCCGAAGATTCGCGATGGCGCGCCTTTGGGGTTCGCGTTCGCGACCGATGGGGTACCGTGTTATTATTTCGCGGCGGGAATCACCAACGCCGCGAAACGCCCGGCGGCGGCACGGCTTTATCTCGATTGGTGCCTGTCCGAGGAAGGCCAGTCGATGTTGATCCGCGACCTTGGCCATCTCACGTCGTTGAAGGTTCCGCCGGTGAATCCGCCGGGCTTCGACCCGGCCGTGCAAAAATTATGGTTCGCCGATCGCGCCGAATCCGATTCCGCGCGGCGTCCCTGGCTGGAGGACTGGGCCAAAGCCTACGGCTTTAGGCAGTAGGTGGCGGCATCCCCGCCAGCTCCCGCCATTCCGCCTCCGTGACGGTCGTCACACCCAGTTCGGCCGCCTTACGGGCTTTCGAACCGGCGTCGGCGCCAACCACCACCAAATCGGTCTTCTTCGAGACGCTGTCGGTGACCTTCGCCCCCAACGCCTCCGCCCGCGCCTTCGCCTCGGGCCGCGTCATCGTCTCCAACGTCCCCGTGAACACCACGATTTTTCCGGCGACGGGACTGTCCGCGGCGGCGGGGATGGCGGCATCCTCGACCGTCAATTTCGCGGCCAGTTCATCCAATGTCGCGACATTTCGAGGTTCGTAAAAAAAGTCGACCAACTCCTCCGCGATCGCCGGTCCAATGCCGAGAATTTCGCCAAGCGTGCTCCGCGCCTCCGATCCAATGATCGTCGCGTCCGCCATCCCCTTCCGCCATACCGCGTAAGACCCGTAATGACGCGCCAGCAACTTCGCGTTCGCCTCGCCGATACGGCGAATGCCCAACGCGTAAATCACCCGATCCAGCGGAATACGGCGTTTGGCCTCGATCGCGCGGGACAGATTGCGCGCCGACAGCCGCCCCCAGCCTTCGCGTTTGGCGATCTCCGCCTCGCGCGCCGGCAATTCGAACAAATCCGCCGGCCCATGCAACCAGCCCGCCTCGTAAAACTCCCGGATCGATTTTTCCCCGAGCCCGTCGATGTCAAAGGCCGCGCGCGAGACGAAATGGATCAGCCGTTCCACACGCTGCTCGGGACAGGTCAGCCCGCCGGTGCAACGGCGCACCACCTCCCCCGGCGGCCGCACCGCGTGGCTGCCGCACACCGGACATAACGCCGGATAAACATAGGAAACCGCGTCAGCCGGCCGGCGCTCCGTCACAACGGACACAATCTGCGGAATCACATCCCCCGCGCGTTGCAGCACCACCGTGTCGCCAACACGCACATCCTTGCGCGCGATCTCGTCCTCGTTATGCAACGTCGCGCGCGAGACCAGAACACCGCCGACATTGACCGGCTCCAGCTCCGCCACCGGCGTCAACGCGCCCGTACGCCCGACCTGAATGCGAATGTCCCGCAAAACCGTCGTCGCCTGCTCCGCCGGAAATTTCCACGCGATCGCCCATCGCGGCGCGCGGCCGACGAAGCCGAGCCGACGCTGCAACGACAAATCGTCGATTTTGTAAACGACACCATCGATATCGTAGTCCAGTCCGGATCGCGCGAGGCCGATTTCCGCCTGAAACGCCTCCGCCGCCGCCTCGTCGCGCACCAGCCGCGACAAAGGGTTCACATCGAACCCCCAATCCTTCAAACACCCCAAAAACGCCCAATGCGTCCCCACCACCTGTTCGTTGGCCTCGCCCTGAGCGTAAGCGAACAGCGACAAAGGCCTGGCGGCTGTGATCCGTGGATCGAGCTGCCGCAACCCGCCGGCCGCCGCGTTGCGCGGATTGGCGAATATTTTTTCGCCCGCGGCCGCCTGGCGTTCGTTCAAGGCCAAAAAATCGGCCTTGGTCATGAACACCTCCCCGCGTATTTCGATCAGGGCGGGCGAGGCGCCGGACAGGCGTTCCGGCACCGATTTCATGGTGCGGAGATTGGCCGTGACATCCTCGCCCTCGGTGCCGTCGCCACGCGTGGCGCCATGAACGAAAACACCGTTTTCGTAGGTCAGATTGATCGACAATCCGTCGATCTTCGGTTCCGCGACCACCGGCAGGTCGCCCGACGTGCCCAAAAACCGATGGGCACGCGCGACGAAATCGGCGAAATCCTCGGTCGCGAAGGCGTTGTCGAGCGACAACATCGGCACGCGATGGCGCAATTTCGAAAAACCGGTGTCTGGCGCGGCGCCGACTCGTTTCGACGGCGAGTCCGCGCGTACCAGCGCCGGAAACCGCGCCTCGATGTCCAGGTTACGCCGCCGCAACGCGTCGTAGGCCGCGTCGTCGATCTCCGGCGCGTCCTGTTCGTAATAGGCGCGATCGTGATGCGCGATTTCCGCCGCCAGGCGTTCCAGTTCGGCGGCGGCCTCCGCGTCCGTCAGGTCCTCGACCGGTTTCATGCGGGCTCCGTTGTGCGCGTGCTTTACCGCGGCGGCGGCGGATAATTATGCGGCCAGATCACCTTGTCCGGCGGGCCCGGCGGCGAGGGCGGTCCCACTTTCCCGCAGGCGGCCAGGATCGCCGCCAAGGCCGCCAGGCCAACAAGCGCGGTTTTCATGCCAAAGCCTCCAGCCACCGCGCCGCTTCCCGCGCGACATTCGCCGGCGCCGTGCCGCCGTGACTGACGCGGGAGGCAACGGAGGCTTCCACCGTCAGCACCGAGAACACCTCGGCCGTAATCCCCGGCTCCACCGCGCGCATTTCTTCCAGTGTCAGATCGGCGAGATCGACGCCCTTCTTCTCCGCGACACCGACCAATGTCCCGGTGATGTGGTGCGCGCTCCGGAACGGCAGTTTCAGCACCCGGACCAGCCAGTCCGCGAGGTCGGTGGCGGTGGCGAAGCCCGATCCCGCGAACTCTCGCATCCGGGTGGTATCCGGGGTCAGATCGCGGACCATGCCGGCCGTCGCGGCGAGGGAGAGCGCCCATGCCTCGGCGGCATCGAAGACAGGCTCTTTGTCTTCCTGCATGTCCTTGGCGTAGGCGAGCGGCAGGCCCTTCATGACGGTCAGCAGCCCGACCAGCGCGCCGGTAATGCGCCCGGTCTTGGCGCGGACCAGTTCGGCGGCGTCGGGGTTGCGCTTCTGCGGCATGATCGAACTGCCCGTCGTGAAGGCGTCCGACAGCCGCACGAAGCGGTAGGGCGCGCTGCACCAGATGACGATTTCCTCAGCGAAACGGGACAGATGCATCGCTGAGATCGCCGCGGCCGACAAAAACTCCAGCGCGAAGTCCCGGTCGGACACGGCGTCGAGGGAGTTCGAGGAGGGGCGGTCGAAGCCGAGCGCCGCCGCGGTCATGTCGCGGTCGATCGGAAACGACGTCCCAGCCAAGGCGGCCGAACCCAACGGCGCAACATTCATCCGCCGCCGCGAGTCGGTCAGCCTGCCGCGGTCGCGGTCCAGCATCTCCACATAGGCCAGCAGATGGTGCCCGAACGTCACGGGCTGCGCCGTCTGCAAATGGGTAAAGCCCGGCATCGGATCGGCCGCGTGCGCCGCCGCGCGTTCCGCCAGTGCCCGCATCGCGTCGGAAAGTTGCGCCGTCAGCCCGTCGATCGCGTCGCGCACCCACAAACGAAAGTCCGTGGCCACCTGATCGTTGCGGCTGCGCGCGGTGTGCAGCCGTTTGCCGGCCTCGCCGATGCGATCGGTCAGCCGCGCCTCGATGTTCATATGGATGTCTTCCAGTTCCACCGAGAACGGGAAGTTTCCGCCCTCGATCTCCCCGGCGATCTCCTCCAGGCCCGCGGCGATGGCGGTCACATCCTCGGGCACCAAAATACCGATCTTGCCGAGCATTGCGGCATGGGCCAGAGACCCCCTTATATCCTGGCGCCAGAGTTTCTGGTCGAACCCGATGGAGGCGTTGATGTCCCGCATGATCGCGGCCGGTCCGGCGGCGAAGCGCCCGCCCCATTGTTGGTTGGCTTTGGACTGGTTGGTCTCGTCGGATGTGTCGTTCAAAGGGAGGGTTCCGGTATGGCGTTGATCTCGCGGCGGACGGTCGTCGCGGCGGGCGCGACCCTACCCGTCGCCCTGTCCGCGCGCAATTCGCGCGCGGCTTCCGGCCTGCCCGATCTGGCCGAGGTCCTGACCCCCGTCGTTCCGCCGGTCCCGCCTCCGCCCGGCGTGTTCCTGGATGCAAGCGGCAAGGAACACACGGTGGCGGAATTCCGCGGCCACGGCATGGTGATCAATTTCTGGGCGACATGGTGCGCGCCCTGCGTGGCGGAAATGCCCTCGCTGGCGGCGCTGTCGGTGGCGCTGGCGCCGCACGACATCGCGGTGCTGCCGCTGTCGTCGGATCGGGGTGGGGCGAAGGTCGTCTCGGACTGGTTCGCCGCCCGTCAGGTGAACGGCTTGCCTGTCCTACTGGACCCAAAAGGAACCTTGGCCCGCGCCTGGGGGGGACGCGGCATCCCGACGACCTTCGTCATCGCCCGCGACGGGACGGAACGGGCACGGCTCGACGGGGCGGCGGACTGGTCGACGCCGGGCGCGGTGGCGCTGATCCGGCGGCTGGTGGAGGGGTAGGCGCCGGAGCTTACCGCTCCGGCTCGTCCCCATCCGTCGTCACCTCGATATCCGAGGCAATGGCATCGGCGTCGTCTTCCAGGTCGCCGGCATCCTCCAGGACGTCCTCGTCCTCGACATCCTCGACGCCCTCGACCTCCACTTCCTCGATGCCCGGCTCCGCCGCCGGCTTCTTCAGGATTTTACTGTCGGCGACATTGCCGCCCATGCGGCGGGGTTTCGGCTGTTCCGGCGGCTGCTCGACGCCGCATTTCGGGCAGACGGGCGGCGTCCGCGTCAGATCGTAAAAGCGCGCCTGGCAGGCGACACAGACTCGTTTGGAGCCAAGTTCAGGCTTCGCCATCGCGGTAGACCCTTTGTGCGCGGGGGATCGTGAGTTTGGAGGGCGCGGCCATGCCACCCCGGCGGGCGGCTGTCAAACAGGATTCGGCGCTGTATAGGGACGGCGCGAGACAGACCGCGCCTCGCGGACCGCGCAATCGAGGATCGACCGCCAATGGATCACGCCCCTTCCGGCACCCAGAGCCGCCCCATGGCCAGCCGCCGCGCGCCCGGACCGCTGTCCGGCCGCATCGCCGTGCCCGGCGACAAATCGATCAGCCACCGCGCCTTGATGTTCGGCGCGCTGGCCGTCGGCGAGACCCGAATCGCCGGCCTCCTCACCGGCGAGGACGTGCTCCGCACCGCCGCCGCCATGCGCGCTTTGGGCGCCGAGGTGATCCAGGACCCGGATGGGCTGTGGCGCGTCGCGGGCCGCGGCGTCGGCGGGCTGACCGAGCCCACGGATATCCTCGACATGGGCAATTCCGGCACCGCCGCGCGGCTGCTGTGCGGCATTCTCGCCAGCCACCCGATTTTCTCAGTCATGACCGGCGATGACAGCCTCCGCCGCCGGCCCATGCGCCGGGTCATCGACCCGCTGACCGCGACCGGCGCCCGATTCGCGTCTCGCGATGGCGGCCTGCTGCCGCTGGCCATCGAAGGCGCACCGGACGCCCATTCGCTCGACTATCGCGTGCCCGTGCCCTCCGCGCAGGTGAAGTCGGCGGTTCTTCTGGCGGGCCTGAACGCCCGCGGCACCACGCGGGTCGAAGAACCGGAGGCGACCCGCGACCACACTGAGAACATGCTCCGCCATTTCGGCGCGACGGTCGAGGTCGAAATCGTGGGCAACAGCCGGATCATCCATCTACACGGGCAGCCTGAACTCCGCGCCGCCGACGTGACGGTGCCCGGAGACCCCTCCTCCGCCGCCTTCCCCCTGGTCGCCGCGCTGCTGGTCCCCGGCTCCTCGGTCACCGTCCCCTCCGTCGGCCTGAACCCGCTGCGCACCGGACTGTTCCTGACACTGGAGGAAATGGGCGCCGCCGTCGCCATCGCAAACCGCCGTCTGGAAGGTGGCGAACCCGTGGGCGACCTGATCGTCTCCGGCACCGCGCTGCGCGCCGTGGATGTTCCGCCGGAGCGCGCACCCACGATGATCGACGAATATCCGATCCTGGCCGTCGCCGCCGCGGGCGCCACCGGCACAACCCGCATGCGCGGCCTGAAAGAACTCCGGGTCAAGGAAAGCGACCGCCTGTCCGCCACCGCCGCGCTGCTCTCCGTCAACGGCGTCAAAGTAGAGATCGAAGGCGACGATCTGATCGTCCATGGCACCGGCGGCGCGATTCCCGGCGGCGGCCGCGTCGAGACCCACATGGACCACCGCGTCGCCATGTCCGCTCTGGTCCTTGGCTGCATCGCCACCAACCCGGTTTCCGTGGACGACGTCAGCTTCATCGACACCAGTTTCCCCGGCTTCGTCTCCCTCATGGCCGCGCTCGGTGCGGCCCTGGGCGCCGCCATCGCGGACGCCTGAGCCATGGCCAAATGGATCGTCGCCATCGACGGACCCGCAGCCGCCGGCAAAGGCACTCTCGCGAGGCGCATGGCGGCCCATTTGGACCTGCCCTACCTCGACACCGGCCTGCTGTACCGCGCCGTCGGCCGCCGCGTCCTGAACGCCGGGGACTCGCCCGCCGACAAAGCGGCGGCGGAACGCGCGGCCCAGACCCTGCGCCCCGAAGACATGGAACGCACCGACCTCCGCGTTCCCGAAGTCGACGCCGCCGCCAGCACCGTCGCCGATGTCTCCGGCGTGCGTGCCGCCCTGCTCGACTTCCAGCGCCGCTTCGGCACCGAACTCGGCGCCGTGCTGGACGGGCGCGATATCGGCACCGTCATTTTCCCCAACGCCGACCTGAAGCTTTTCGTCACTGCCTCGCCCGGGGAACGCGCCCGCCGCCGTTGGCTGGAGCTGAAAGGACGCGGCCTGAACGCCGATCTGGCCGAGGTCGAGCGCGACATCCGCGCCCGCGACGCCCGCGACATCGCCCGAGCGGCCTCCCCCCTGATCGCCGCGCCGGACGCCATCGAGATCGACACGACCCATCTCGACGCCGACTCCGCCTTCGCCCGCGCGCTCCAGGCCGCCGCCACGCGTTTCAACCTTGCGAATTCAGACCAGGTCAACTAACCTGACTAAGTTACAAAAGGACGGCGGCCACGAAAAAACCCGCCGCCGTTAACCCTTCGTCAACCTGGTGCCGCTATGCCCGAAGTCATGAACCTCTATGACGCGAAGGCGCAGTTGTCGCGCCTCATCGACCGCGCCACGGCCGGCGAGGACATCCTGATCGGCCGCGCGGGCAAACCTCTCGTCCGCCTCGTCCCGGTCGAAGGACTCGCCCCACGCACGCCCGGCCTGCTGAAAGGCCTCGCCATCCCCGACGAACTTTTCGACCCTCTGTCCGAGGACGAGCAGGCGCTCTGGGAATGAACCTGATTCTCGACACGCACGCGGTGGTGTGGTGGTGGATCGACGATCCACGCCTCCCCGCCGTGGCGCGGGCCGCGATCGCCGAGCCCACGAATCTGGTTCACGTCTCCGCCGTCAGCCCCTGGGAAATCGCCACCAAGAACCGCCTCGGCAAATGGCCCAGAGTCGAGCGCATCGTCGACGAGTTCCCCTCGTTGCTCCGCAAATCCCGCTTTGTCCCGCTGCCCATCACCGCCGAACACGCCCGCCTCGCCGGCACGCTCGACATCCCCCACCGCGATCCCTTCGACCGGATGCTGATCGCGCAAGCCCGGCTCGAGAAAGCCACCCTCGTCAGCGCCGACGCCATCTTCAAAACTCTGGGCGAGACCCCGATCTGGGCCTGAAATCCCGCGTTATGCCTTGACATTTCAAGGGGCCCGCGCCTATTTCCGCACAGCACGCGCATCCCGCGCGAGCAGCCTCTCCCCCACCCCAGGCCCGCGGTCCGCCGCGGGCAAGCCGTGTTTCCCCACCGGAATCGCGCCAATCACGGTAACCCCCCGGGCCCAAACCCGGTCTCCGTAACGGAATCAATCCAACACATGGCACTATCCGCCACCGCCCGGGCCGCCGAGCCCGCGCAAGACCATTTCATGGGCGAAGACTTCGCCTCCCTCCTCGACGAGACCTTGGGCCGCGACACCGGCTTCGACGGCTCCGTCGTCACCGGACGCATCGTCCGCCTCACCGACGAATTCGCGATCGTCGATGTCGGCCTCAAATCCGAGGGCCGAGTCCTACTGAAGGAATTCGCCCCGCCCGGCGTGAAGCCCGACATCAAGCCCGGCGACCATGTCGAGCTTTACGTCGAACGCTACGAAGACAAGGACGGCTCCATCGTCCTGTCGCGCGAAAAGGCCCGCCGCGAGGAAGCCTGGACGAACCTCGAAAAGGCGTTCGAAGGACAGCAGCGCGTCAACGGCACGATCTACGGACGGGTCAAGGGCGGCTTCACCGTCGATCTTGGCGGCGCCGTGGCCTTCCTGCCCGGCAGCCAGGTGGACATCCGTCCGGTGCGCGACGTCGCCCCGCTGATGGGCAATCCGCAGCCCTTCCAGATCCTGAAAATGGACCGCGCGCGCGGCAACATCGTCGTCTCCCGCCGCGCCGTGCTGGAAGAAACCCGCGCGGAGCAGCGCAGCGAACTGATCCAGGGCCTGAAAGAAGGCATGATCCTGGACGGCGTCGTGAAGAACATCACCGACTACGGCGCCTTCGTCGATCTCGGCGGCGTGGACGGTCTGTTGCACGTCACCGATATCGCCTGGCGCCGCATCAACCACCCCAGCGAGGCCCTGATCATCGGCCAGCCGGTGAAGGTCCAGGTCATCCGCTTCAACTCCGACACCCAGCGCATCTCGCTCGGCATGAAGCAGCTTGAGGCCGATCCCTGGGAAGGCGTCGCCGCGAAGTATCCGCCCGGCGCCCGTTACAGCGGCCGGGTCACCAACATCACCGACTACGGAGCCTTCGTGGAGCTGGAACCCGGTGTCGAAGGCCTGGTGCACGTCTCCGAAATGTCCTGGACCAAGAAGAATGTCCATCCCGGCAAGATCGTTTCGACCAGCCAGGAAGTGGACGTCATGGTGCTGGACGTCGACAGCGGCAAACGCCGGATTTCACTCGGCCTCAAGCAGGTTCAGCGCAACCCTTGGGAAGAGTTCGTCGAGACGCATCCGATCGGATCGGAGGTCGAAGGCGAGATTCGCAACATCACCGAGTTCGGCCTGTTCATCGGCCTGTCCGCGGACATCGACGGCATGATCCACATGTCCGACCTGTCCTGGGACGAGCCCGGCGAACTGGCGATGACGAAGTACGAAAAAGGCGAGATCGTCAAAGCCAAGGTCCTCGACGTCGACGTCGAGAAAGAACGCATCTCCCTGGGTATCAAGCAGACCCGCGACGACCCGGCGGCGACCGTGCTCAGCACCGTCAACAAAGGCGACATCGTCACCTGCGTGGTGTCCGCGATCCAGACCAACGGGATCGAGGTCAAGGTCAACGACGTCCTCACCGGCTTCATCCGGCGGGCGGAACTGGCCCGCGACAAGGGCGACCAGCGTCCGGACCGCTTCGCCGTCGGCGAGAAGGTCGATGCCCGCATCGTCTCCGTCGATCGCGCCGCGCGGAAACTGACCCTGACCATCAAGGGCAAGGAAATCGAGGAAGAGAAGCAGGCCATGGCCGAATTCGGGTCCTCGGACTCGGGTGCCTCTCTGGGCGACATCCTTGGCGCGGCGATCCGCCGCCGCAACCAGATGTCAGACAACAGCTGATCCGAAAGACGCTGTCCGCCGCGCCTCCCAGGCACGGCCGGACAGCGCGTTTTGGCAACGTGGCCCGGTTCGCCGGGATCGTCCCGGGGCGTTTCGCCGCGGCGCCGATCCAGGTAAACCGGGCCACGACGCATTTCAGGGGACAGCGAAACCAAATGACCGGCACCCAAAATGGCGCTTGAAGCCGACCTGCTGCTGGACCGGCGGCGGCTGAAGCGGCGGCTGATCCTCTGGCGAACTGTGTCCATCGGCATCGCCGCGGTCGCGGTGTTGATCGCGGTGCGGGGCGCGGGCCTCGCCGGTGGTGAGTCAGGCGACCGTATCGCCCGCCTGCCCATCGCCGGCATCATCGTCGAAGACCGGAAACTCGTGGAAGCGATCCGCGCCGCGGGCCGCGACAAACACGTGAAAGCGCTGATCGTCGCGATCGACAGTCCCGGCGGCACCGTCGCCGGGGGCGAAGCCCTTCACCGGGCGATCGCGTATGTCGCCGAAAAGAAGCCGGTCGTCGCGACGATGGCCGGACTTGGGGCCTCCGCCGGTTACATGGTCGCCATGCCCACCCATCGCGTATTCGCGCGTGAGTCGACCGTCACCGGATCGATCGGCGTGCTGATGGAAACCGGAGAACTTTCCGGGCTTTTGGCGAAGCTCGGGATCGCGGCGGACGCGATCGTCTCCGGCCCGATGAAAGATCAGCCCAGCCTGACGAAACCGCTGACACCGGCCGGCCGGGACATGCTGCAAGGCATCGTCCAGGACATGTACGACCAGTTCGTCGCGATGGTCGCGGCCGGCCGGAAAATGACGCCGGAGGCCGTACGCGCACTGGCCGACGGCCGCCCTTATACCGGCCGCCAGGCCCTGAAGCTCGGCCTGATCGACGCCATCGGCGACGAATACGACGCGAAAGCATGGCTCGAAGCGAGCAAGAACGTACCCTCTCAACTACCGGTGGTGGATATCGCCACGACCGGTCTCGCGGAACGAATGCTGACCTCCCAATTGTCCTCAGCCCTTGACGGACTTTGGAAAACCCTGATTTCCCAACGTGTTATGCTTGACCTGCCGTGGGCTGTCTGGCAACGTTAACCCTTGTTTCAGCCCCTCGGACCGGAGACGCTTACGTGACCAAATCGGAGCTGATCGCCGGACTCGCCGCCGACCATCCGCATTTGCGCGGCGCGGATATCGAAACCATCGTCGGGACGATCTTCGACGAAATCGCCGCCGCCCTGGCGCGCGGCGCGCGGGTGGAACTGCGCGGCTTCGGCGCCTTCACCGTGAAGCACCGCGACGCCCGCACCGGACGCAACCCCAGAACCGGCGAGGCGGTGCCCGTCGAGGAGAAATCGGTGCCCTTCTTCAAGGCCGGCAAGGAACTACGGGAACGCGTGAACGCCGCCAAACCGGAACGCCCGCCCGCGCCGGCGCGCGGCCTGTCGTGAAAATTCACCCGGTTCTGCGCTGGATCGCCGGGATCCCGCTGCTGCTGCTGCTGGTGCTGTTCGCGCTGTCGAACATGGACCCCGTGACGATCGATCTGTTTCCGTTTGGCGAATTGCCCTTTCAGCCACCGCTCTCCCTGGCCTTGCTCACCGCCCTCGGCATCGGCTTCCTGATGGGCGGAATAAGGGTCCGGATCGCCGAATACCGCCACCGCCGCGCCGCCCGTCAGGCGGTGGAATCGGTCCGGCTGCTGGAAGCGAAACACCGGGAAACCCAACACGGGGGAGCACGGGCCGGCCAGGCTCTGGCGCCCCGCCCCTGACATGGCGCGCGTCAAGATTTGCGGCCTGAACGATCCGCCGGGCGTCGAAGCCGCCATCTCCGCCGGCGCCGACTGGATCGGCTTCGTGTTTTTCCCGCCTTCCCCCCGCTTCGTCACGCCCGCCAGGGCGCGCGAGCTGACCGCGCCGCATCCAGGCGGCCCGCCACGGGTCGGCCTGTTCGTGAACCCGACGGAATCCGCGATCGCGGAGGCCCTGGCCGACGTGCATCTGGATATCCTGCAACTCTACGGCACGCCCGAGACCGTCGCCGCGATGCGCGCGCGTTTCGGCCGGCCCGTCTGGCGCGCGGCGGGAGTCGCGGCGGCCACCGACCTACCAACCGCCATGGACGGCGCCGACGCCTTGCTGATCGAGGCGAAACCGCCCCCCAACGCGACACGGCCCGGCGGCAACGCCGTCAGCTTCGACTGGACTCTGACCCAAAACTGGACTCCGCCCGGCCCCTGGGTTCTCGCCGGCGGCCTCGACCCCACCAATGTCGGCGCCGCCATCCGGCAATCGGGCGCGCGGTCCGTGGATGTTTCATCGGGCGTGGAGCGCGCGAAAGGCGTGAAGGACCCAGATCTGATCCGGGATTTTGTCCGCAACGCCTGGGCCGCGTAACGATCAGGCGGCGTCCAGCAAGTGCGCCGCCTTGGCATGGCCCAGAGCGGCCGCGCGCTGAAAATGGGTCCGCGCCTGCTCTGGATCGCCGCTCGCCAACACCCCCAACGCGAAATGCGCGCCCGCGTGCCCGCGCTTCGCGGCGAACGCGAACAACGCGCGCCCCAGATCAGGATCGCCCGTTCCACCGCGCCCATTGACCAACATCTCCGCCGCGGCCGCCATCCCATCGATGGAGCCCAGACTGGCGGCGATAAGATACTGCCGGCGCGCGATCGACGCGCCCAGGGGACCACCGGGATCGGCATGGGCGAGAATCCCCGCGTGCAGTCCGGCGTCCGCGTGCCCCGCCCGCGACATGCGCGCCAGCCAGCCGCGCCACTGTTCGCCATCCGCGCCCGGCATCGCGGCGACAGCCCCTACATCGGACCATGCGGCGACATCGCCCCCTTCAATCGCCCGTTGAAGAAAACACGCGATATCCTGAGCGTGCGGCGGTCCCTCCGCCCCGGCGGACAAAGCACGGGCAAGCGCGCGGGCCGCGCCGGCATGTCCCAAATCCACGGCTCGGCGATACCACGCCGCCGCCTCCGTGACATTCGGCGGCCGCCGCTCGGGACTCGCGTGAAAATCGCCAAGCGCGGCGGCCGCGAGGCCGTCGCCATCGTTCGTCGCCCGCCGAAGCCAGGTTTCCGCCTCCTCGGTGTCGCGTCCAGTCCCGCGTCCGGTCAGCAACGCAAGACCCAATCGGGTCCGGGACCCGGTATGACCATGCTCCGCCCCGGCACGATAATGCCGGACGGCGGCGGCGAGATCGGCCTCTCCGGCCGCACCCGATTCGGCCGCCGCGCCCAGCAGAAACCAGGCCGTGGGCAACCCCGCCTCCGCCGCGGCCGTCAGCAATCCCACGGCCTCGCGCGCCGCCTCCGGCGCACCTTGTCCCAACAACGTCAGAGCGTGGCCCAGTTGCCCGAGTGGCAAACCCGCATCGGCGGCCCGGCGATAGAGCGACTCCGCCTCGTCCGGCGTCTCCGCCAGCTCCGGAACCATCCGCAAAATATACGCGAGTAACGCCTGCGCTTCCGCGGACCCGGAGTCCGCCGCCAGCCGCGCCAACGCCGCGGCACGCCCAGTATCTGGTTCCGATGCCTCCGACGCCGCGAAAGGCCCACGTTCGTATGGACCGGCATGACCGCGCAGCGCCAGCGATGCCAGTTCGATCCGCGCGCTCGCATCGCCCGCCTCGGCGGCCAGGTCCAGCCAATACCGCGCTTCCGCGATGTTCGGAGGCAGCCCAAGCCCGTGCAAATAGCACCGGCCCAATTGCGCTCGCGCATCCGGCAGCCCCGCGCGCGCCGCCGCAACGATACGCTCGATCGCCTCTCCACCCGACCCGCCCTGAGTCATGGCGATCGCCATCTGGGCGTCCGGCCGCCCCAACGCGGCGAGAACGCGTGTCCGAAGACCGGGCCCCAACGACATGACGATCCGACTCCTGAAACATCGGCTCGCATCGAAACGCCAAAATATGAACGCGACGTAAATATCGCCCCCGCGAGACAACGTCGATTTCATGCCTTTTATTTACCTTTCATAAACCTTTCCCGGTCAGGTTGCGATCTGGCCGGAAAAAATTTTTGCCATCCGCAACCCCTCCGAAACTGGGTTCCGTCAAATGGCACTGTCCAACCTCACGACCGCGCAGATCGCGAGTCTGCCGACATCGATCATCGCCGGCCTGACCACCGCCGACATCGCGGCCCTGACAACGGCGCAAATCGGCGCTCTGACGTCGATCCAATTGGCGGCGATGACCACCACGGATGTCGCGGCGTTGAGTTCGGCCCAGGCCGCGGCTTTAAGCACGAAGGGGATTTTGGGGCTGGGGTCCGCGCAAATCGGGGCTCTGACCACCGCCGCCGTCGCGGGACTGGCCTCGAACCAATTGGCGGCGATCACCACCGCCGCGTTGGGCGGTCTGACCACGGCCGAGGTCGCCGGGCTGACGACGGCGCAACTGGTCGCGTTGACCTCCGCGCAGACGGGGGCGCTCAGCACCGATCAGATCGCGGCGCTGACCTCCACCCAGATCGCGGCGATGACCACGGGCCAGATCAAGGCCCTGACCACGGCGCAAATCGCGGCGCTGACCACCGCGCAGGTCGCGGCGCTGACGACGGCGGAGATCGCGGTGCTCGGCTCGGCGCAGGCGGCCGCGCTGACCACGACGGACGCGGCGGCGCTGACCAGCACGCAAATACCTTCCTTCACGACCGCGGCGATTGGCGGCTTAAGCTCGGCGCAGATCGCGGCCATGGGATCGGCGGCGGTGGGGGCGCTGACATCGACGGAAATCGCGGCGCTGAAACCGGCGGCGCTCGCCGGGCTCTCCACGGCCGAGGTCGCGGCGTTCTCCACGGGACAGATCGTGGCGCTGACAACGGCGCAGATCGCGGCGCTCAGCACGGACCAAACCTCGGCGATGACGTCGACCCAGATCGCGGCGATGACCACCTCGCAAATCCGGGCCCTGACCACGGCGCAAATCGCGGCGATGACGACCGCTCAGGTCGCGGCGCTGACCACGGCGGAAATCGCCATGCTCAGCTCGACCCAACTGGCGGCGATGACCACGGCCGATGTGGCGGCGTTGACCAGCACGCAAACCCCCTCTTTCACGACCACCGCGATTGGCGGTCTGACCTCGGCGCAGGTCGCCGCCTTCGGCACCGCGGCGTTTGGCGCGTTGACGTCGACGGAAATCGCGGCCCTGAAACCCGCGGCTCTGGCCGGGCTGACGACGGCGGAGGTCGCGGGCCTCGCCACCGCGCAGGTCGTGTCGCTGACCTCGGCGCAGATCGCGGCGCTCAGCACGGATCAGATCGCGGCACTGACATCGACCCAGATCGCGGCGTTGACCACGGGCCAGGTCAAGGCGTTGACGACGGCGCAGATCGCCGCGCTGACGACGGCACAGATCGCGGCGTTGACGACGGCGGAGATCGCGGTGCTGGGGTCGGCGCAGGTCGCGGCGATCACGACGACGGATCTGGCGGCGTTGACCTCCACGCAAACGCCCGCCTTCACGACGGCGGGCATCGCGGGATTGAATTCCGCGGCGGTCGCGTCGCTTGGCAGCGCGGCCGTCGGGGCTTTGACCTCGACCGAGATCTCTGCCCTGACCACCGGAGCCTTGGCTGGTCTGACCACGGCGGAGGTCGCGGCGTTCTCCACCGCGCAGGTGGCCGCCTTCACATCGGCGCAGGTGGCGGCGCTCAGCACGGATCAGATCGCGGCACTGACATCGACACAGATCGCGGCGATGACGACGGGCCAGATCAAGGCGCTGACGACGGCGCAAGTCGCGGCGTTGACCACCGCGCAGGTCGCGGCGCTGACCACCGGGGAGATCGCGGTCATCGGCTCCGCCCAGTTGGCGGCGATGACCACGACGGACATCGCGGCCCTGACGAGCACCCAGACACCGGCTTTCACCACGGTGGCGATTGGCGGTCTGACCTCGGCGCAGGTCGCGGCGCTGGGGACCGCGGCGATGGGGGCGCTGACCTCGACGGAGATCGCGGCGTTGAAACCCGCGGCGCTGGCGGGTCTGACCACGGCCGAGGTCGCGGCGTTCTCCACCGCGCAGGTCGTGTCGCTGACCTCGGCGCAAGTAGCGGCGCTGAGCACCGATCAGATCGCGGCGATGACATCGACACAGATCGCGGCGATGACCACGGGCCAGATCAAGGCCTTGACCACGGCGCAGGTCGCGGCGTTGACCACCGCGCAGGTCGCGGCGTTGACGACGGCGGAGATCGCGGTGCTGGGGTCGGGCCAGATGGCGGCGATGACGACGACGGACGTGGCGGCGCTGACCTCCACGCAGACGCCGAATTTTACCACCGCGGCGAT
>CANJJS010000060.1 GCA_947474705.1 Acetobacteraceae bacterium | reverse complement strand
GTAAGTATCCCCCGGCAAAGCCGGGGGCTTTAGAATTTTGGCCGCTCAAAGCGGCCGGTCAGGTCGCTGACGCGACCTGTGCGATGTGAGCCGCCTGAAGGCGGCTGGGTGGGGTCGCTGACGCGGCCCCGATTCATGTGGCCACTGAAGTGGCCGGGCTAACGCCAGAGGTTCATCTGATCCAACCGCTGGTCCTCCTCTTCCTGGTTGCGGATGTAGTTCCGGATCACCTCTTCATCCCGGCCAACCGTCGATACGAAATACCCGCGTGCCCAAAAGCTTTGCCCGACGAAATTCCGCCGGTTCTCCCCATAGACCCGAGCAAGGTGGATCGCGCTTTTTCCCTTGATAAAGCCGATCACCTGGGAGACGGCGTATTTCGGCGGGATCGATATCATCATGTGGACATGATCGGGCATCAAATGCCCTTCCTCGATCCGGCATTCCTTCTGCTCGGCCAGTTTGCGAAACACCTCCCCGAGATAGCGGCGTAACTGCGTATACAACGTCTTCCGGCGGCATTTGGGAATGAATACGACGTGGTATTTGCACTCCCATTTGCTGTGATTTAGGCTCTGCTGCTCGTCCATCGATGGAACTCCATTGTGCGTGTGCTTTGGCGGCTCACGAACCGGAGTTTCATTGATGGACGGCCGGAGACCACCCCCGGAAACGTCAAACTTCTACTGCCTCCCCGGCAGAGCCGGGGGAACTCCCATGGTAATAGTATTGGCGCCCTACACATCGGTCGCGGGATTGTCCGTGAAGTCGCGGTTCGGATCCCCATTGCCACCCGAACCAGGAACCCGGAACTGATTGCTCCCCCGATTGCCACGCCGCCGGCCGACCGCCGACATGCACGCGCCTCGGCCATAACTCTAGACTTGGGTTCAGCTTCGGGCGTCCGACGTCTCGAAGAACAATTCAAACCATGGACCGCGAGCATGGGCGGCCGTGATCTCCGTCAATCTCCACTCACGACACTACACGAATATAACATATTGACACGAAGCCTGCAATCAGGGCGACCTCGCTCCGACAGAGCACGGATCGGGACAGCACGAAAGCCCACCTATGGCCTCGCGGCCCATCTCCGATCAAAATCCGACGGCGTCCCATCCCAACCCCACGCCAGGCATGAATGACCCTTAACCCCGCTTCCATCCCGCCAGACGGGCGCCATCGTTATGCCATACGCGTCTACTACGAAGACACCGACGCGGGCGGGGTCGTCTACCACGCCAACTACCTCCGGTACGCCGAGCGCGCCCGCACCGAAGCTTTGCGACATCTCGGCGTCCCGCACGCGGAGATGCTGGAACAACACGGAACGATGTTCATGGTGCGCGGCCTGGAAGTGGACTACCTCAAAGGCGCCCGTCTCGACGACGCGCTGACCGTCGAAACCGAGGTTCTGGACGTTGGCGGCGCCACCGTCCGGCTGAGGCAAACCGTGGCGAACGCCGGCAGCCCCTGCGCGGTCCTGACCGTCCGCCTCGCCTGCGTGCGCCTCGACGGACACAGGCCCGGACGCATCCCCCCCTTGTGGCGGACGGCGCTCTCGGCCATGCGCGACAACAGACAGCCCGCCTGACCGGACGAACCAAGAGGACATCGCGACGTGAACCCGACCGTCAACGCCACCGCCCTCGCCGCCGCGAGCCCCGACTTCTCGCTCTGGGGCCTGTTCCTGGAAGCCAACTTCGTCGTCAAACTGGTGATGCTTGGCCTGCTCGCCGCCAGCGTCTGGGTCTGGGCCATCGTCTTCGAAAAGATCGTCTCACTTCGAAAAGCCAACCGCGACGCCGCGGCGTTCGAGGACCGGTTCTGGTCCGGCGGCAGCCTCGACGAGTTGTTCGACCAGGAAGGCGACAACCCCAAACACCCGATGGCCTCGGTCTTTTCCGCCGCGATGAACGAATGGCGGCGGTCGAAAAAATCGGCCGGCGCCGATTTCGCGCATTCCTCGGTACGCGAACGCATCGACCGCGCCATTACCGTCACCGTGAACCGGGAAATGGAGCGGATGGAGCGCTGGATGGTCTTCCTCGCCTCCGTCGGGTCCACCGCCCCCTTCATCGGGCTGTTCGGCACCGTCTGGGGCATCATGCACAGCTTCGCGAGCATCGCCGCCATGCACACCACCAGCCTCGCCGTCGTCGCGCCGGGCATCGCCGAGGCCTTGCTGGCCACCGCCATCGGCCTCGTCGCCGCCATTCCCGCCGTGCTCGCCTACAACAAGATCGGCACCGACCTCTCCCGCTTCGCCGCCCGCCTGGAAGGGTTTGGCAGCGAGTTCAGCGCGATCCTCTCCCGCCAGACCGAAGCCGCCGGAACGGAGGGCTGAGGAATGGCCATGTCCACCGGCGGCGCGCGCGGACGGGGCCGCTACCGGCCCCTCGCCGAGATCAACGTCACCCCGCTGGTCGACGTCATGCTGGTGCTGCTGATCATCTTCATGGTGACGGCGCCGCTGATGACGTCCGGCGTGTCGGTCGACCTGCCGAAAACCAACGCCGCGCCGCTGAACAACGACAGCAAGCCGCTGACCGTCTCGATCCGCGCCAATGGCGACATTTTCCTCCAGGAGGAACCCGTCCCGCTGCCCGACGTCGTCGGCAAGCTGAAAGCCATCTCCCAGGACAATCCCGACCGCCGCATTTTCGTCCGCGGCGACAAGGACCTGCCTTACGGCAAGATCATGGAAATCATGGGGACGATAACCCAGGGCGGATTTACCCACGTGGCCCTGCTGGCCGAGCAAACCGGCCCCGCCGCCGCGCCCTCGGGACGCGCGCCCGCGTCCGGGACGCCGCCCGGCCCCCGGCCCGCGCGGCCCGCCCGCCCGCCTGGCTGACCATCGCACGATGCCAATCGCGGTGCCCTCAGTACTGACCGCCACGGGACGCCTCCTCCCGCGCGACCCCAGGCTGCGCGTGGGCACCCTCGTCTCCCTGACCGCGCACGCCCTGATCTTCCTGTCGCTGATCGCGACCCTTCCCGCGCGGAAACCGGAAGACGAGAAAATCCCCGAAACCGCTGTCGAAATGATCTTCGACGGCCGTGCCCGCACCACCATCAAGGCCCCCACGCCCGCGCCCATCCCCGCGCCCTCCAAGGAAATCAAACCGCCCGCGCCCCCCGTCACCGAGGCCCCCAAGCCCGAACCCATCGAGGCCCCGCCGCCTCCTCCCCCGCCTCCGCCGCCGCCGGAACCGCCCCGGATCAGCCGGCCCTTGCCCGTCCCGCCCTCCAACCTCCCGCCGCCGGAAACCAGCCCGCGGGAGGCCCCGCTTGTCCCGCCTCCGCCAGCGCCCCCCGCGCCACCCCGGGAAGCCCCGCCGCGCCTGATCACCCCGCCGGTCCCGCCGCCGCCCGACAAGGTCCCGCCGGCGAAACCCAGCCAGACCGCGCAACCCAACCCGACCCAGAACACCGCGCCCAACAGCGCGGCGGTGGAGGCCACTCTGCTCCGCCTGCGTCAGCAGCAGCGCCAGACGGAGCCCCCCCGCGCCCGTCCCAACCCCCAGGCCGGCGGCCAGCCCGACAGCGGCGGCAATCCCGCCGCGAACGACACCGAGTCGCTCAGCGCCTCCCAACGCGGCGCCATCGGCGCCCATGTGCGGGAATGCTGGACCAAGGACGCGGGCGCGCAGGGGCTGGATCAACTGAGCGTGGTGCTGAACGTGGTAACGGACGCCACGGGCACCGTGCGGATCGCCTCGGTCGCCGAGGAGGACCGCGCGAAACTCTCCGATCCCATGTTCCAGGTCTTCGCCGAGCGCGCCGTCCGCGCCGTCCGCGACGTCCGCTGCGCGACCCTTCCTTTGCCCAGCCATATGTTGGGCCGTAACAACAACCTGACCTTCCGGTTCCGGCCGTGAACGCGTCTCCAGCCAAGGGCGAACCCAGATGATCCTGCTCCCCTCCCCCGCTTTCCGCCGCCGCGAGCTTATGATCGGCGCCGCCACCGCCCTCGCCGCCGCGCCGGTGCCCGTGATCGCGCAGGAAACCGCGCCGGGCCGGTCCGCCGTCATCGACGTGTCCAACGCCCGTAACGCGCCCATTCCGATCGCCGTTCCCGACATGGGCGGCGGTCCGCTGGGGGCCGCGATTTCCGGGATTATCGCCAACGATCTGGGCCGCAGCGGGTTGTTCCGGCCGTTGGACCGCGCCGCCTTCATCCAGGGCGGCCCCACCGACGGCGGCGCGCCCAACTTCGAAAACTGGAAACCGACCGGCGCCCAGGCGCTGGTGACGGGACAGGCATTCGACGATGGGAGCCAGGTGAGGGTCGAATTCCGCCTGTGGGACGTCCTGCCGGGCAACCAAATCCAGGGCACCGCCTTCACCGGCCCGCGCGGCAACTGGCGCAAGGTCGCCCACATCGTCGCCGACGCCATCTACCAGCGCCTTCTGGGCGAGAAAGGCTATTTCGACAGCAAAATCGTCTACGTCGCCTCGCAGGGCCCGAAGGACCGCCGCGTCCGCCGCCTGGCCATCATGGACCAGGACAGCGAGAACCAGCGTTTCCTCACCGACGGGTCCTGGCTGGCCCTGTCGCCGCGCTTCCACCCGTCGCGGGACGAGGTGGTCTTCATGAGCTACCAAAACAACCAGCCGCGCGTTTACACGTTGAACACCTCCACCGGCGCGCAGTCGCCGCTGGGTCGATTCGATAACATGACGTTCTCGCCGCGTTACTCGCCCGACGGCGGCACCGTCGCGATGGCCGCGTCGAACATGGGCGGATCGGACATCGTCGCGGTCAGCGGCGGATCGGTGCGCCGCCTGACAAGCTCCGGCGCGATCGACGTCAGCCCGTGTTTCAGTCCGGACGGCAAACGGATCGTATTCGCATCGGACCGCGGCGGCGACCAACAGATTTACGTGATGGGCGCCGACGGGTCCTCCCCCCGCCGCATCAGTTTTGGCAGTGGCCGCTATGGCACCCCCGTCTGGTCGCCGCGCGGCGACCTGATCGCCTTCACCCGTTACGCCGGCGACACTTCCAATTTCGCGATCGGCGTGATGCGCCCGGACGGCGCGGGCGAGCGTATTTTGGCGGACGGCTGGCTTGTGGAAGGCCCGACGTTCGCGCCAAACGGCCGCGTTCTGATGTTCTGGCGGGAAACACGCGGCGATTCGCGCGGCAACGGCTTCTCCGCGCGGCTATATTCGATCGATGTGACCGGGTTTAACGAGCAGGCGGTCTCCACACCGACGGACGCGACGGATCCGGCGTGGTCGGCGTTGGGGGTTTGACGAAAAGAACACCAAACAGCGCGAAACCTGGGCAAATCCATCCGGCGACGAACGCGGCCGGAGGCGTGGATCGGAAAGCGGTCAAGATGCTCCGCGAACGCCCGCCAAAACACTGGCCGCCGGATCGGGAAGGGATTATATCTTGAGTATGGACACGATAACCCCCGATACCGCTCCACTCGCCGCATCGGAAACTGAGGCCGAACGGCAAGCCCGGATCGCCTGGGAAGCCAAAAAGATCGCGGAGGCCGACGCCTCCCTTGCCGCCGGTTACTATGCGACCTCCGACGAGGTGGACGCATGGCTCGACAGCCTCGGCACCGATCGCCCCTTGCCCGCGCCTTATCCGCGTCACCCTCGGCGACTCTGACCGCATACGGCCGCACGCGTGCCACGCGCGCTGATCTACGCATCCGAGGCGCTGGCGGATCTTGAAGCCGCTTCTCTCTGGTTGACCCAGCCAGGATCCGGACCACGCGCCCGGCTTACACTGACCGCGATTCGCACCGATATCGGCCGGCTTCGCCGAAACCCCTGCCTGTGGCCGGCCGGCGTTCATCCCGGTGTGCGTGAATTGCCCTGCGCCGGCGGTTACCGAGTGCTGTATCGGGTCATCCCCGACACCGGACGTAACGCGACCGCCGGTGACGTCTGGGTCCCGCGGATCTTTGGCCCCGGCAAGGATCGAACCACGCTCTGACCGAGCCGCACAGAAAAAACCTCCCACGCAACAATCCCCCACCCAACCCGCACCCTCACGCAACCTCGTTACGCCACTTCCCCCTCCCCAAACATTTCCCAAAACATCCCCCTTGCCCCATTCGGAAAAATATGGCAGAAACACTGTCCTATCTCCCCACCTCCAGGGACCAGAAGAGAACCGCCATGTCACAGATCGCCATCACCCGGACGCAAAACCCGAAAACCCCGCCCTCCGACGACACGCTGGCCTTCGGCAACGTCTTCTCCGACCACATGTTCCTGATGAATTACGAGGACGGGAAAGGCTGGCACGACCCCCGCATCGTCCCCTACGGCCCCTTCTCCCTCGACCCCGCCTGCTGCGTGCTGCACTACGGCCAGGGCATCTTCGACGGGCTGAAAGCCTTCCGCGGCCAGGACGGTCATATCCGTCTGTTCCGGCCCGGCGACCACGCCCGCCGCCTCAACCGCTCCGCCCATTACCTCTGCATCCCCGAACTCGACCCCGCGATGGTCGAGGAATCGATCCGCGCCCTCGTGGAGATCGACCAGAAATGGGTGCCCCATAAACCCGGCACCTCCCTCTACATCCGCCCCACCGTGATCGCGACCGAGACGTTCCTTGGCGTCCACCCCTCCCACACTTACCTTTACTATGTGATCGTCGGCCCCGTGGGCGCTTATTACAAGGAAGGCATGAACCCCGTCCGCATCCTCGCCTCCGACCAGCACGTCCGCGCCGTCAAAGGCGGTCTGGGCGCCGCCAAAACCATGGCCAACTACGCCGCCAGCCTCTATGGCGCCGAGGAAGCCCAAAAAGGCGGCTACACCCAGGTGCTGTGGCTCGACGCCCTCGAACACAAGTATCTCGACGAGGTCGGGACCATGAACATCATGGTCAAAATCGGCGACGAGGTGATCACGCCCCCGCTTGGCGGCGCCATCCTCGCCGGCGTCACCCGCGATTCCGTGCTGACGCTCCTGCGCGGCTGGGGCATGCAAGTGTCCGAACGCCAGGTCTCGATCGACGAGGTCCTCGCCGCCGCCAAAGCGGGCCGCCTGGAAATGTGGGGCACCGGCACCGCCGCCGTGATCTCGCCCGTGGGCGAACTTGGCTACAAGGGCGAGCGTTACGTCATTAACGACGGCAAAACTGGCGTTCTTACTCAGAAACTCTACGACACCATCGTCGGCATTCAGTACGGCACCGAGCCCGACCCGCACGGCTGGGCCCGCCTGCTCGGCAACTGACCGGCCCGCCCGCCCTCCGCCAGAGGGCGGGCGCCCCTTCAGGCCGCCAAAGCCAGCCCCTTCGCCCCGCCCAACCGCCCATGCAGCCACGCCCGCGCGCGCGGCTCGACGCCATCCGCGATGGCCCATGCCACCAGGACCGAACCCGCGATGGCCACGGCCGCGGCGGCATCGGGCGAAACCGAAGCCGCCTCCAACCGCGCGATCAGGTCCATACCGGCCGCGCGATGCACCAGATACAACGGATACGACACCCGCCCCAAAAACCCCGCAACCGGTGCCAGCCGCCCCCAGCCACCCATGCGCGCCGCCAGCCCGATCGCCAGCGCGAACCCGGCCACCAGGCCCGCGTAAACCAGCGGCGGCAGCGGGTTCAGCACCGCCTGCGCCGGTCCCCCCAAGGTCAAAGCCCAGGAGCAGCAGAAGACAACCCAGGTCCAGCGCGTCGCCCGCCCGGCGTGAACCCGATGCAGCATGACCCCGATCGCGAACAGATGCGCGAAAGGGATCGCCGTCAGCCGGTCCAGTAGCTCCGGCACCTCGCCCGGCCCCACCATGCGCGCGATCGCGGCCCCGGCGAGCCAGATCCCGCACCACGCCTCTGGCGGCCAGCCGCGCTTCGAAAGCAACGTCCCCGCCGCCAGCAGGTAAAACGCCCATTCGTATTGCAACGACCAGTAAACAGCGTCGACAGCCGCGACGCCGAACAAAGCGGGTGCCATGGTCAGGTTCGCCACCAGCACCCGGACCTCGACCGGCTCTCCGCCCAACAGCGCGCCGGCCGCCAGAGTGACCGCCATCGCCGTCCAAAATCCGGGAAACAACCGCGCCGCCCGCGCCCCCAAAAACGCGCCCGCGCCCGGCGCCCGTTCCAGCGTCAGCCCAATCGCGAACCCGCTGATCAGAAAGAAAAAATCGACCCCGAGGTTCCCGTATGGCGCCGCGAACCGCAGCCCCGGCGGCGGATGCCCGCCGTACAGGTATGAATATTCGGAACTGTAATGATACAGCATGACCGCGGCCGCCGCCACGCCACGTAAGGCATCCAGCCCATCCAAACGGGTCCCGCGCATCCCGGCCTCGCCATTAACGGCGAAAACCTATCGAGGACCCGGTCTTACAACCCGGTAACGGCCAGGCTCAGGCCGCCGCCTTGCCCCGGCGCCCGGCGGTCACGGCCAGCGCATCCGGCATTTCCACGTCGATCTCCAGAGTCGCGACATCCCCGCCGCGTTCCAGCTTGATGTTCACTTTCTCGCGATCGACTTTGATGTGCTTCGCGATCACCGCCAGAATTTCTTCCCGCAGCACGTTCAGCAACTCCGAATGCCCCGACGCCATTCGCTCATGCGCCAGCAGCACCTGCAACCGTTCCCGCGCGACGGGCGCCGAGCGCTCGCCGCGGAACCATGCCAAGAGGTTCATGCCACCCTCCGCCCGAACAGCCGTCCCATCAGGCCCTTGCGCTCGATCGGCACGATGACTTCCACGTCCTCCCCGCGCAACCGCCGCGCCGCGTCGAAATAGGCCTTCGCCGCGCCCGACGACGGGCTGTTCAACGTCACCGGCGAGCCCACGTTCGACGCGTTCAGCACATCGACGCTTTCCGGCACGATCCCCAGCAGCGGAATCGACAGAATATCCAGCACGTCTTCCACTTTCAGCATCTCGCCCCGCGCCGCCCGGCCTGGGTCGTAGCGCGTCAGCAGCAAATGCTTATCGATCCGCCCGCCGTTTTCCGCCTTCAGCGTCTTCGAATCGAGCATCCCGATGATCCGGTCGGAGTCGCGCACCGACGACACCTCCGGATTGGTCACGACCACCGCCATATCCGCGTGCCGCATCGCCATGATCGCGCCCGTCTCGATTCCCGCCGGACTATCGCAAATCACCCAGTCGAACTTTTCCCGGAGCTGATCGACGATCTTCGCCACCCCCTCCGGCGTCAGCGCGTCCTTGTCGCGGGTCTGCGACGCCGGCAGCAGCGACAAATTGTCGATGCGCTTGTCCCGGATCAGCGCCTGCGCCAGCTTCGCGTCGCCCTGGATCACGTTGATCATGTCGAACACCACCCGGCGTTCCGCCCCCATGACCAGATCGAGGTTGCGCAACCCGACATCGAAGTCGACCACGACCACGTTCTCGCCCGCCTGCGCCAGCGCCGCGCCCAGCGCCGCCGTGGAGGTGGTCTTTCCGACGCCGCCCTTGCCGGACGTCACGACCAGGACTTTCGACATTTTCAGTGCCTTTCCGTTTCGGCAAACGCCGGTGTCATTCGATCGTCTGTCATTCGATCGCCGCGAACTTCATCGCGTCGCCTTCCAGCCATACGCACGTGGCGGCACCGATCCGAGCCCGCGGCATGTCCTCGGCGGTCTGATACACCCCGTCGATCGCCACCAGCTCCGCGTGGAACTTGCGGCAGTAAATCCGCGACCCCGGAGTCCCCACCATGCCCGCGATCGCCCGGCCCCGCAACGCCCCATAGATATGTATCGATCCGCCCGCGACAATCTCCGCGCCCGACGCAACCGACCCCAAAATCGTCACATCGCCGTGTTCGTGCGCGATCGACTGGCCAGAGCGCAAGGACTGGTTGACCAGCAACGACGTCGCCGCCACCGGCATGGGCGCCACGACAGGCGGCGCGGCCACGGGCTTCGGCGCGGGCTCCGCGATCTCCATCGGACGGCCCGGCTTGCCACCCGGCAACGGCCGCCCCCAGGCCTCCAGCCCTTCCCACGAAGGATGCGCCGCCTCCAAGCCGATAATGTGAATGCCGCGCTCCTCGATCGCCCGCAGCAACGGCACCGCGTCCCGCGACTCCCGCGGCAACGTGCCGAGATCGACCACCACCGGCCGCCCGTCGAAGAAATTCGGCGCGCGATCGATCTGCGCGTCGAGCGCGTCGATCCACCCCTGCAGCGGCGGTTCCGGTGTCAGAACCAACGCCATGATGGAACGGCCGCGAATGCGAATGAAAGGTCGAGTCTCTGTCATGCTCACCCCGAATCGGTACGCCCCCGCCGGGGGGCGGGTCAATGGGAATCGCCGCGACAACCACAAAATAATGTGGATAATCCCGCGGCGCGACCACTATCCCTGGCTTTCCCGCTCTGTTCCCCCACCCGCGCCGCGATACCCCCCCAAACATTCAGGAGACCGCGCGCCATGCCCGCCAACGACTCGCCCGCCGCCCCCGGACACACCGCCCCGCCCCCGCCCGGCACCGACCACTTCTTCCGCTTCCACCGCCAGCACGGCCACCTCGCCCCCACCTTCGGCTCCGACTGGTTCGCCCTGAAAGCCGAGGCCTTCGCGCGCTTCTTCGGCACCCCCCTGTTCCTCATCTCCCAAACCGTCGTCGTCCTGATCTGGATCCTCCTCAACACCCTGGGCTTTACCGCCTTCGACATCTACCCCTTCATCCTGCTGAACCTCGCCTTCAGCCTCCAGGCCGCCTACGCCGCCCCGCTGATCCTGCTGGCCCAAACCCGCCAGGCCGACCGCGACAAAGCCCACGCCGAAGCCGACGCCCGCCACCGCGAAGACCTGCACCGCAGCGGCGAGGAACGCCTGGCCCATACCGCCGAGGAACTCGCGCTCCTGTCGAAAATGCTGCGCGAAAACACCGCGCTGACGGAAGCGGTGCGCGACCTGACCGCGCGTGTCGAAAAACTCTCGGCGGAGATCCATCGGAAGGTGGTGGCGGACTGAGGCGACGAACAAAAATCGCCGCTTCGATTTTATGCGTCCCACCCCTCCCCCGCCCGTCATGGTCCGCGAAGGCGGACCACCCACGACTTTCACCGGTCCGGCACCGCGAATGGCCGTTGGTTCCGCCCCCGCCGGCCATGACGCAATGGATTGAACCGATCGACCATCTGTTCCGTGTGCGCTACCCGATGCGGACCGGCCCCTCGGCAACCCGCCTCGCCAGCCGCGTCCCCGCCAAGGACCGGGATGCTGAAAATTTATACCGCATGCCACCTACCGCCGCCGGCTCGCCGCGACCGGCCGGCCGGGGCCGCTGGCTCGGTCCCCTCGCTGGCGCTTGCCCCGGCCCGCCGCTCGCGGCTCGCGGTCGCTCCGCTCCCCCGCTACTGAACTCGGGCACAGCGAAAGCCGATGCCGTCGTCGCGAACAGACGGGGCGATGCCATGGCGGGACGCCGAGCGCACGTAGCGCGCGTCGTGGAACCAGGACCCGCCGCGCAGCACGCGGTGCGCGGCACTGCCGCCGGCGCGTGGGGCGCCGTCCGGCCGGGCGCCTTCATGAGAATCGTGCCACGCATCGGCGCACCATTCCCATACATTGCCCAACATGTCGTACAGCCCCCAGGGATTGGCTTCCTTTTGTCCAACCGGATGGGTCGCGCGACCGCTGTTGCCGTCCCACCAGGCGATCCGGTCCAGCACGGCGGCATTGGCCTTTCCATCCAGCACCCCCGGCCCGGCCCAGGTGGCACCGGTCGTGCCGACGCGGCAGGCGTATTCCCATTGGGCTTCCGACGGGAGCGACAAATTCAGGCCGGGTTTCAGCTTGTTCAATACACGCATAAATCGCGCGACATCGTGGAATGAGACCTGCTCCACCGGGCGGTCCGGACCTTCGAAAAAGCTGGGTTTCGCGTCATCGCGGCGCGCCCGCGTGCCGAGCTCCGGCTCCAAGGGCCCGTCCAGGTCATCCATGGAAATATCGACGCGTGCCTGGGAAGGAAACCCACGGTTTCGTGCCAACGGATTGAATCGGCGCAAAAACCGGCGCACCCGCTGGGACAGAGACGTCCCCAACCCGGGCGCCTGCCGTCGAGGGCTTTCCCCATCGCCGGCACGGGCATCCCGTTCCGCGCCAGTGTCGTCAGCGTGTATAACCGCGGCCCACAGCGCCTGCGTGCACGGCGTGTCGAACATCCAGAACCCATCGCGAAACACGATGGGTTGTTGGGGACCTTCGTTGGCGAATCTCCCTTCTTCGCCGTCCGGAGAACCCATTACGAACGCGCCCGCCGGAATCCAGCGCAGCTTTTGCCGGATCACCGTGCCATCGGCGCCTTCGACATCGAAACGGGCCCACTTGCCGTAGCGGTCGCAGCCCGCCGCGTCGGCCCAGGGCGGGCACGGCGAAAAATCTTCTGGCCAGATCGTGTGTTCGTTCCATCTGGCGCCGTCCAGAATCGCCTCCCGGATGCCCACCGCCTTTGACAGATCGGCGTTGTCCAGGATCGCGTCGGTGAAGACAGTCCGGCTCAGCACCGCCCCATCGAATTTCGCGCCGGTGAAATCGAAGCCGCCCAGATGTTGCGCGCCCAACTGGCAGCGCCGCATATCCCCGTGCCGGAAGGCCCGTGTCTTGTCGATCCCGGCGATCTCCACCATCGCCAGAAAATCCACGCCATCCGCCGCCAGCAACGCCTCGGCGCGCGTCCAGACCTCCGGAGTCAAACTCATGGGACCGGCTTTCGTTCCATCTGCCGCCGCGCCAGCACCACCCGGCCCAACCCGTCCTGCTCCCGGTCCTGCAGCACGAGCGCCTTCAGCACCGCCTGCCGCGTCGCCTCATCGACCGAGGAGGACGCCACGCCCTCCCGGCTCACCGCCACATCCACCTCCACCGGCCACGCCGCCACCTGGGCCGCCAACGGCGGACCGGAGTCATTCACCGGCCGGACAACCGCGATGGGTTGCGGGTCTTCCAACACCCAATCGCGAAGGCGGCCGTCCGTCTTCGGGCCGAGAATCTCCGAATAGCCCGTTTCCCGCTTGAAATTGTCGTGCGGCAACGCCCCGCCGCCGATCAACCGCCCGGCGGCGACCTGAAAACTGGTTTCGAGCACGCTGAGATAGGCTTTCAGTAACGACAACCGCACCATGCCCCCATTCCAGGGCCGCGACGCCTCCCCAAACCGCAAAATCGCCGGCAACAAATGCCAGCCCGGACCTTCGTTGCTGGGGACCGGGTCTTCCAGATCGAACTCGACCAGCCCCTCGAACTGAGGCCCCGGCACCGGCCGCCATTCCGCCGGGGGTGGCGTGGATGCCGCGGCGGGCTCGGACCTCTTTCGAGGCTCCACCCGGCGCTTATACCACGCGGCCTCCCAGGCCTCGTTCAACGCGTTCCGCGCGGCGATGTCGCCCGGTTTCGGGAAAAACACTTTCAAGAACGCGTCCCGCGTAGCCGGCAACGGGATGTTCCGCCGCTTCAACCAGTTCGTCAGCGTCTCGTCGGAGGGCGCGCCACCGGCCTTCGCCATGGCGTTCAGAAACGTGTCCTGCGTCCAACCGGTGTAAAGCGATCCCACGCCCTCCGGCTTGCCACTGCCCGCGTCGTAATGGAGACGGAACAGGTCGTAAAACCGGCCCTCCGGCCCCTCGCCCGAATTTACCGAATTCGACACATTCTCCCCCAGATCGCCAAATGCCCAGGCCTTGTCCCTCTCGTTGGTTCACCCAAAACGAGGAACAAAGACAATGGCCACTCCCACCGCCCTCTTCAAGCACACCGCCGTCATCGCCGCGCACGTCACCCTGGCCGGTGTCGCCCTGAGCGACCACGCGCTCGCCGTCGCGATCGCGGAGATGACCATCGCGATCGCCGAGGCCCTCGCCGCCTGGCGCGCGCTCGCCCCGCCCGCTTCACCCCAGGCCGGTCCCACGGCCTGACCCTCCGGGCTAAAACCGCCGCGCCCGATCCCCCGGCGCGGCAGTTTTATGTCCACCCGCCGCCACGCGAAGGCCCACCGCGAATATTCTCCCTCTCCTCAACCGCCCCAACAGCGGCGAGGCCCGCGAGAAACGCGCACGGTATTCGCCGAGAACAACGGAAGCCGCACGAACCGCCCGCCCAGGTCCCCCGCCCAACCACCGGGACATGGCCCCACGAACACACCGACCTCCGTGCGCCCGCCCCCGTCCTCAGTGCCCTCCGTGCGAGGCCCTTTCTTTCCCTCCATCGGCACGGCGCGGAAACGGCAAAAAAGACGGACGCGGCGGCAAACCAAAACCACGCCTCGGACGCCCCCCGAAAACCGTCCTTGCACCCACCCCGACCCCCCGCTATACCCCGCCCCTTGCCGCGCGCCTGGGCTTGAATACGGGCATGCCCAGCCGCGGCACCGTTCATGGGAACGGACACACGAAAGGAGACCAAATGCCCAAGATGAAGACCAAATCGTCGGTCAAGAAGCGGTTCAAGATCACCGCGACCGGCAAGGTGCTGGCCGGCCCAGGCAACAAACGCCATGGGCTGATCAATCGCTCCCAGAAGATGAAGCGCACCAATCGCGGCAGCCAGACATTGACGGAAATGGACGCCAAGACCGTCAAGCAGTGGGCGCCCTACGGGCTCGTTTAAGGGAGAAGCAGCATGGCACGAGTTAAACGCGGCACGACCACGCATGCCCGCCACAAAAAGGTCCTGAAGCAGTCGAAAGGCTTCTACGGGCGCACATCCACCACGTATCGCGCCGCGCGTCAGCGGCTCGAGAAGTCGCTGCAATACGCCTACCGCGACCGCCGCGTCAAAAAGCGCGAGTTCCGTGGGTTGTGGATCCAGCGCATCAACGCGGCCACGCGCGCGCACGGCCTGCCGTATTCCCGCTTTATCGCCGGTCTGAAAAAGGCCGGGATCGAGATGGACCGGAAGGTGCTCGCGGCGATCGCGTACGACGATCCCACGACCTTCAAGGCCATTGTCGACAAGGTCCAGGCCGCGCTCGCCGCCTGACGCGAACGCTTCCGGACCCTGGTTCCGCGGCCACCCGGCTTGCCCTGGGTGGCCGTTCGCGCGATTGGGCGCCTGTTCAACACACAAGAGACTGCGGACATGACCGACGACCTGCTCGCCCTGAAGACCGAGACCGACGCGGCCCTGGCCGCCGCCACCGATCTACGCGCCTGGGATGCGGTGCGCGTCGCCATTCTCGGCCGCAACGGCCGCCTGACGGGCCTGCTGCGCGACCTTGGCAAAACCCCGCCAGAGCAACGGCGCGAACGCGGCGCCGCCCTGAACCAACTCAAAGACGCCCTCAACACCGCCATCGAGGCCCGGAAGACGGTCCTCGAAGACGCCGCGCTCGACGAACGCCTGGCCCATGAACGCATCGACCCCACGCTGCCGCCCCGCCCCCGCGACATCGGCCTGATCCACCCGATCGCCCGCACGATAGAGGAAATAACCGCCATCTTCGGCGCCATGGGCTGCACCCTGTCCGACGGACCCGACGTCGAAAGCGACTGGTACAATTTCGGCGCCCTGAACATCCCCGCGCACCACCCCGCGCGCGCCGACCACGACACCTTCTACCTCCCCGCGCGCGACGGCGGCTCGCCGCCCGTGCTGCGCACCCACACCTCCCCCGTGCAAATTCGCACGATGCTGAGCCAAAAGCCCCCCATTCGCACAATCGTCATCGGCCGAACCTACCGCGCGGATCACGACGCCACCCACTCGCCCATGTTCCACCAGTGCGAGGGTCTCATCATCGACCGCGACCTGAACCTCGGACATCTGAAAGGCTGCCTGACGGATTTCCTGCGCACGTTTTTCAACATTTCCGACCTGCCGGTCCGCTTCCGCTCCAGCTACTTCCCCTTTACCGAACCTTCGATGGAAGTCGATATCGGCTGGAACCGCCGCAGCGGCGAACTCGGCAAAGGCACCGACTGGCTCGAAATCCTTGGCAGCGGCATGGTCCACCCCCGGGTCCTCGCCAACTGCGGCATCGACCCACGGGAATTCCAGGGTTTCGCCTGGGGCATGGGCATCGAACGCGTCACCATGCTGAAACACGGCATGAGCGACCTTCGCCCCTTCTACGAATCCGACATCCGCTGGCTCCGTCATTACGGCTTCAGCCCGCTCGCCCCCACCATGCTGCACGAGGGAGTATAAGTCATGAAATTTTCTCTTTCGTGGCTGAAAACCCACCTCGAAACGGACGCCTCCGTCGATACCATCGCCGAGACGCTGACAAAAATCGGCCTGGAACTGGAAGGCGTCGAAAACCGCGGCGCCGCTTTGTCGATGTTCCGCATCGCGCATGTCGTCGAAGCCGTCCAACACCCCAACGCCGACCGGCTCCGCGCCTGCAAGGTCGACACCGGCGAGGCCATCGTCTCCGTCGTCTGCGGCGCCCCCAACGCGCGCACCGGCATGAAAGCCGTCTTCGCCGCCCCCGGCCATTTCATTCCGGGCACCAACGTCACCCTGAAAATCGGCGAGATCCGCGGCGTCGAAAGCGCCGGCATGCTTCTTTCCGCCCGCGAAATGGGCCTTGGCGACGACCATTCCGGCATCATCGAACTGCCCGAGGACGCCCCGATCGGCGTCCCCTACGTCACCTATGCCGGCCTCGACGATCCGATTTTCGAAATCGGCGTCACCCCCAACCGAGGCGATTGCTTTTCTGTTCGTGGCGTCGCCCGAGACCTCGCCGCCGCCGGCCTTGGCACCCTGAAACCCTTCGCGCCCGCGAAAATCCCGGCGTCCGTCGATGGCGGCCCAACATGGAACATTGAATTCCCCGAAGCCTGCCCCTGGATTCTCGGCCGCGCCATCCAAAACGTGCGCAATTCGGCGAGCCCAAAATGGCTCCAGGACCGCCTCACCTCCATCGGCCTCCGCCCCATCAACGCCCTCGTCGACATCACCAACTTCTTCACCTTCGACCTCGGACGCCCTTTGCACGTCTTCGACATCTCGAAACTTAAAGGCAACGTTCTGACCCTGCGCCGCGGCGCCGGCGAAACGATCCGCGCGCTGAACGGCAAGGACTACACACTCGATCCCGAAGATTGCGCCATCCGCGACGACGCGGGCGTCCAGTCCATCGCCGGAGTCATCGGCGGCGAATCCACCGGTTGCGACGAATCGACAAAAAGCGTCTTCGTCGAATGCGCCCTGTTCGACCCCGTCCGCGTCGCGCTCACGGGCCGCCGTCACCAGATCGTCTCCGACGCCCGCCAACGCTTCGAACGCGGCCTCGACCCCGCTCTGATGCCGGACGCCATCGAGGCCGCGACGGCCATGATCCTCGACCTCTGCGGCGGCGAACCGGCCCCCGTCACCGCCGCCGGCGCCGAGCCCGCCTGGCAACGCGACGCCACCCTGCGCTTTTCCCGAATTGCCTCCCTTGGAGGGTCGGACATCGCCCCGGACGAGGCCGTTGCTTCCCTGGAACGCCTCGGCTTTGTCGTAAAGTCGAAAAATTCCGAAAAAGTCACGGTCGCCGTCCCCTCCTGGCGCAACGACGTCGCGATCCCCGCGCCATCGGATCCGAACGCCGCCGCGGGAACAACGCCCTGGCCGCCCGGCTCGTCCCTCGACCCGTCGCCAACCCTGTCCGCCGAAACCGTCCAGGCCATGCGCGAGGCCTGCGCCGAGATCGAACCGGAATGCGACCTGATCGAGGAAGTCCTGCGCCTGAAAGGCCTCGACGCCGTCCCCCCGGTGTCCATCCCCCAGATGTCGCCCATTCCCCTCGCGACCCTCACGCCCAAACAACAACGCACCGCCGTCGCCCGGCGCACCCTCGCCGCCCTTGGCCTTGTGGAATGCGTGACATTCAGCTTCATGGCGCAGTCCGATGCCGCCCATTTCGGCGCCACCCCCGACTCGTTGCGCCTGAGTAACCCCATCGCCGTCGACCTCGACCAACTCCGCCCCACCCCCATCGCCACCCTGGCGCTGGCCGCCCAACGCAACGCCGCCCGAGGCTTCGCCGACGTCGCCCTCTTCGAAGCCGGCCCCGCCTTCGACGCCAACGCGAACCACGGCCAGTACCTCGCCGCCGCCGGCCTCCGCGCCGGCACCACCGGCCGCGCCTGGTCCCGGCCCGCGCGCCCCGTCGACGCCATGGATGCGAAATCCGACCTTTTCGAAACGCTCTCGGCCCTTGGCGTGCCCATGGACGCCCTGATGGTCACCGCCGACGCCCCCGGTTTCTACCACCCCGGACGTTCCGGCACCGTCCGCCAGGGCCCCAAAAACATCCTTGGCAGCTTCGGCGAACTCCATCCGCGAGTCCTCGCCGCCATCGGCCTGACCGGGCCCGCCGCCGCATTCGAACTGAACCTCGACGCCATTCCCGATCCGAAACGGCGCCGCAAAGCCGCGCCCGACCTGCCCGCCTTCCAACCGCTCCGCCGGGACTTCGCCTTCCTCGTGGACTCCACCGTCGCCGCCGACGCCGTCCTGCGCGCCGCCAAAGGCGCCGAACGCGCCCTTATCGCGGGAGTCTCGCTTTTCGACGTCTACGAAGGCGATAAACTGCCAGAGGGCAAGAAATCCCTCGCCGTCGAAGTCGTCTTCCAACCCCGCGACCTCACGCTGACGGACGCCGAAATCGAAACCGCGACCCAAAAAGTCGTCGCGGCCGTCGCCAAAGCTACCGGCGCGGTCCTGCGCTGACCGCAAAAAATGGTCAGTGGACCATAGGACGGCACAGAGCCCAGGCGAAGACTGCGGCCGGGCCACGCGATCCATGATTTTCGTTCAAGCCGCGCAAATTTCACCACGTGCCGCGGCCGGACATAACTGGATCGAACGGTGACCCCGCGCCGAGTCAGTCGGCGCCGGGACACGATCAATCGTTCCTCGGCCGACATCATCCACGCGATGCGACAAAATCGGGCCCGCACCCTCAGGTCGGGTGCGATCAAACATTGTGTGAAGTGCCTGACGATTCGGCAATCGGGGGAATCGAACCATGGCGACAGTGAGACTCAGCAACGAAGCGTTTCAAGCGTTCTTTCAATCCCATCCGAGTGTTCGCGATAAAGTGGCATCGACCCCGGCGCGGTTGGGAACCTGGACGGCGACCTCCGGGAAGCGGACGCGGTCGAGGAGCGGTTGATCGAGGAGTTGCAGTTGGTGGGCCGCGAAGCGTTGCAAGATTGGGCGGACGAGAGGATCGGGGCGGCGGAGCGGGACGTTCGCGGCCAGGCTGGTATGCACCGCCAAGGTAAAAAAGGCTCTTATCGCGTTTTTTGTCGATATGGTTCCAGACCGACGGCTCCGCGAATCATGGCGGTCGAACTCGCGGCCTGACCCATGGCCTCCAAGGTCAGGCGCCATTCGAGATATTTTGGCGAATTTTTCGTGGTGACTCCGTGGAAACGGCGAAGCCATTCCTTCAATCGATCATGGTAGGCATTGACGTTATCGATATGGCAATCCGGCGCTTGCGGATTTGGCTTGCCGGGCACCGGTAAAATGTGTGTCGGGATACCAGCCTTGCGGGCAATAGCAACAATGGCGTTGCCACCATCGCAACAGAATCGATTGGCCGGCGTGACCACGCCGCCCAACGCGGCCGCGATGTAGACACGATCGAGGCGAGGTAACACGGCATCCGTGGTGCATCCGTCCCTGTCACTCGCGACAATCACCGGTATCTGCTCCGCGGACAGACCGCGTTTGGCGGATTTGCCGCCGCGCTTTGGCGGCATTTTCGATCGCTTGCCGCTGAACGATTCCACAACGAAGGTCTCATCGCCCTCGACCACACCGGTCATCGCCCAGGGTCTGTCGCTCGCCAGGGACACCAGAAATCTGTGCTGGCAGCGAAACGCCGTCGTATAATGCACACCGCACCGTTCCGCCGCTTTCGCTGTGCTGACACCATCGATCGCGGCCTTGGTCTGCTCCGTCCATTTTTCCTTCAGCCGTAGCTTCGCCAATGGTGTTTTCGTCAGCGCGTTGAACGCGCGCGAGCAGGCTATACAGCGATCACAAGGCAATTCGCTTTCCCGGCCCCAGCGGATAACGTCGCGATATCGTTCGTTATACAACCGTGTGGTCGTCAGCAGTCCAATGCGGATTATTCTTCGTACCAGCCAAATAATCTGGCTGTTACTTCCATATTACTGTCGAAATACCACCCGCCCTGCCACCTCCTCCAAGGACGCCAGGCAGAGCAGCGCACCGGCGATACCCGTATCAACTCCGCCGGCGGACGTTCCAGAACTTCGGCACGCCGCTCAACACGCCCTCCAGATCGGCGCGCCAGGCCGCCGGTTGCAGCGTGATACCGCCGGGCACCAGAGGAACAGAGTCAAGACATTCGCGCTGCAAAGCCTCCGCGACACGGCGGCGCGCTTCGGGCTGCTCCGCCAGCAGCCACTCGCCACGCAACTCTTCGTACCGTGCGCTGGTATACCAACCCGATTCATCCGACCCGGTGCCACGCAACCGGGAATTGACCAGCGGCGAGGCCACCGAAAGACACGGCACATTCAACGCGTGCAAATGCCAGCCCCCCGCTTCCGGCGCGTCCTTGCGGATCACGCGCTGGGTCATGGAAGACCAATCGGTGCTGACATACTCCAAATTCACGCCAATCCGCTTCAACAGGTCCGCCAGCACCTCGTTCGCGGCGCGGACATTGGGATAATCCGCGGGCGAGATCTGCACGATCTTCTCCCCGCCATACCCCGCCGCCTTCAACGCCGCTTTCGCCTGCGCGTCGGTCAAGGGCGGGCGGATCGCCGACAGACCCGCCTCCGTCGCGTCCGGCATCCCAAGCGGATAGAACCCCGCGCCCGGCCGTTGCAGCGCCGCCTCGCCGCCGCCCACCGCCGCGCAGAAATCCTCCTGATTCAACGCGCGCAAAATCACCCGGCGCATTTCCGGCCGATTGAACGGCGGCTGCAGGTGATTGAACCGGATCATGACGTAGTTGCCCTCGGTTTCCAGCACCTCGCCCCGCAAAGTCGGGTCCTTGCGAACCAGCGGCAGCAGATCCTGGGAGGCGAACTCCCACCAGTCCTGCTCGCCCTTTTGCAGCGCGGCGAGCGCGATCCCCTGGTCTGGCATCGTGGTCCAGACGACCCGCTCGAAATGCACGATCTTCGGTCCCGTGGCCCGGTCCGGCTTCCCGTTCGGCCGCGGCACGTAACCGTCGAATTTGGCGTAGACATTGCGCACGCCCTGCATGCGCTCGTTCGCGAGATAGCGCAGCGGACCGCTGCCGACGATCTCCGGTATCTGCTTGAACGGATCGGTGTTGGCGAGGCGTTCGGGCATGATCGCCGGCATGTAGGCGCCCGGTTTGCCCAAAGCCTCCGGCAACTTCGGAAACGGCCGGTTGAAACGGAATTCCAGCGTCCGGTCGTCGATCCCCGAAATCTCGTCGGCGATCCGCAGCAGTTCCTGGCCCAACACGTCGCGCCGGCCCCAGCGCCGGATCGAGGCGGCGCAGTCCCGCGCCAGCACCTTCTCGCCATCGTGAAAACGCAACCCCTCGCGCAGCCGGATCCGCCAGCGTTTGCCGCCGTCTTCCACCGTGTGGCCCTCCGCCATTTGCGGCTGGGCGTTGAAGGCGGAATCGGTGCCATAAAGCTGGTCGAACACCAGGCCGGAATGGTTCCGGGTGATATTGGTCATGCTGTAATGCGGATCGAGCACGACCAGATCGACCTGCGGCATAAATTTCAGCACGCGCTCCCGTTCGCTCGCGGCCAAAGCGGGGGCGGCCAGCGAGGTCGCGGCCAAAGCGGGGGCGGCGGCTTTCATCAGGGCGCGGCGTCCGATGCGGGTCATGGCATATGGCTCCTGTGCGGGTATGCGGCGCCTGTTTCCTTAAACGCGCCGCCCATGTCCATGGGGTGGCGCGGTTTTCCCGGCCGCGGGAGCGCCGCCGGTCCGGTTTTGTTCGGGTTATTTACCTTTCGTTAACCCTTTCCGGTTAACCAGGGAGAACGGACGGGAAACCGGGCCGAACCTCCGGCAAGACGCCCCAGTCCCCTTCCGCCGCCTGGAGACACCCGTGAACATCGTTCCGATTTCCCCGCCGGTTCCCCATGCCGCCTCCGTCCGGCCACGCCCAGACCTGAATCGCGTCCCGTCCGGAAACCACCCCGCGCCCGGCGCCACGCCATCGCGCGCCCATGCCGCGACGGACCGGCTCTCCTCGGCACCGCCCGGTGCCACTGCCCCCACGTCGGCAAACACCCGCGCACGCAACGCCGCCTATACGAGCACCGCCGCCAAAACCGCGCCGCCGCCCGCCCCCACGGGGACGCCGGCCTCCAACGCGGCGCCGGCATCGCGGCCGCCGCCCATGCGGGGCGGGCCGCCGCGGACCGAAACACCCGTCCGGCGAACACCTACGACGGGGCATGTTGGCCGGCGGGTCGATCTGACCGCCTGATCGCATCGTCCGGTGCGAAAATCCTCGAAACGCACCGACGCCGCTTGCCCATGCCGCGGGCGCATGTTACGTCGCTCGCCCATGCCCCGGACGGGGCCGATGGGGGATAGTTTAGCGGTAAAACTCCCGGCTCTGACCCGGGCATCCTTGGTTCGAATCCAGGTCCCCCAGCCACCCCCCTCAGTTAAAAAACCGCGCCGGACGAAAACTCGCCAGTTCCGGCCGAACCGTCCCCCGCACCACCTCGTCCGCCACCGCCACGCCCAAAAACGGCGAAAGCGTCACCCCGCTGTGCGTCACCGCCAGGTAATACCCGGACACCCGGGGCACCGGCCCCACCGCGGACAATTTATCCCCCGGAATCGGCCGAATCCCCAACCGGACCGCTTCCGGCTCCACCTCCCCAATCGAGGGAAACAACAGCCGCGCCCGCCGCGTCAGATCCCGCGCCTCCGGCATCGAGGGACTGACCGGCGTATCCAACCGTAGCGTCGGATCGACGTCGTCCCAGTGCAGCATCAACCGCCCCGCCCCGTCGGGCCGCGCGTTGATCACGCTGGAATGCACCACCCGGCTCAGACCAGCCGCGACCGGGGGCGTAAACACCAGCAAACCGGGCGTCGGCGCCATCGGCAGATGCAACCCCGCCTCCCGCGTCGCATCGTTGATCCAACGGCCCGCGCAGTTCACCACCACATCGGCCTCGTGGCGTGTGCCATCCGCCAACACCACCCCGCCGACACGATCGCCGGTCAGAATCAAATCCACGACATCCGCGCCATACACGACCGACGCGCCATGCCGCCGCCGCGCCGCGGACAGCATCGCATGGGCGTAAACCACCGGATCGAGCCAGCCTTCGTCCGGAAACCACGCCACCGGCGCGTCCCCAATCGCCCCCGGATCGATATCCGGTTCCAGTTCCAGCGCCTGCGCGCGATCGATCCACTCGGCCGCATAGCCCCACGACCGGAGCTGCTCGACATTCTCGCGTTGCGCCGCGCGTTCGCCCTCGACCGTCCATTCCAGATTGCCGCCGCCATGCCACCAGGGCGTGGAGCCGAACTCGTCGCGCAACGCCGCATGCGTCTTCATGCCCGCGACATTCAGGTCGTGGTACGGCTTCGGCGGCTTCCGATGCGCGTTGGTCCAGGCGAAACTCATGCCAGAGGTGCCCGCCCCCGCCCGGCTCCGTTCCAGCACCGTCACATCCGCGCCTGCCTGGGATAACCGGTAAGCCGCCGAGGCACCGACCGCCCCCGCCCCAATCACCACGATTTTCGTCATGCCGCTCCCCTGTCCGCGATCAGCCCACCAACAAAGCGAGCTTATACCAGGACGAAGAACTGGCTACCCCGCCGCGCCATGCCCGAAATACGCCTGCTCCAGCTTATGCGGCAGGTCCGGCTCCGACGTGGGCGCCTCCAACACGATCCGCCCGCGCGCCAAGGCATAGACACGCGTGGCCAGCGCCAGCGCCTTCTCGATCAGTTGCTCGACAAGCAGAACGGACGTCCCGCCCTCCCGCAGCTTCGCCGCCACGGTCAGCACCCGGTCCACCAAAACCGGCGACAGGCCCGCCGAAGGCTCGTCGAGCATCAGCAGTTTCGGCCGCCGCACCAGGCCCTGCGCCACCGCCAGCATCTGCTGCTGCCCCCCCGACAGGGCACCCCCACGATCCCGCCGCTTGGCCGCGATCTCGGGAAAATAGGACAAGGCTTCCTCGATCCGCGCGGAACGCTCGCCCTTCGGCAAATCGTACCCCGCCAGCAACAGATTGTCGGTCACCGAGAGCTGCGTGAACACCCGATGCCCTTCGATCACATGCACCAGGCCCGCGCGCGCCGATTCCCGTGGCCCCGCCCCCCGCATGTCCGCCCCGCCGAACCGGACCCCGCCCGCCCCCCAGGGCAACAACCCCGAAATGGCGCTCAGCAACGTGGTCTTGCCCGCCCCGTTCGGCCCCAGCAACGCGACAATCTCCGCCTCCTGCACCACCAGATCCACGCCGTGCAGGACAACGATCTTACCGTATCCCGCGACGAGGCCCGCGACCTCCAGCAGCGGCCGCGGTTCAGCCCCCGAGATAGGCACTGACGACCTCCTTATGCGCGCGAATTTCGGCCGGCGTCCCGGCGGCGAGTTCCCGGCCCAGATTGAGCACGGTCACCTGGTCGCAGATATCGAAAATAAGGTCGGCGTGGTGCTCGACCAGCAGCACGCCCGTGCCCTGACGCGCGATCGCCTTGATCAACACGCCGAGCCGGCCGATTTCGTCCGGCGACAACCCCGCCGCCGGTTCGTCCAACAGCAGAAACTTCGGCGCCAGCATCGCCGCCCGCGCGATTTCCATGAAACGCAGTTCGCTGTGTTGCAGCCGGTCGGCGCGCACATGCGCCAGAGTTTCCAGACCCGTGGCGCGCAAAGCCAGCATCGCCCGCGCCGTCAACGCCGCCTCGTCACGCCCGTGCCGTGGCAGCCGCAACAGCGATTCGACGAAGCTGCCTTGCCCCGAGATGGTGCCGCCAATCATGACGTTTTCCAGGACCGAGGCCTCGCCGACCAAACGCGGCGTCTGAAACGTCCGGGCGATGCCCATGCCCGCCCGTCCCCGGGAATCGCCGGCCGGCAACGGCGCCGCGCCAAGCCTCGCCTCGCCTGCCTCCGGGACGTTGAATCCGCAGATCACGTTCAACGTCGTGGTTTTGCCCGACCCGTTCGGCCCGATCAGCCCATGCACCTCGCCCGGCCGCACCGTCAGATCGAGCCCGTCGATCGCCCGCACGCCGCCGAAGGCGAGGACGATGCCGCGCAACGCGATGTCGTCCTGGCCACCGCCGTTGGGAAGCAGTTCAGCGAGCAACTCAGGCCGGGGAATGATGGCCCGGTCGGACTGAAGCGGTTTGCGATTGGAAAAATCCAGCAGCGCGGCGATGCCGCCGGGCATGGCCAGAACGATCGCCAGCAGCAGTACGGCGTAAAGGAACGTGGACCATGCCACCAACGGCGCGGCGAATTCCGGCAGGATCGTCAGGATCACGGTGCCAAGCAGCGGTCCCAGAATGGAACCGCGCCCGCCAATCAAGATGGCGATGAAGAACAGCACCGACAGATCGAAAGTAAACGCGTCCGGCGTGATGTAGGATTGCAGCGTCGCGAACAGGCCCCCGGCGACTCCCCCGGTCGCGCCGGCGAACAGGAACACCGTCATCAGCAACGCGGTTTTGGAAATGCCCGTCGCCTCCGCCGCGACCTCCGCGTCGCGCAGCGCGACCAAAGCCCGGCCGAAGCGGCTCGACGCGATATTCGCGCTCATCCATGTGCAAAGCCCGGCGAGCCCCATGCAGAACGCGTAAAAACCCTTGGTGCTGTCGAAAGGCGCCGGCATTTCCGGACCGGGCAGCCCGATGCCGCCGCCGGTCACGCTCTGCCACGCCAATGCCACCTGCGTGACGATCGTCGCGAAACCCAGCGTGGTCATCGCGAAATAGAACGTCCGCAACCGCAGCGCGGGCAGCCCGACGATAACGCCGGACACCGCGCCCACCGTCGCCGCCCCCACCAGCGCGACATAGGGCGAGAGCCCGTAACGCTGGACCAGGATCGAGGCCGTGTAGGACCCCAGGGTCAGCAGCGCGACGTATCCAATGGCCAACTGGCCGGCGAACCCAACGGCGAGGTTCAGTCCGGCGACCAGCACCCAGTAAATCGCCGCGCGGGTGCCGATCACCACCCAAAACTCGTTGAACGCGAAGGGCAGCAGCATCGCGAACCCGGCGATGGCGGCCCATGGGGCGAGGGAACGAAATCCGCCCATTATACCCGCCGTGCCGGCGCCGCGCCGAACAAGCCCTGAGGGGCCGCCAGTAGCACGACGATGAAGACCGCGAACACGGCGACCCCGGCGAAGACGCCTCCGACCAGGAAGTTCGCCGCCTGCTGGAACACACCCAGAGCCAGCCCCCCGACAATGGCGCCCCGGTTATTCCCAAGGCCGCCAAGCGCCACGGGAACGAACCCGTAAAAATTGAGGATGCCGCCATTGGCGAAGAACGCCAGCAGCATCTCCCCCGAAGCGAAACCCGCCACCCCGCCAATCGCACCCGCGATGGCATAGCTCGCCATGCGCAGATCGCGTTCCGGCAGTCCCAGCGCTCGGGCCGCGAAATTATCCTCGGCGATCGCCAGAAACGCGCGTCCCACCAGCGTCCGCCGGTAGAGGAACTCCAGGCAGCCGACCACCGCCGCGCAGGCCACCAGTGGCAGCCAGAATTTCTCGTCTTCCGGCCCGCCGGACCCGATCCCGATCAAACGCGGAAAGGGTTGCGGTTCCGTGCTCCAGAAAATCGCCACCAACTGCTGGATCATCAGCGCGAACGCCAGCGTGGAGAGCACGTAAAGATGCTGTTCCAAACTGTTCAGCACGGGCCGGACCGCGACGATCTCCGTCGCCACCCCGATCGCGGCACAGGTCGCCAGCGTCAGAACCAGGCCCGGCAGGATCGGCACGCCCATGCGCAGGATAAAGGCCGAACCAAGCACCCCGCCCAGCATGCCAAGTTGCCCGGCGGTGAAACTCATGACCCGGGACGCCGAGAACATGACGTTATAGGTCACACCGATCAGCGCGTAGACGGCGCCAATCGCGAGACCCGAGGCGAGAATCGCGCTCAGCATGTGCGAAAATCCAATCCGGACGCCGTGGGTTCAGGTGTAACCCGGCGCGAGGTCGAAGGCGCCGTCGCGGCGTTTCGAAGCCTGCTGCATGACCACTTCCTCCGGCGGGAAACCGTTATGCTGCTCCGGCGAGAACCGGTAGGTCCCAAACACGCCCGGATACCCCTTCAGCCCGTTCAGATACCCGATAATGGCCTCGGACGAGGAATCGCCCTTGGTTTCCTTCACCGCGTCGGCGATCAGGTTGACGCCATCGACCCCCGAAAGGATCCACCACAGCAGCGTGTCGTCGAGTTGGACCTTGCCCTTGATCTTGTCCACCAGCGCCTGCGCCCGCGGCGGCAGCTTGCCGGACGCGTCGTAGGACGAACTCCGGTAGCCGATCATGTAAACCTTTTCCCAGTTCGCCGGTTTGTCCAGCAGCCGCGCGATATCCCCCGTCCCCAGCGCCGGATGGCCCACGATCGGCACATCCCAGTTCATCGCCGCGCGCGCGTTCATCTGCCGCGCCGCCATCCCCGCCGACACCGTCCAGGACACCAGCACATCGGCACCCGAGTTCTTCATCCGCAGCATGTCCGGCGTCACATCCGCCTGCGTCGCGTCGATCACGCCATCGAACACGATCTCCGCCCCTTCCTTCTTGAAGCTGGCCAGCGACGCGTTCACCGCCGAGGTGCCGTAACCCGTCGCATCCGCCGTGATCGCGATCTTCTTCCCCTTTACGATTTTCAACGTGTAGTTCCTGACCGCGTCGTCCCACTGGGTGTTCGACGCCGCCACGCGGAACGCGTTGGGAAACTTCGCCGGATCGATCAAACTGTCCACCACGCCCGCCGTCAGCGTCGGGATCTTCGCCCGCGCCAAAATCGGCGTCGTCGCCAAAGCCTCGCCCGAGTTGGTGGGCCCGAACACCGAATGCACCTTCACCCGGTTGATCAGCTCCTGCACCGCGTTCACCGCTTTGGTCGGATCGCCCTGGGTGTCGCGCGTGATTACCTCGATCTTCCGTCCCTGCACGCCGCCATTGGCGTTAATCTGCTCCGCCGCCCAGCGCACGCCACGATCGAAGCCAATGCCGGGCGCGGAGAGCGGGCCCGTCATCGTCGTTAACCATCCGAAACGGATCGGCTCCGCGTCCGCACGGGCCGAACGAATAATGGCAGGGGCGGCCAGGAGCGTCGAAGCGCCCAGTACCAGAGTGCGCCGCGTGGTGTTCATGGCCATTCCTCGTGTGTTCATATTGCCATCCAGGATACCGGCGCCACGCATCCGCGCAACCGGGCGCCGCGGCCGCCATGGCGCTGCCCCAAGACTACCCATCCCCGCGCGCCGGCCGTAGCATCCGGACACAACGACAAACGATCCAGGGCGGATGCCATGACCCAACTTCCTTCAACATCCCGGCGAGCCGCGCTTCTCGGCGGCCTCGCCGCGAGCGCCGGGCTTTCTCGCCCCGCCAAAGCGGCGATGACCCCATACGAAACCGAACTCTACGCCAACGCCAAAAAAGAAGGCGAGGTCACCTGGTACGTCGCCCAGATCCTTGGCGAGACCGCGCAACGCGTGGCGACCGCCTTCCAGACCGCCTACCCCGGGATCAAGGTCAACCTGCTCCGCGCCTCCGGCCAGGTCCTGTATCAACGCGTGATGCAGGAATTGCAGATGAACGCCCTGCAAGGCGACGTCATCGGCCTGTCCGACAGCGGCGGACAACAGGCGGAACTGAAAGAAGCCGGCCATTTCGCGCAATACAAACCGCACCGGCTGACGGAAGTCCTGCCCGCGTTTCAGAACATCGACCCCGACGGCTATTACCACACCACGATCGTCAGCATGGCGATCATCGTTTACAACACGAAACTCGTGAAACCCGAGGACAAACCGAAAACCTGGCTGGACCTCGCCGATCCCAAATGGAAAGGCAAAGCCGCCATGGGACACCCCGGCTTCTCCTCCATGTCCACCTCCTGGGTTGCCACCATGAACCGCCTCTATGGCTGGAAATATTTCGAAAATCTCGCGAAAAACGAAACCCAGGTGACACGCAACATCAACGACACAACCACCCTCGTCACCGCGGGCGAGCGCGCCCTTGGCTGCACCCCCGTCCCCACCGCGCGCATGGGCGTCGCCCGCGGCAACCCCGTCGGCGTGATCTACCCCGAAGACGGCGCGCTACTCCTCGCCTCCCCCACCGGCATCTCGAAAACCGCCAAACACCCGGCCGCCGCGCGGCTGCTGATGGAATTCCTGCTCAGCCCCGAATGCGGCCGCGTCATCGTCGAAGACCAGGGCGACTCCATCCGCCCCGACGTCCCCTCCCGGCCCGGCGAGCCCTCGCTGACCCAGATCAAGACGGTCTCCGCGACACTCGCCGAATCGAAAACCATGGGCGAGCTGGTGGAACCCTTCCGGAACCTGTTCGGATTCTGACCATGCGCGCGCTCCGCGGTTTCAACCTCTCCAGCCTCGTGTTCCTGACCGCGGCCGCGGTCCTGATCTTCATCGTCGCGGCGCCCCTGCTGCGCCTGATCCTCGTCAGCTTCGAAACCGCGAAAACCGGCGCCCCCACACTCGCGAATTACGCCACCGCCTACGGCACGCCGAGACACATAACCGCCCTGATCAACACACTCTGGATGGGCGCCGGCGTCGTCATCCTCTCCACCATCTTCGCCGCCCCCCTCGCCTGGGCCTGCTCCCGCACCGACATGCCCGGACGAGGCTTCATCCGCATCGCCGTCATCGGCGCCTTCGTCACGCCCCCCTATCTCGGCGCCATCGCCTGGATCCTGCTCGCCGGACCGAAAGCCGGATGGATCAACCGCATCTGGTTCTCCCTCAGCGGGTCCGACCAAAGCCTCGTGAACGTGTTCAGCTATTCCGGCATCGTCCTGGCCATGTCGGCGAATTTGTTTTTCTTTTTGTTCAGCTTTCTGACCAGCGCCCTCGACATGGTCTCCTCCGAAGCCGAGGAAGCCGCGAACATCCTCGGCGCCAACGTCTTCCAGACCGCCCGCCGAATCACCTTCCCGCTGATCCTGCCCGCCTTTCTGGGCGGCCTGATCGTCATCTTCCTCCAGGCCATCGCTCTCTTCGGCGTGCCCGCCTTGCTCTCCCCCGCCGCGAAATTCCCCGTCGTCACGACCCAACTCGCGCAGTTCTTCGAGTTCCCGCTCCGCATCCAGGTCGCCGCCGCCTACGCCGTCCCGCTGGTCGGCCTCACCGTGCTGCTGTTCGGGCTGCAACGCGCCATGCTGGCCCGCAAAGGCTACGTCTCGGTCACCGGCAAAGGCGGCGAGCGGCGTCCTATCTCCCTTGGCCCCTGGCGCTGGCCCATGCTGGCCTACGCCCTGTTCGTCTGCGGCATCTCCGTCTTTCTGCCCTGGTGGATCCTGTTCCAAACCGCGCTCAGCCGCGCCTGGGGAGCGGGCCTGTCCTTCGGCAATCTGACATTGCACAACTTCTGGACCATCCTGTTCGAGATCGACCTGGCCCGCGACGCCATGACCCGAAGCTTCCGTTACGGCGCCATCTCCGCCTGCGGCGCGGTCGCACTGGGCTTGATCGTTTCCTACATCGTCGCGCGGCGGCTGTCGGCGTTCAGCAACGTCCTCGCCGTGCTGGCACTGGTGCCGCTGGTCATCCCCGGCATCGTCCTGGCGATCGGATTCTACGCGACCTACGCGCCCCCGCCGCTGGCCCTCTACGGCACCGCGACCATCCTGATCCTGGCTTTCATCACGCGCTTCCTGCCACTGGCCTACTCAAGCTGCGCCGCCGCCATCCGCAACATCCACCCGGAAATGGAAGACGCCGTCAGCATCCTTGGCGGCGGCCGCATGACCGCGCTCCGCCGCGTCGTCGGCCCCCTGATGAAACGGCCCCTGGTCGGCGCCTGGATCATGGTCTTCGTCCCCGCCGTCCAGGAACTGTCCACGGCCGTATTCCTGACCGGCCCGCAAACCCGCGTCATGTCCTTGATGCTCCTGGACTTCAGCGAACAAGGCAACCTCGAAATGGTCGCCGCCGCGAGCTGCCTGCTACTGATGGTCATCCTGGCCGTCGCCGTCATCGGCTTCCGCATCGTCGGCCGCGACTTCATGGCGCGGAGCGGGTAGAGGCCTCGGTCGTTCGGTCGAGATGCGGTCAGCGCTGGGGCGTTGCCCCAGACCCCGCGAGGGCTTTGCCCTTCGAACCCACCAAGGGCTCGCCCTTGGAACCCCGGTATTGGTGCCCTGTGGGTGGGGGGTGGGGTTGACGGAAAAACTGAATATAACCCCCCCCCCACCCGGCCCC
>CANJJS010000059.1 GCA_947474705.1 Acetobacteraceae bacterium | reverse complement strand
GGCGATGGAACTGGATCTGTTGGGGCCGCTATAGCCGTTATCCTTGGCCCAGTGCGGGCGGTCCCAGCAGACCGCCCAGCATTTCCGCGAACATCGGGCGCAACCCGGAAAACCCCGGGGGCGCTGAACAGACGGTGGTGGATCGCGTCGCGGTCTGGCACCGGTGGCGCTTGCCACGGGGGTAGGCGAGCGCGGAAAAGACAAACGCGCGCCATGGGGAGGAACCCGGGCGTGGCCTGCCGCCGCTCAGCCAGTCCCGGCCGGGATCAGATCGTTCATCATCCGGCGCAATTCCGCGGGCAGAAACGGTTTTTCTAGCACCGGACGCCCGCTCGCGGCCAGGAATGTCGCGGAGGCGTGTCCCAGCGTGTCGCCGGTGACGAAGGCGATCCGTTCTTTTAAATCGGGTTTGTGCTTCGACAGCCAGGCGAACACGGCGGGTCCGTCAACGCCGGGCATCCGCATGTCGCACAGGATCGCGGTGGGTGTTTTCTCCCGCAGGTAATCCAGCCCGGCCTCGCCGCCATTGGCGACGTCGCAGGCGAAGCCCATGGCGGTCAGCATTTCCGCGAGCGTACCGCCGACGTCTTCCTCGTCGTCGACGATCAGGATTTTTGGCCGGACACGCTCTGGCGGTTTGGCTTCCGGCGCGGTGGCGATCTCGTCCGCCGCGGCGTCGTCGGGCTGGATCGGCAGGTGCAACACGAAACGGGCGCCGCCGGAATCGGACTGGCCAAGGGTCAGTGTGCCGCCATGCGCCTCGACGATGCCGCGGGAGACAGCGAGCCCGATCCCGGTGCCCGCGCCCGCCGGTTTGGTGGTGAAAAACGGATCGAACACCCGCGTTTTTATCTCGTCCGGGATGCCTGGGCCGTTGTCGGAAATCGCGATTTCCACCGCGTCGCCACCGGACGGCCGCGCCGAGATCGACACGCGCCGCGGCTGGGGCTGCGCCTCCAGCACCTGGCGGGCATTGACCAGAATATTGGTCAGCACCTGATGGATCTGATCCGCGTCGCAATGCGGCGCCGGCAGGCCGGGCCGGACATCGACGGAGACCTCGACCCCGCTGGTCCGCAGCCCGTAGGACAGGAGTTGCAGCGCGCTGTCGATCAGGCTTTCCACGCGGGCCGGTTTCATTTGCGTCCGGCTCTGCCGCGCCATCGCCAGGAAGGTGCGCACGATACGCCCGCAGCGCTCGCCCGCCGCCTGGATGCGTTTGGCGCGGGTGGCCAGCGCGGGCGCGTTGTCCTCGGCTTCGTCCGCCAGCATCAGCGCGTTGCCGATGACGATGGACAGTGGATTGTTCAACTCGTGCGCCACACCGGCCAGCAGCGATCCGAAGGCCGCCATTTTCTCGCTTTGGTGTAACGCGTCGCGCTGGCGCCGGATTTCCGCCGCCGCTTCCTTGGCCGGCGTCAGATCGCGGAGGGAGGCGGTGAACAGGCGCCGGTCCGGCAGCCGGACCTCGCTGACCGTCAGTTCCACCGGGAAGATGTCCCCATTGGCGCGCATGGCCTCGATCTCGATGCGCTGGCCGAGAATACGGGGCTGTCCGTTGGCTTTCAGGCGGGCGAGTCCGTCGGCGTGTGCCTGGCGGTGGGCGGGCGGGACGATCAGGCCGCCCAGCGATTGGCCCAGCACGTTGGCGCGGACGTGGCCGAAGGTGCGCTCGGCGGCGGGGTTGAATTCCAGGATCGCGCCGTCCTCGTCGATCACGACGATGCAATCCAGCGCGCTGGCCACGATCGCGGCATGGACCGCGTCCAGGCCTTGGGCGGAGCCCGTGTCGAGGGCGGTCAAAGTCTTGGCGGGGGCGGACTCGGTCATGGCGGCCGGCTCATCTGGGAGGAGGAACGAACATATAGCCGACACCGCGCACCGTGCGAACCGTGTCCGGTTCGTCCGCCGCGCCCGCGATCTTGCGCCGGACCCGCGCGATGCGGACGTCGATGGCGCGGTCGAAGGCGTTCGCTTCCGTCGCGTTGGTCAGGTTCGCCAGACGCTCGCGGGTCAGGATGCGATTCGGGTTGGCGGCGAACACCGCGAGCAGATCGAATTCCGCCGTGGTCAGCGGCACCTCGGTGCCGTCCGGGCGCGACAGGCGGCGGGTTTCCAGGTCCAGCACCGCGCCGCCGAAGGACACGCCTGCGCGTGGCGGCGGGGGCGGAACGGTTCCCGCGGGCGCGGCGCGGCGCAGCAGTCCCTGGATGCGCGCGCGGACCTCGCGCAGATCGAACGGCTTGCCGATATAATCGTCGGCGCCGAGTTCCAGGCCGACCACGCGGTCGATCGAATCGTTCGCGGCGGTCAGCATGACGATTCGCATCCCGCCGCGCGCGCGCATGCGCCGGGCGATGGAGAAACCGTCTTCCTCCGGCATCGTGACGTCGAGGATCAGCAGGTCCGCCGGCCCTTCTTCCAGCCGCGTGTCGAGTTCCTGTCCGCCGGACGCCGTGTCCACGGTGTAGCCGTGGCGGCGCAGATATTCGGCGATGGTGTCCCGCAGATCGGGTTCATCGTCGACGACGATGATTCGCGCTATCGTTTCGTTCACGTTCTCTCTTGGCCTGGACCTGGTTTGCGCGATGTCATGCTTTGGCGCGACGCGAACCGCCGCTTACGTCCGGCGGTGCCGGCGCGCGGCGGCGGTGGCGAGAAATCCGGCGCCGAGCAGCGCGGCCGATAGCGGTTCTGGCACCGAGGCGCCGTTAACGGGTGTGACCGTGACGGAACTCAATCCGCCGCCGAAAGAGTACGCGGCCTGATTGCCCAGGAACAGGTCGGAGTCGATTTCCGCGCCCCAGTTGGAACTGGCGGCGTCGAGATTGGCGAAGGAAAAGGTCGTCGGCACCGCCAGGTCCGCGAACAGGTTCGACAGCGCCGCGAAATTCACGCGAATCCCGCGGATCGCCAGATCGCCGTAGAAATTGTCGCCCGCGACGGCGGTGTTGGGGGCGATCCGGGGTGCGAAGGCGACCGTGTTGGTGCCGCCGAGAAATGTGTAGTCGCCCGCGAACTGCGCGACGAAGGGGCTGAACGTGCTGCCAGTGGACGCGGCGGGCGTATTGGCGTTTCGCGACATCGCGAAGCGGCCGAACCCGTTGGTGTTATTGGTGAACGTGCCGCTGTAGCCAATATTCGGCAGGTTGAAGGTATAACTTGTGATCAGGTTCGCGTAAAATGCTTGATTGGACGCGACGAGGCCGGGTGTCCCGGTCGTGTAGATGAAAGAGCCGCTGGCCGTCCCATTCAGTGGCGCGTAGCAATCGGTCGTGGACGGAAACGTGCAGGCGTTGGTGCTGTCGATCCGGCCGGTCCAGGAAAGAATGTAAGAGGCCGCCGCATGAGCGGCGGGGGCGATGGCAATACCGGCGGCCACGATCGCCGCGAATTTCGCATGCCGCATTTCCGAGACCCTTCGAATCGATTGCCGATAGGAAACAACATTATTCAGACATCGGGTTTCCCGCAACAGGGGGCGGTCAATTCGCCGGGCCTCGACAAGGCGTGGCACGCGGCTCGCTTCAGGCAAGTGTCCTGGACGGACCGTTCGCGAAAGATTGCGCGGCGACCGGTGGCCGATCCTTGCGAATCCGCTAATCTGTCTCCAGCGTAAACAGAGAGGCCCCCATGTTCGATCCCGCCCGTTTCATCGCCGACTGCGAGGCTGCCGCGGACCAGGGAGGACAGCCCGCCGTGCGCGAACTCATGGCCGCCGCCGTGGCCGATCGCGCGAGCGCGACCGCCGCCCTTGGCGAACCGAAACGGGCGGGGATCGAGGTGCTGCACCGGTCCAAGGCGGTGACGATCCTCAATCTCGTGTGGGGTCCGCACATGACGGTCATGCCGCACAACCATCACATGTGGGCGGTCATCGGCATCTATGGCGGGCGCGAGGACAATATTTTCTGGCGCGTGCTGCCCCCGGACGCGCGCTGGCCCATCGAGGCGGCCGGCGCGTCCTCGCTCATGCCTGGAGATGCCTGTTCGCTTGGGAAGGACATCGTTCATTCCGTCACCAATCCGCTCGGGAAACTCACTGGCGCGCTGCATGTCTATGGCGGCGATTTTCTGAAGCAGGAGCGGGAGGAATGGCATGAGGAAACCCTCCGCCTGGGTCCTTACGATTCCGCCAAGGCGCGGCGGTTGTTCGAGGAGTCGAACCAGCGGCTGTCAGCGTCCTGAGACGCCCAGGCGCGCGGCGAGGGTGGCGAGGCGGTGGGCGTAGGTGTGATGGGCCAGAACCCGGCGCCGGCCCGCTTGTCCGATCGTCCGGGCGCGGACGGGATCGGCGCCGAGTTCGGTCAATAGCGCGTTGAGTTCCTCGGCATCGCGATAGACCAGGGTTTCCGTGCCGATCTCGAAACATCCGGCCAAATCGGCGCGCGGGTCGGTCAGGACCGGCGTGGTTTCGATATATGGCGCGAAATGCCGCTGGTTCAGGCCATCGACGGCGTTTTCCTCGTTATGAATATTCAGTACCCCCGCATGCGACTGGTAAATCGCCGCCAGCTCCTGGGCCTGAATCTTGCGCCCATCGCTTGCGTGTTGTTCCAGGCCTCGCGCGTCCCGCCAGTCCGGCCCGAACAGGTCGACCGGTTTTTCGACCGCCGCCAGCACCGCGCGCCGGTGCGGGGTCGCCGAGGCGACGAAGGCGAAACGTGGGACGCGGATGGCTTCGGGACCCGTGTCTCGTGCGACCGCGGCCAGCGGCAGGAACAGGGTGCGGGGACGAAAGCCGAACCGCTCGTGTAACGGGATCAAACCGCCATCGGAATAAGCGACGAGATCGAAGGGCCGCGCCGCCGCCGCCGCGTCCGCGCTGAAAAGGTCGGCGATCCAGGCGGCCAAAGGGGGGCGGCCGGGCAGCGCCGCCACGGCCTCGAAGATCGCCGGTGGCAGCCAGTGGAACGGTGCGATCGCCAGGATCAGATCGGGGGCGAACCGGCGGACCGCCCGGGTCATCAGCGCCGCCAGCGGGACGCCCAGAGACGGCGCCATCAGCAGGGGTTCGGCGAGTTTCTCCAGCTTGGTGCCGCGGTAGGCGAACAGGCGCACGTCGTGCCCGGCGCGGGTCAGGTCCGCCGCGATGTCCTCCGTCAAACGGGTGACCGTGCGGGTCTTGCCGAATAACAGAACTTTCATCGGTCGCGCGGCCCCCGGGGTCTCTCCGCCGTTAACGCCGGGATGGGGCGCTGTCAAAAACGGGGCGGAAGCCGCGAGGCCGGTTCAGGTCGCGGCCAGGCCCTGTGTCCGCACCAGCCGCGCGTACAGCCCGTCTTTCGCCAGGAGTTCGGTGTGCGTGCCCATCTCCACGGCGTGGCCTTCCGCCATCGCGACCACCAGATCGGCGTCGCGGACGGTGGACAGGCGGTGCGCGATGACGATGGTGGTCCGGCCCTGACGCAGCCGCGCCAGCGCGTCCTGGACCGCGGCCTCATTCTCCGCGTCCAGGGCGCTGGTGGCTTCGTCCAGCAGCAACACGCGGGGATCTCTTGCCAAAGCACGCGCCAGGGCGATGCGTTGCCGTTGCCCGCCCGACAGCCGCCCGCCGCCCGAGCCCACCATGGTGTCGTACGATCGTGGCAGCGCCGCGATGAAGTCCGCGGCGCGGGCGGCTTCCGCCGCCGCCTCGATGGCCGTCCGGCCGATGCCGGGGCGGCCCATGGCGATATTGGCGGCGACGGTATCGTCGAACAGCAAGGCCTCTTGCCCGACATAGGCGATGGCGTCGCGGAGGCTTTCCATGGTCACCGTCCGGACATCGACACCGTCGATCCGTACCGTGCCGGATGTCGTGTCGTGCAGGCGTGGGATCAGCGCCAGCGCCGTCGATTTCCCCGCGCCAGAGGGGCCGACCAGCGCGACGGTCTGGCCTGGTTGGGCTTCGAAACTCAACCCGTCCAGCCCGACCCGGCCGTCCGGATACACGAACCGGACATTGTCGAAGACCACGTGGCCTTTTCCGGACGGCAACGTTCCCGCGCCGGGTTCGTTGCGCACGCGCGCGGGCTCGTCGATCACGCCGAAGACCCGGGACAGGCCGGCCAGGCCTTCTTGCAGCGCCGCGTTCAGGGAGCCCAGGGCGCGGAGCGGGCGGGCGGCGAGGAGGAGGGCGGCGACGAAGGCGCTGAAATCGCCCAGCGTATGGTCGGAGACGGTGGCGCGCCAGGCCTCGAACGCGATGACGGAGGCGACGGCGAGGCCGCCCAGCACTTCCAGCACCGGTTCGACCCGCGCCCGGCTTTTGGAGATGTTGAGGAGGGTCCGGTACAGCGACAAAAACGCCGCGCCCGCGCGTTTGGTTTCAATCGTTTCCAGCCGGTACGCCCGCACCGTCCGCGCCTGGGCGAAGCTCTCGTTCAGCATCGCCGCGGTTTCGCCGATGGTTTCCTGCATGCCGCCGGACGCGCGGCGGACGCGTTTGCCGATGCGCTGAATCGGCACCGCGGCGATGGGATACAGCAGGGCCGACAGCAGCGACAAAACCCAGTCCATGTAGACCATGGACGCGACAAGGCCGATCACGGTGACGATGTCCGCGGCGCCGCTGACCACCCGGCCCAGGGCGCCGCCGATGGCGGTGGCGTCGGTGGTGAAGCGGGTCGCCAGTTGCGCCGGGGCCTCGCGTTCGATGCGGGCGAGGTCGGCGCGGGTCAGATGCGCGAACATGCGGTCCTGCAGATCGCGGATGACGCGCAGTACCAGTTCCTGCGAGCTGACGCTTTGCAGGTATTGGGTGACGGCTTTCAGGGTGGTGACGAAGATCACCAGCAGGGGGATTTGCCAGGCGATTCGCGCGTCGCCGCGGGTGAACAGAATGCCGGCATATTGCAGAACCAGGGGGTAAAGCGCGGTCGCCCCGGCCATCGCGGCGCTGAGCGCGAGCACCGCCGCCAGCGCGGGTTTGTACTGGCTGACGTACTCCCTCCAGAGGCGTGACAGCAGTGCCCGCGTGGTGGCCGGATCGATCTGTGTTTTCATGGTTCTCGGGGCTGTACCAGGAAGGCCCCGGCCGGGAAAGCGGCCCAGGGCGGGCGGGGAATGTGGGTTTTGGCCCTGGCATGGCCCGAACGGATCGCCGGATGCGCCGGAAGCGCGGATTCGTGGCGCTTCCGGTCGCCGGATCGGGCCTGCCCCGGCGTAGGCGGGGTCGGGCAGTGCCGAGGAGGGGGCGTGCCAGACGTCGCATTTTCATTCCGCGGTTGTACGGCCGCCATGGGATCGAGTCAGGGGAAGACGAAGAGAGGCAGTACCAGACAGCGAGTATTCATTCCGCGGCTGTGCGCTCGCCGGGGGAGTGGGACGCCGCGAGCGCCGGGCGATTGCTCGGAAAAGGCGGCGATTTCGGCTTGACCGAAGCCGCGGGGCCGGGCGACATGGCGGGGCGGCGGCGCCAGGCCGGGCGAGGCATTTTCGATGCCGGGTTCCCGTGTCTGGACGGCGGCGTCAACGAAGAATCCCCGAGGGATCGAGGTCGTTTTCAACGATCGCACATACCGCCGGGTCAGGCGGAGGTTTCCCGCCGGGCGTTTCCGGTGCGGCTCCGCCAGGCCTAACGAACAGACTTCATGGGACGGCCGGGCAGGCCGGTGGGATTTCAGATGGCCACGAACATCAACGGCACGACGACCAGCAGCATTTCCCTGACCGCGGGAGACAATCCGGTCACGATGACCGGCACGAACAGTTTCACCAATAACGCCACGGTGACGACGTCGGGCACGCCCGCGACGACCGTGGGGTTTGGGTCCTATTTCGGTGTGTACGGCGCCGCCGGAGGGAACTGGACGATCACCAACTCCGGCACGTTGCTGGCCTCCGGGACGACGGTAGTCGCCAACGGGACCATAAAAACCGGTTTAAGAAACGCCGGGATCGGGATCGCGGGTTTAGGAGGTACGGCCACCGCGACGGGCAAAGTCGTCAATCTGACCGGCGGCCTGATTTCGGCGGCGAATCGCGGTGTTATCGTATACGGCCCGGGCGTGGTCGATAACCGTGCCGGCGCGGCCATCGAGGCCAGTCTCGCGGTTGGGCTTGTCGGGCAGACGGAGACTTTGCTGAACGCGGGCACCGTGACCGGCGGCATCGTCATCGCTGGCAACCTCAATGACCCAGCCACGATCTTCACCACGGCGGCCGTGACCAACAGCGGCACGATCGACGGAAACCTGACGTTGAACCGCCGTGTGCTGGCGACGATCGCCAATTCCGGCACGATGACTGTCGCCTCGGGCAGCGCGATCACGGTCTCCGGTACCTCGACCGCGGATCTGACCAATCTGTCGGCGGGCGTGATCTCCGGATCCGCCGGCGTTTCCGTCAGCGGGTCGACCGCCGCCAGCACGATCGCCAACAGTGGGACGATTCTCGGCACGGGTGGGGTCGGTCTCAATCTGGCGACCGGACCAGGGGATGTGGTGACGAACCTGTCCGGCGGGCGGATCTCTGGCAGCACGACGGGCGCGAGCCTGGGGGGGCGTTGGGTCCTCGCTCACCAACCAGTCCGGCGGCACGATCACCGGCGTGTCGGCGCTTTACGTTTCCGGCAGCCTGGCGTCGATGTCGAATTTTGGCCAGATCGCCGGCACGAGCCTGGGGATCAGGTTAACCGGCGCGGCCATCTCCGCCACCAATGGGGTGTCCGGCGTCGTCTCGGGTGGCGTGACCGGCATCAGTGTCTCCGGCGCGGGCGTGGTACTGGGCAATTCCGGGCAAATCTCCGGGACGACGACCGGGATACGGCTGAACGGCGCGAACAGTTCCGTCGCCAATCAAGGGACGATCGGTGGCACGACGGGCGTTTATTTCTCGACCGGCGTTACCGGGACCCTGACCAATTCCGGCACGATCTCCGCGACCGATAGCGTCGCGGGATACGCGGTCCGATTCGGCCGCACCGCCACCACGAACCGGCTGATCACCAACGCTTACGGCGTGTTGAACGGCAAGGTCGGGTGGGCACCGGCGTGCTGGAACTGGCCGCCGTCACCGGCACCTCCGTCGGCACCATCGCGGGCTTCGGCGGCGCGGTGACCAATGTCGGCTCGATCGCCATCGACAGCGGCGCGGCCTGGCAAGTGTCCGGGATCGCGAACGGGTTTTCGAACGTCGCGATCTCCGGCTTCGACGGCGATGACAGCCTCGTCCTGACGGATTTCGCGGCGGTCAGCGAGACGTTCGACGGGTCTTCGCTGATCCTGACCGACGCGGGGGCGAACCAACGGACGCTCGCGCTATCCGGCACGTTCACGACCAGCGGGATCCAGTTGAGCACGGCGAGCGGCGCGACGACGATCAGCCTGCTGTGCTTCTGCCGGGGCACGCGGATCGCCACGCCATCGGGCGAGATCGCGGTGCACATGCTGCGTGTCGGCGATTCCGTGCTGACCCGGTCGGGACAGGTGCGCCCCATCGCCTGGATCGGAAACGCGTCGACGAAGCTGCGGCGCGGGGAGCGCTCGGCCTCGACGCCGGTCCTGATTCGCCAGCATGCCTTCGCGCCCGGTGTGCCGTATCGCGACCTGCGGGTGACCAAAGGCCACGCCGTCTGGTTCGACGGCGTCCTGATCCCCGCGGAGTTCCTGGTCAACAACCGCTCGATCGTGTGGGACGACGCGGCGTCGCACGTGGAAATATTCCACATCGAGCTGGACGCCCACGACGTCGTGCTGGCGAACGGGGCGCCGGCCGAAAGCTATCGCGACGATGGCAACCGCGCGCTGTTCGCCACCGCCGCGCACGACGCGATGCCGCGCCATCCGCCCTGCGCGCCGGTGCTGACGGGCGGTCCGGAGGTGGACGCGGTGTGGGCCCGGCTGCTGGCCCGGTCCGGCCAGGCGGCCTGGCCCATGACCGAGGACCCCGACCTGCATCTGGTGGCGGACGGGCTGCGACTCGATCCAATCGACCGGCGGCGGGATTTGTATGTGTTTCGCACGCCCGCCCATGCGCGCCTGCTGCGGATCGTCTCTCGCGCGGCGGTGCCCGTGGAGCACGGGGGCGCCCGCGATGCCCGCCCGCTGGGGGTCGCGCTGCGCCGGGTGGTGTCCCGCCGCGGTCAACGCTTCGCCGCGCTGGAACCGGCGCGGATGACGCGTCTCCGCGGCTTCCATCCCATCGAACATGGCCCGGACGGCGCCTTCTGCTGGACCGACGGCGACGCCCCACTGCCCGGCGACCTGCCGGCCGGCGAGGTGTTCCTGCATGTCCAGGGCACCACCCGCTACCCGCTGGCACCGGCGAGGTAAGCGTGTGATCGGTGGTAAGCGCTGGGGCGCCGCCCCTTAAATCTCTTCGTCCGCCTGGCACCGGCCCAGCCCACCCGCGCTGGCTTGCGCGTTCCCGCCCATGGGGCCAGGTTGCGCGCCAACCAAATGGGAGTTCCGCGCATGACCGAATACGTTCCTCCGGCTGTCTGGACCTGGAACAAAGACAGTGGCGGCCGCTTCGCCAACATCAATCGCCCCATCGCCGGCGCGACTCATGAAAAAGAATTGCCGGTCGGCAAGCATCCGATGCAGCTTTATTCGCTCGGCACGCCGAACGGCCAGAAGATCACGATCATGCTGGAAGAGCTGCTGGCGCTCGGCCACAGCGGCGCCGAATACGACGCCTGGCTGATCAAGATCGGCCAGGGCGACCAGTTCGGCAGCGGTTTCGTGGGGATCAACCCGAATTCCAAAATCCCGGCGCTGTTGGATCGCAGCGGCCCCACGCCGATCCGCGTGTTCGAATCCGGCGCGATCCTGATGCACCTCGCGGAAAAATTCGGCGCCTTCCTGCCGAAGGAGCCCGCCGCGCGCGCGGAATGCCTGTCCTGGCTGTTCTGGCAGATGGGCAGCGCGCCCTATCTCGGCGGCGGGTTTGGGCACTTCTATGCCTATGCCCCGACCAAGATCGAATACGCCATCGACCGGTTCGCGATGGAAACGAAGCGGCAATTGGACGTGCTGGACCGGCGCCTCGCCGAAACGCCGTATCTCGGCGGCGCCGATTACACGATCGCCGACATGGCGGTCTGGCCCTGGTACGGCGGTCTGGCGAAAGGCCTGCTTTACGGCGGTGGCGAGTTCCTGGCCGTTCAGGACTATAAAAACGTTATCCGCTGGGCCGACCAGATCGGCGAGCGTCCGGCGGTGAAGCGGGGCCGCATCGTGAACCGGCTGCAAGGCGATCCCGCCGCGCAGTTGCATGAACGCCACGACGCCAGCGATTTCGACACCAGGACGCAGGACAAAATCGCGGCACAGGGCTGATCGCCTGAACGGGCGGTCCGCCAGACGGTGGACCGCCCCACCGCGTTTGCCTTACGCCGCCGCGCAGGTGGCGCAACACCCCTCCGCCTCGATCGTCGCCTTGCCCACGGTAAAGCCCAGCCGCTTCGCCGCGTCTTCCAGCGCATGCGCCAACTCGTGATCGTCCAGTTCCGTGACCTGCCCGCAGGTCCGGCAAATCAGAAACTGCGCGGCATGATCCGCGTCCCCGTGGCTCACGCAGCCGACATACGCCGAGCGGCTTTCCAGCTTATGGATCAGCCCGTGTTCCAGCAGAAACTCCAGCGCCCGATATACCGTCGGCGGCGCCGCCCCATGCCGCGTCGCCCGCAACCGGTCCAGCAGATCGTAGGCGCCGGTCGGCGAGTCGGACTCGAGGATCAACCCCAGCACCTGGCGGCGCAGATCGGTCAACCTCGCGCTTTTGGCCTCGCAGATGCGCGCGGCATGGTCCAGCAATGTCTCCGTACCCGGCGAGAACCCCATCTCGTGCTCCCCCCATCTCGTGCTTCGCGGCGAACCTGACGTAAGATAGCACCCATGACCCAGAATGCCACCATCGCCGCGGTGCTCGCGGAACTCCGCTTCGACGCCAACGGCCTGATCCCCGCCATCGCCCAGCAGCACGACACCGGCGAGGTGCTGATGATGGCCTGGATGAACCGCGAGTCGGTGGAGGAAACGCTCACGACGGGACGCGTCTGCTACTGGTCGCGCAGCCGGGGAAAATTGTGGCGCAAGGGCGAAAGCTCCAACCAGGTGCAGACCTTGAAAGAATTCCGCCTGGACTGCGACGGCGACACGATCCTGCTGCGGGTGGAGCAGGCGGGCGTGGCCTGCCACACCGGCCGCCGCGACTGCTTCTTCCGTGCCGTGCGCGATGGCGCTTTGGTCGAGATCGCGGCACCCCGGGTCGATCCGGCCAGTCTCTATGGCTGAAACCACGCCGATCACCGTCCTCACCGGGTTTCTCGGCGCGGGCAAGACCACCGTCCTGAACCATTTGCTGCGCCAGCCCGCTCTGGCGCGCACCGCCGTGCTGGTGAACGAATTCGGCGATATCGGCATCGACCATCTGCTGGTGGAAACACTCGACGAGAACACGGTGCTGCTGAACGCGGGTTGCCTGTGCTGCACCGTGCGCGGCGATCTGGTTCGCGTCCTGCGCGAGATGATGCCGCGCGCGCGCCGCGACGAAATATCTCGCATTATCATCGAAACCACCGGCCTCGCCGAGCCCGCGCCGATCCTGGCGACATTGATGACGGACCCGGTGGCAGCCAGCGTCTACCGAATGGACGGTGTTCTGACGGTCGTCGACTCCGTCGCGGGCGAGACCAACCTGCGCGGCCACGCGGAAGCGATGCGGCAGGTCGCGGTCGCCGACCGGATCGTCGTCACCAAAACCGACCTCGCCGATCCAGGCCCGGTTCTGGCGCGCATCGCCGCCCTGAACCCCGGCGCGCCGGTCGTACTTGCGAAGCACGGCGCGGTCGATCCCGCGGCCGTGCTCAATGCGGGACTTTTCGATGCCGCGGCGAAACACTCTGATGTCGCGGGCTGGCTGCGCGCCGAGGCATACGGCCAGGATGGCCATGACCACGTGCACGGCCACGGGCACAAGCCTCGCTATCACGACGAAAACGTGTCGTCCTTCTGCCTGACCTTCGACAAACCCCTGCACTGGCAAGGCGTCGGCATGTGGCTGGAACTGTTGATCCAGAGCCGCGGCAAGGATCTTCTCCGGATCAAGGGCATCCTCAATTTGGAAGGTCAGGACCGGCCGGTGGCGATCCACGGCGTGCAACACGTGCTGCACCCGCCCGTGTTGCTGCCCGCCTGGCCGGAGGGCGATCCGCGCACAAGCCGGCTGGTGTTCATTACTCAGGAGTTGCCACGCGCGGAGATTGAGGCGGGCCTGCGGGCCTTCGAGGCGGCGGCAAGGTAACGACCCCTGCCTCGGGCCCGTCCGGTTCGAACAGGATACGGTTCGCCGCGCCCTCCAGATCCTCGTACTGCCCGTTCCGCAACGACCACAGAAACACCGCGAGGCTCAGTCCGCCCATGAATAAACTCCCACCCAGCAGCCAGAGAACGACGGTCATGTGCCGCGCCGCGCGCGAAAACTGTTCGCCATCACCAGCACCGACGATCCCGACATCGCCGCCGCCGCCAGCCAGGGCGTGACAAACCCGGCGACCGCCAGCGGCAGCATCAACCCGTTGTAGCCCAATGACAGCGCCAGGTTTTGCCGCATCAGGCGGCGCGCCAGACGCGCGACCCGGACGGTCAGCAACACCGGATCCAGCCGTTCGCCCTGAAACACCGCATCCGCCACGGTCTGGCTGATATCCGCCGCGGTCGATGGCGAGATCGACACATGCGCCGCCGCCAGAGCGGGCCCGTCGTTCAACCCGTCCCCGGCCATCAGCACGCGATGCCCCGCGGCCCGCGCCGCTTCGACGATGGCGGTTTTCTCGACCGGCGATTGCCCCGCCCGCCAATCCGCGATGCCCACCGTCTGGGCGATCCGCGCCACCGGCCCGTCGCGATCCCCGGACAGCAGCGCGACGGACAGACCCAGCCGCCGCAACCCCGCGATCGTCGCCGCCGCGTCGCTCCGCGGCCGTTCCTCGAAGGCGAAACACACCGGCGCCACGCCCGGCCGGGCCAGCCACAATTCCGGGGTCTCCGCCTCGTGGACGCTCGAGACCCCGCAAAACGCCCGGCTGCCCAGCCGCATGCCGCCGGCGGAGAGGCCCAGTCCTGGATGCTCGACGACATCCGGCAAGGCCACGACCGGACCGGCGGCGGCGGCCAGCGCGCGCGCCAGCGGATGCCGGCTTGCGACAGCCAGAGACGCCGCCAGCCGGAGCGTCGCGGGATCGATGTTCGCCGCCGCCAAACGCGGGCCCGGCTCGGTCAGCGTGCCGGTTTTGTCGAAAACGGCCATGTCGGCCTCGGCCAGCCGCTCCAGCGCCGTCGGCGATTTCAACATCACACCGGCCTTCAACAACCGGGAGGTCGCGATCACCTGCACCGCGGGCACCGCCAGCGCCAGCGCGCAGGGGCAGGTGATGATCAGCACCGAGGCCGCGGTCAGCAGCGCCTGGTTCAAGGGCGCGCTCATCCCGAAATACCAGCCCAGAAACGTCGCCAGCGCCGCCAGATGCACGGTGGGCGCGTAACGGCGGGCGACCCGGTCGGCCAGCGCGACGAACCGGGACCGGCGGGATTCAGCGGCCTCGATCAGACGCGCGCATTCGCCTAGCAGCGTCGCCTCGCCGGTCGCGGTCACCCGCACCGTCAGCGCTGCCCCCAAATTCAACGTCCCCGCGAACACAAGCGCGCCAGGAAACACCAAACTGGGCAGGGCCTCGCCGGTCATCAGGCTCGCGTCAATCGAGGACGCCCCCGCCTCGACGATCCCATCCGCGCCGATCCGTTCGCCCATCCCGGTCAGCAGCCGGTCGCCGACGGCCAGCGCCTGCTGCGCGCGCCGCCGCGTCGTGCCATCGGGGAGCAACACCGTGGCATCCGCCGCGCGCAATGTCAGGAGCAGCTCCGCCGTGCCGCGCGCCTGTGCCCGGGCGCGGTGATCCATGACCCGGCCGATCAACAGGAAAAACAGCAGCGCGATCGCCGAGTCGAAATAGGTGTGGCGGCCGTGGGTCCAGGTCTCCCAAAGGCTCATGCTCCCGACCAGGATCACTCCGATGCTGACCGGCACATCCATGTTGGTCCGGCCATGCCGCAAGGCCATCGCCGCCGACCGGAAAAACGGCCAGCCGGCATAGGCGATCGCCGGCAGCGCGATCGTCGCCGAGACGAAATGCAGCAGGTCGCGGGTGGCTTCGCCCATGCCGTCCAGCCAGCCGGCGGCCTCGCCCGCCCAGACCCCGATGGAAATCAGCATGACATTGCCCGCCGCGAACCCCGCGACCGCCAAAGCCCGCAACAGCGCCTGCCCGGTCGCGTCGCGCGCGGCGTCGAGCGCCGCTTTGTCGAAGGCGACCAGCCGGTAGCCCAGTTCCTCGACCCGCGCGATCAGGCCGCCCGCCCGCGCCGCTTCCCCGCGCCAGACCAGCTTCAACCGGCGGGAGGTCATGTTCACCCGGCCCGTTTCGACCCCCGGCTCGCGCGCGAGCACCGATTCAATCAACCAAACACAGGCCCCGCATTGCAGCCCCTCGACCGCCAGCACCAGTTCGTTCGCGCCATCCGCGCGCGTCGCGATGAAACGCGACAAATCCCGCTCGCCACCGGCATCCGGACGCGGCGGCGGCTGCTTCGGGTCCAGCAGCCGTTTCGCGTAATATCCGCCCAACCCCAGCGTCTGGATCGTTTCGAACGCCACGCCGCACCCCGGACAACAAAACGCCTGTCCCGGCGCGGCGGGCGAGCCGCAATGGGTGCAAATCGCGTCCGCGGCCGGAAGCGTCCGAACCGTCATCGGACGATCGCCCGCCGTGTCGCGAGGATCGTGCGATTTTCATGCGCGACGGTCAGCAACAGGTCCCACTGCCCCTTCGCCGGCAGCGCCTGACCGGTCACGTACCGCTCGTCCCCGGCCGCCACGAACACCAAGGACATTTCCTCGGGGTCGCCAACCGGCCTGCGCGCGGTCGCCCGTACCTCCGCATGCGCCAAAGCCCCGCCATCCGCCGCCGTCAGAGTCACCGCCGGATGTCCGTCGCCGTCCACCGCCACACCCACCTTCCAGCCCAGCGCCGCCTGATCGCGCGCCCTGTCCATGATGAGATTGTAACGATTGGACAGATCGAACCCATCGCGCCCGGCCTTGCCCGGAAACGTGCCAATGGCGGAAACGGCCATGCCAACGTTCACGGCGACGACAACCGCCATGCCCGCGCCGATGGCCCAAGGGAAGAGGTTCCAGGAAAGACGCACGATCAATGCCTCCCAGCGGCGCGCGGTCCCATGAACTGGGATGGGATGACGGAGTGCTCGCCCGTCGCCAGGTCGCGGACGGAAAATTCCAGCGGCACCGCGCCATCCTGGAAATCGGCGGGATGTCCGGTCGCGAGAATGCGAAACGTGCCGACGCTATCGCCCGGAACAGGCAACGTGAGAGTGGCCGCCGGCCCCAGCTCCCGGTCGGGCTCCGCGATCGCGGCGCCCGGAATACCGGCGGCGGCGAGCACGAAGGTGGCGGGTTCGCGAGACTTGTTGACGATCTTGACGATATAGCCGTTGCGGATGGTCCCATCGGCCAGGCGCACGAATAACGGGGCCCGGTCGCGCAGCACCGAAAGTCCGGACATCGGCCGTGTCGCCAGCGCGCCGATCATGACCAGCGCCGCGACGGACAGCGCCACGCAATAGACAACAGTCCTTGGCCGAAACAAACGATACTTCGCCCGCGTGCCCTGGGCTTTCGCCGCCTGCCCGGCCAAAGTATCCCAACCGATCAAATGCTCGGGCCGGCCCGTCCGCGCCATGACATGGTCGCAGGCATCCACGCATAACCCACAGCCAATGCATTCGAGCTGAATGCCGTCGCGAATGTCGATCCCCGTCGGGCACACCATCACGCAGGCACCGCAATCCACGCAGTCCCCACCCGCGTTCTCCACACGCTTGCCGCGCGTTCTGGGCTCCCCGCGCCAAGCCTGATAAGTCACGGTCAGACTGTGCTCGTCCAGCATCGCCGACTGAAACCGCAGCCAGGGACACATATAAGTGCAGACCTGCTCGCGCGCCCAACCCGCGAGAAGATAGGTGGTGGCGGTGAACAAAAAGGTGAAGAAATACACCTCGGACGTGGCGCGGCCGGTCCAGAACTGAACCGTCACGGTCGGGGCGTCGGCGTAGTACATGATCCAGGCACCCCCGGTCCAGAACGCGACCCCCACCCAGACCGCGTGCTTCGCCACTTTCCGCCAAACCGTGTCGAAACTCAGTGCCGCGGCGTCGCGCTTCATGCGTTCGTTGCGGTCGCCCTCGATCGCGCGCTCCACAAGTTGGAACAGATCGGTCCAAACGGTCTGCGGACAGGCATACCCGCACCAGACCCGGCCCGCGACGCTGGTCACCAGGAACAACGCCACGGCGGCCATGATCAGCAGGCCGGTCAAATAGAAAATATCCTGCGGCCAGAACGTCAGACCGAAGAAATAAAACCGCTCCCGCCCGATATCCAGCAGAATCGCCTGATTCGGATGGCCCGTGCCCCGGTCCCAGCGGAGCCAGGGCAGGGCGTAATAGACGGCCAAACAGAGCGCCAGCACCGCCCATTTGATCCGGCGCACCGGACCGGAGACGGATTTCTGATACACCCGCACCCGGTTCGCGAACAAATGCTCGCCAGCTTCCTCCATCTGGAGTTGCTGTTTGCGATTCGCATGGGTCATGGGCGGTCCGGTTCGCCGCCGCCCAGACCATGGACGTAAAGGGCGAGCGCCTTGATGGTCGCGGCATCCAAACGGGCATTCCAGGCGGGCATCGTGCCCTGCCGCGGGTTCGCGATCTGCGCCGTCACGGCCGGTAAATCGTCGCCGTAAAGATGCGCCCGCGCGGCCAGTTTCGGCGCCCCGAGCTCGCGGTTCCCCTGCGCCTTGTCGCCGTGGCAGACCGCGCAGTTCGCCGCGTACAGCGCCTGGCCCGCACTTGTGTCGCCGCCACCCGCGGGCGCGCCGTAGAGCGTCATGACATAGGCCGCGACCGCGCGAATTTCCTCGGGTTTCAAGATCCCATCGGCGCCGAATTTCGGCATGACGCTCAGCCGCGTGTTTTCATGGGTGGAACGAACCCCAAAGGAGATCGTGCGCTGGATGTCGTCCAGCGTGCCGCCCCAGATCCAGTTATCCGCCGCCAGCACCGGATATCCGGGATTGCCGCCCCCGCCCGCCCCATGACAGGGCTGGCAGTTCTCGGCGAAGGCGATCCGGCCCGCCGTCAGCGCCACCGCCATCAATTGCTGGTCCTGACGAATGTCGCGGTACGACAGGGCCTTGATCCGGTCCATGTGGACCGCGCGCTGCTTCGTCACCGCCGCGACATCCGCGTCCACCGCGGCACGGGTGGAATACCCCAGCGTGCCGTGAAAATACGAATTGAACCAGGGCACCGAGGGGTAGAGCACGAAATACCCGAGCGACCAGACGATCGTCGCGTAAAAGATATAAAGCCACCATTTCGGCAAAGGCTGGTTCAGCTCCTTCAGCCCGTCCCATTCATGCCCCGTGGTCATGTGACCGCTGATGGCATCCTTCTCGATCTTGGTCGGCATCGCGATGTCTCCTCAGCGGTCGTCGTTCAACGGGATACGCGCGTCGCGCTGAAAGCGGGACTTACGGCCAGGCCAGAACGTCGCCGCCACGATCAGAACGAACACCGCCATCATCGCGACGACGGAGCGATGTTGAATCCATTGCAGGATCGCCATGACATCCCTCATTGCCGGAGGTTTTCGTTGGCCGGATCGGCGAAATCCACCATTGTCCCGAGCACCTGAAGATAGGCCACCAGCGCGTCGAGTTCCGTCACGAACGGTCCCCCGCCGGGCACCGTGACCGCTTTCGGGTAGCGTTTCAGCAGCGCCGTATTGTCCGCCGCCGGATCGGCCTGTGTCCGCAGATCGGCGGCGGCGGCGGCAAGTTGCTCGTCGGTATAAGGCACGCCGACCGCCTTCTGGGCTTTCAGCCGCGCCGTCAGATCGCCGGTGTCCAGCCGGTTGGCCGCGAGAAACGCATAGCGCGGCATCAACGATTCCGGCACGACGCTGCGCGGGTCGGCCATGTGCGCGATATGCCAGTCGTTGGAGTATTTGCCGCCGACACGCGCCAGATCGGGCCCAATGCGTTTCGAGCCCCACTGGAACGGATGGTCGTACATGCTCTCCGCGGCGATCGAGTAATGGCCGTAGCGCTCCACTTCGTCGCGCAGCGCCCGCACCTGCTGGCTGTGGCAGGTATAGCAGCCCTCGCGAATATAGATGTCGCGCCCCCGGGATTCGAGCGGGCTGTAGGGCCGCACGCCCCGGACATGTTCCACCGTCGTTTCGATGGTGAACAGGGGAACGACCTCCACCAGCCCGCCGACGGAGATGGTGAGAAGGGTGAGCACCAACAGAAGGATGCTGTTTTTCTCTATGGTTTCGTGACGGATCAACATGGGTTCAGGCCTTCGCCATGGCCAGGTCGCCGCCGGCCTCGCCGCGTCGCGCGGTCGCCGGGTCCCGGACGGTCTGGATGAGATTGTAAACCATGATCAACATTCCCGAGAGGAACAGCAGCCCGCCGAGCAGCCGGATTACATAGTACGGGTGCACCGCGGCGACGGATTCCACGAAGGCGTATTGCAAAAATCCATGGTTGTCGTACGCGCGCCACATCAGGCCCTGCATGATTCCGGCGACCCACATCGCGGCGATGTAGAAGACAATGCCCAATGTCGCGATCCAGTAGTGCCAGGACACCAGCCGGGTCGAATACAACCGCTCGCGTTTCCAAAGCACTGGCACGAGGTAATAGAACGCGCCGAAGGTGATGAACGCGACCCAGCCGAGCGCGCCGGAATGGACATGTCCAATCCCCCAGTCAGTATAATGCGACAGGGCGTTCACCGCCCGGATCGACATCACCGGCCCTTCGAACGTCGCCATGCCGTAAAATCCCACGGCGGTGACGGAGAAGCGCAGTCCTGGGTCTGTCCGCAATTTGTCCCATGCGCCCGACAGGGTCATGATCCCGTTGATCATTCCGCCCCAGGACGGCATCCACAACATGATGGAGAAAGCCATGCCCAGCGTCTGCGTCCAGTCGGGGAGGGCGGTCCAGTGCAGATGATGCGGCCCGGCCCAGATATACATGAACACCAGCGACCAAAAATGCACGATGGAGATCCGGTAGGAGTAAACCGGGCGATCCGCCGCTTTCGGGATGAAGTAGTACATCATCCCCAGAAATCCCGCCGTCAGAAAGAAGCCAACCGCGTTATGCCCATACCACCACTGGATCATCGCGTTCTGCACCCCCGCGGCGATATTGTAGCTCTTCGCCGTGTAGAGGCTGACCGGCATGGCGATATTGTTACAGAGATGCAGGACCGCCACGGTCAGGATGAACGCCATGAAAAACCAGTTGGCGACGTAGATATGCGGCTCTTCCCGCAGCATCACCGTGCCGATGAACACCACGGCGTAGAGGACCCAGATCAGCGTCAGGAACAGGTCCAGGTGCCATTCGGGTTCGGCGTATTCCTGTCCCTGGCTGAACCCCATGACATAGGACAAGGCCGCCATGACGATAAAGAACTGGTATCCCCAGAAAATAAAGTTCGCCAGCGCCTCGCCGCCGAACAGCCGCGCGCGGCAGGTCCGTTGCACGATATGGAACGATGTCCCGAACAGCGCGCACCCGCCGAAGGCGAAGATCGCCGCCGACGTATGGACCGGCCGCAACCGTCCGAAATTGGTGAAGGGCAGGCCCAGGTTCAGTGCCGGCCATGTCAGTTGCGCGGCCAGGACCACGCCCACCAGAAACGCCACGACGCCCCAGAACATCGACGCGACGACGAATTTCTTAACGATGTCCTCGTTATAGGCGATCGCGCGATCAGACATGGCGCCAGCCCTCCGCGCGCAGCTTTTCCCGCCGGTCGTAATGGCTTCGTATCAGACCGGCGACGAACACGGCGGCGAAGCCGGTCAGCGACAGGCCGAACACGTAAATCCCGTCGTCCATGGCGCCGGACGCGAGTATCAGACCGATCAGTCCCAGCACGGCCGTCATGACTCCAACAAACACGTCGCCGGTGGCGATTCCCATGATTGCTTCCCCTCGAACCGGCGCTCCTGTGGATTGGATCGCGAGCGCCGCGACGAAAGTTGGGCGCGATTTCGCACCGCGGCATTGACGTGGATCAATGCGCGGCCGGGCGCCGCCGCGCATCGGACACGCCATGGAAACGGCGTGGATGGGTCTCGTGGCCTGGTGCGGTCTGGCGCCGCTGGGCGGCGGCGTGGGGCTGAGCCTGTTTCTGATGGGCGCTGTGGGCGGCGTCACGCATTGCGCGCCCATGTGTGGCGGGTTCGTTCTGGGCCAGACGGCCGATCGCATGGCGCGGCTGCCGGTGGCGCGCCTGTGCGAATGGCGGCGGGTCGAGGCCGCCGCGCTCCTGCCGTTTCACGCGGGCAGGGTGACCGCTTACGCGTTTCTGGGCGCGGTGGCCGGGCAAAGCGGCGCGCGCCTTGGCGCCATTCCCTGGCTGGCCGGTCCCTTGCTGCTGTTGGGTGCGTTTTTGCTGGCGCGCCAGGCGGCGGGCCATGGCTGGGCGCCTTCGGGGCTTTATCGTTGGCTTTCGCCGCTGCTGCCCCATGGGCCGCCGCGCGCGCCCTCCGCCTTTTCCGCCTGGCGTCTGGGCGTTTGTCTTGGATTTTTGCCCTGCGGGCTCGTTTACGCGGCGTTGATCCTCGCCGCGGCGGCCGCCGATCCCTGGATTGGCGCTTTGGGCATGGCCGCTTTCGCGCTGGGCACGGTCCCCGCTCTGGTGCTCGTGGGCTTCGCGGGCCATGCCGCCGGCGCCCGCTGGCGGCGCCAGGCCGGGTACGTCGTGCCGGGAATCATGGCCGCGAACGCGGTTTTGCTGACGATCCTCGCCGCGCGGAGCATGGGCTGGATCTGATCGCGCGCGCGCCCGGTCAGGACGCCGCCGACCGCGCCCGGATCTCGGATGACGACGTGTCGAGCCGGAACCGGTGCTCCGGGATCTCCGCGAACAGATCGGCGAACCGGTGGGGTACCGCGACATCGCGCAATGTCCGGAGCCGCGCGGCGCCATCGACGCGCACCGCGACCAGGAAACTGCCGCCCATGCCGCCGATTTCCTCCAGCGCGCCGTGCATGCGCTCCTCGTCGCCGCCGTAATATTTCGGCGCCACCAGCCGCTCCGCCGTGTCCGCGCCGATCACGAAGGTCGTCCGCGGAAACAACCGCGACTTTTCCAGAAACGTTGGGGCACGGGTCAGTTCGACCGCCGCTTTCCAGGCGAACTGCGCGATCCGGTGCCGCACCGCATGCCCCGCCAGCGGCGGCTTGTCGACATTGGTGACCGATATTTCGTAGGCCAAAGCCTGTTGTTTGATGTCCTCGGCCACCCGCGCCAGCGACACATGCCCGTCATGGATGGGATTGAACGACCCCGGCATCAGCACCGCCGTCCGCGGCGGCGCCACCGTCAATTGTCCATCCGGCAGGGCCGTGACCCGGTCGAGCCCGCCGGCCACCAGCCGCTCGATGGGATCTTCCTCCGCCGGCACCGTCTCCTCGAAGATTTCGTCCGGGTCGAGCAAAGCGCGCGGCGACGGCACGTCGACCCCGCAGCAGCGGGCCAGCCATAACACGATCGCGCGCGAAACGATGTCTTCCTCGCCCGCCCGGTCCCGGCGGCCCTTGGCCAGCACGGCCGAGCAATGCGCGACCCCAGCTCCGGTCGCGCAGGCGATATGAAACCGGTGTTCGCCCCGGCGTGGCCGGTCGCTGACCAGCGCGGCCGTCGCGCCGAGTCCCGCCGGCTCGGTCCCGGCCGGCGCCAAACGCGCGGCCCGGGTCCGCGCGGCCCGTGCCATGGCGATCGCCGTGGCGGCGCTGGACGCCTGCGCCGGCGCGAAGCCGAGATACATCGCCAGCGCCTGTTCGTCGTAGGGGACCTGCGCCTCCAGCAACAGCCGGGAACCGCCGGGCACCCGCAGCAGTTCGCCAATGGCGCCGCTGCCGCCGCCCGTGATCGCCAGCGCGGCCTTGGGGCCGGAGCCGTGCAACGCGGAGATCAATTGCCGCCAGGCGGCGTCCGAAAAGCTCATGATGCGTCTTCGGTCCGAAGTTAAAGTAGGGCCGCATGCCCCTGGTCCTCGCCCAGCGGCGAGGACCAGGGGCGGGGAACACTCAGGCCGTTTTGGCTTTCAGCTCGTCGAGCTGCGCCTTCGCGCCCGCCGCCATGCAGGACGCGTCGGAGGTCAGCATGACCATGTCGAAGCCGCGCTTCACCGCGCCCGCCGCGAACGGTGCCCCGGCGCAGTGCATCACGCATTTGATGCCGGCCTTGTGCGCCGCCGCCAGGATCTTGTCGCAGGTGGCGATGTGCAGCGGGTCCGGATTGTCGGCGCGCGGGGCCATGCCCAGCGCGAAGGACAGATCGGCCGGGCCGATGTAAACGGCGTCGAGTCCGGGCGTGGCGCAGATTTCCTCGAGATTGGCGATGCCTTCCTTGGTCTCGATCATCGCCATGATCACGATTTCGTCGTTGGCGTTGGCGACGTAATCGCTCCCGGCGTAATGCACGGCGCGCACGGGCCCGTTGGACCGAATGCCGGCCGGCGGATAGCGGCAGGCGGCCACGGCCTTCGCGGCTTCCTCGGCATTATTGATCAGCGGCACGATGACACACATCGCGCCCAGATCGAGCGCCTTCATGATCGCCTGCGGCTCGTTCCACGCGACGCGCACGACGGGCACCGTGTCGGTCTGCGAGATCGCCTGCAACATCGGCAGGACATCGCCCATCTCGGCGGTGCCATGCTGGAGATCGATGCACAGCGCATCGAAGCCCTGACGCGCCATGACCTCGGCGGTGAAGCCGTGCGACACGGAAAGCCAGCCCAGAGTCGCGCATTTCCCCGCGGCCCACATTTGTTTGATTTTGTTCGGTCGCATGGTCGCGCCTCCAGTATCGTTCGCCGATGTCGCGAACGGATTGCATTTCGATCGAGCGGAACGCGCCTCCCACGGCGGAAACGCGCGCGGGCGTTTATACAGCAAGTGGGCGCCGGCCCAATAGCCGCCCCGGCCGGCGGCCAGCGCGATCGGGCGGAAGAGTGGAAACACCCAGGGCCCCCGCCCTGGTGGGGCTCGAAGGGGCAAAGCCCTCGCGGGGTCCGGGGCGGAGCCCAGGGTGCTTACATTTCTCCGCACGACGGCCGCGTGGCTCGCGCTTTCGACCTGTCCATCCCGCCGGTCTTCGCCTCGCGTTTCCGGCCGCGCGGTTGCGGCGCGGCGTCGTTTCGGTTGAAAGTCTTTCCGTTGGGTTTTGGGGGAAGACGATGTCAATCGGAAAATGGTCCTTCGCCGCCGCGCTCGCGCTGCTGTTGTCCATGCCGCTTTTGCCGGCGCCGCTTGTGGCGCAGGATCTGAAGGCGGTCGCTAAGCCGGAGGAACTGGGTTTCGCGCCGGAGCGGCTCGAACGTTTGACCAAGATTTTTCTGGGTTATGTCGAGCAGGGGCAATTGCCTGGCGCGGTGCTGTTGATCGCGAAGGACGACAAGATCGCGTATTATCGCGCCTTCGGGTATCGCGACCGCGAGAAGAAGATCTCGATGACGCATGACTCGATCTTCCGTCTGGCGTCGATGACCAAACCGATCGTCAGTGCCGCCGCGATGACGCTGGTGGAAGAAGGCAGGCTCGACCTGGCCGCGCCGGTGTCGAAATACATTCCCGAGTTCAAGGACCTTCAGGTGCAGGTGGAGCACCGCGATCCCGCCACGGGCAAAACCGAGATGGTGCTGGAGCCGCAGAAGCGTCCCATGACGATGCAGGATTTGTTGCGGCACACGGCGGGTCTGGTTTACGCGCCGCCGATCGGCCAGGGGCCGGTCAGTCTTCTGTATCGCGATGCCGAGGTGTCGAATCGCGAGGAGACCCTGGCGCAGATGATCGCGAAGATGTCGATGCTGCCGCTCGCCCATCAGCCGGGCGAGGTCTGGGAATACAGCATGGCGACCGATGTGCTGGGCCGGGTGCTGGAGGTGGTGACCGGGCAGGAACTCGACCGGATCGTCGAGGAGCGGATCGTGAAACCGCTGGGGATGACGTCCACGGGATTTTATACGCGGGAAGCGGACAAGGACCGGATCGCGCAGCCGCAAAACGATCCCGCGACGGGCCAGCGTCCGGCGTATTTCGATCCGGCGAAGAAGCCGAAGCGTCTGTCGGGCGGCGGCGGCATGGTGGGGACGGCCAGCGATTATCTGCGCTTCGCACAGATGATGATGGGGGGCGGTAAGTACGGGAATACGCGGGTTCTGGCGCCCTCGACGGTGACGTTGATGACCACCACCGCGCTGCGGGCGGGCATTGGGTATTCCACCGCGGCGTTGACCCGTTCCGGCGACATCGCGCCGACACCGGCCATGGGGCAGGGGTTCGGGCTCGGCTTCGCGATCCGGACCGAACCGGGACAAAATCCGCTGCCGGGTTCGGTCGGATCGTATTACTGGACCGGTGCCTATGGGACGACGTTTTACATCGATCCCGAGGAAAAGATGGTGGTCATCATGATGATCCAGGCGCCGTTGTCGGAGGGCGCGCAGTACCGGCGCGCGATGCGGTATTTGACGTATCAGGCGTTGACGGCCGCCGAGTAACACGCGCCGGCGGCCGGGGCGGCGTCACACGCCGTTCCCGGCCGTCATGGCCAGGAAATCGGGGCGAGGCTGCCAGGCACCGAAGGCGGCCAAACCGGCGGTCTCCTCAATCGTCTGACCCATCCCTCCTAAGCCGGGCACCGGAAACGCGGCCTCTGGTATCGGCGCGAGCGATCCGAACAGCGCCGGAAAATCCATCTCCGGCGCTGTTTCGCCGCCGCCGGCGGGCTGGTCCAGGAAGCGCGGGCCGGACAGGCCCAACAGCGAGGCCTCGGCGCGGATCGTCAGCCCGGCGCCCGGCGGAATCGACACTGGCCCCAGCAGTGCGTCGTCGTTCAGGATGTGGCCGAACGCCATGTCGAAAAAGTGATCGATGTGCGCATTGGCGGAGGGTTGCGAGAGCAGGACACCGAACATTTCGGCGTCTTCGACGGTCAGGTCGCCCGCGACATTCACGACGATGGTTTGCTTCGTTTCGCCGGGTGCGAAGGTGACGATCCCCGACGGAAGCTGACCGCCGACGAAATCCGCGCCTGTCAGCGTGGGATTGTTGCTTTGCAGAACGGTCCAGTGCGCGGTGGCCTGGGCGGCGGTGGAACCGGTGCGGGTGACCTCGAACACGAAGGGCGTGGCGCCGCTGTTGCCCTCGGCTTTCGTTACGCTCAGGCCCAGGCGGAGGGTGCAGTAGTTGTCGTCGTTTTTGATGATGGCATGAGATGTGGAAAAGTCCGCGTCGATCCTGGTATTGGCCGAGGGGTTGGAGAGTACGAACCTGAAACTCTCGTTTTCTTCGATTTCCAAATCTCCGGCGACGTTGACGGCGATGGTTTTCTTCGTCTCGCCGGGGGCGAAGGTCACGGTGCCCGAGGGAAACTGACCGCCAGCGAAATCGGCGCCGCTAATCTGGGACCCGCCGGCGGCCTCGATGGCCCAGTGCGCGCTGGCGGGCCCGGCGGTGGAGCCGATGCGCCGGACCTCGAAGGCGAACGGGGTGGTGCCGCTGTCGCCCTCCGGTTTGGTGGACCCGGCCTGGACCCAGAGAACGGCGTAACTGTCGTCGTTTTTGACGATACCGTGCGCGCTTGAAAAATTGGCGTCGATCGTGGTGTTGGGGGACGGCGCGGCGAGTTCGATCCGGAAGCTTTCGTTCTCCTCGACGTCGAGATCGCCGGCGACGTTCACGACGATGGTTGCCTTGGTCTCGCCAGGGGCGAAGGTCACGATGCCCGACGGCAGTTGCCCCCCCACGAAGTCGGCGCCCGAGATGGTCGAGCCAAAATTCGGCGTCACCGCCCATGCGGCGCTGGCCGAGCCGAGTGTCGAGCCGGTGCGTAAGACCTCGAACGCGAACGCCGTCGGGCCGGCGTCGCCTTCGTCATGGGTCGCGCCTGGCAGAAGCCGGAGTTTGGAGAGCCCGTCGTCGTTCTCAATCACGCTGGACGCGAGATGATTGCCCAGCAGCACGCCCGGAGACTGCGTGGAGATCGCGACGGAAAGAACCTCGTCGGCCTCGATGGCGAAATCGCCGGCGACGTCGATCGAGATGGTTTTGATCGTCTCGCCGCGGCCGAACACAATGCGCCCGGACGGGATTTGGCCGCCGGCGAAATCGGCGCCGGTCAGGCCGGCCGCGGCCTGGACGGACCAATCGATCGTGGCCCCAATCGTCTCGTTGCCGCTGCGTTGGATCGTGAAGTGAAATGTTGTGACGCCAGTGTCGCCCTCGCGCAAATGCTGGCCGCCATGTATCGAGAAGATAGCCGCGCGTTGACCCTGGGCCGGCGCGTCGATGGGGGCGGCCGGGAGGTCCTCGAAGATCGCGCCGGTCAGAGGATTTTTCTTCGACGACGCCGTTTGGTTGGGGGCCGCGTTGGTCATGGGTGCTGTCTCCGCCGATGGCTGGCCCCGTGCATGGGCCAGTGTGTGGTTGCCGTTGAGCGGAACCTGACAGCGTCGTGTCGCGCGCGCGTCGCGCCGGCGTGTCGATTGTGTCGCGTGTGTCGTTTGGCCGGGGCGGTGGAAACCCCGGGGCTTTGCCCCGGACCCCACGGGGGCGCTGCCCCTCGACCCCGCCAAGGCAGGGCCTTGGATGCCGTCTTTTTGGAGTGTTCGAAGAAGGGGGGCCTACACGGACGTTGAAACCTCGCGGATGGCCCCCCTTCTTCGAACACCCCAACTAAATGGGTCCAGGGCCCCCGCCCTGGTGGGTTCGAAGGGCAAAGCCCTCGCGGGGTCTGGGGCAGCGCCCCAGGGCTTACCACCGCCCCGGCCAAACGACACACGCGACCCCAGCGCCACGCTTGACTTCGGGCGGGTGGGCCGCACATGACACCGCCATGCGCACCATGGAACATTCTTTCGACGTCGTCGTTGTCGGTGGCGGCCATGCCGGATGCGAGGCCGCCGCGGCCGCTGCCCGGATGGGCGCGCGGACTTTGTTGCTGACGCACAAGCTGGAAACGTTGGGCGAGATGTCGTGCAATCCCTCGATTGGCGGGATTGGCAAAGGCCATTTGGTGCGGGAGGTCGATGCGCTGGATGGGTTGATCGGCCGGGTGGCGGATGCCGCCGGGATTCATTTCAAGCTGTTGAATCGCTCCAAGGGGCCGGCGGTGCGGGGGCCGCGGGCGCAGGCGGACCGGTCGCTGTACCGGCGGGCGATGCGGGCGGCGCTGGATGCCACGCCGGGCCTGACCTTGCGCGCGGCGGCGGCGGAAGACCTGGAGATCGCGGCGGACGGACGTCTCGCGGCGGTGATTTGCGCCGACGGGACGCGGATCGCCTGCGGGGCGGCGGTGCTGACGACCGGCACGTTCCTGCGCGGGGTGATCCATATTGGCGACAAGCAAACGCCCGCCGGTCGGGTGGGAGAGGGCCCGGCGATCGGGCTCGCGCTGACGTTGGAGCGGTTGAAGTTGCCAATGGGGCGGCTGAAGACCGGCACGCCGCCGCGGCTCGACCGGCGCACCATCGATTGGCTGGGTCTCGCGGCCGATCCGGGCGACGCGGCGCCGGAGCCGTTTTCGACGATGACGGGCCGGATTCCCTCGCCGCAACTGGCGTGCCGGGTCACGTCCACGACACCGGCGACGCATGCCATTATTCGCGAGAACCTACACCGGTCGGCGATCCATACAGGGAACATCAGCGGCGTGGGCCCGCGCTATTGCCCGTCCATCGAGGACAAGGTGAAGCGCTTCGCCGATCGCGACCGGCACAATATTTTCCTGGAACCGGAAGGGCTGGACGATCCAACCGTGTATCCGAACGGGATCTCGACCTCGCTGCCGGAAACCGTGCAAGCGGCCCTCCTGCGCACGATCCCGGGTCTGGAGCACGCGCGGATGGTGCGTCCGGGATATGCCGTCGAATACGACTACGTCGATCCCGTCGCGCTGTCGCCGGGATTTGGCCTGCGCGCGTTGCCGGGCCTGTTTTTGGCGGGGCAGATCAACGGCACCACCGGATACGAGGAAGCCGCGGCGCAAGGCATCCTGGCGGGGATCAACGCGGCGCGGCTGGCCGGGGGGGCGGACGAGGTCCGGTTGGCGCGGTCCGAAGCCTATTTGGGCGTGCTGGCCGACGATCTGACGTTGCACGGGGTCAGCGAGCCTTATCGCATGTTCACCTCGCGCGCCGAGTTCCGGCTGTCGTTGCGGGCGGACAACGCCGATATCCGGCTGACGGAGAAAGGCATCGCCTGGGGGTGTGTCGGCGGCGCGCGGGCGGCGGCGTTCCGGGCGCATCAGGCGGATGTCGCTGACCTGATGGCGGCGGCGCGGGCGGCGGGCGGCAGTCCCTCGGCGCTGGCGAAGCTGGGGGTGACCGTGCGCGACGACGGCCGCTGGCGGGATGTCGTCGAATTGTCCGGTTACGATGGCGTGCCGTGGTCTGATCTGACGCGGGCGTTTCCGTTTCTGCTGGAGGCGCCGCCGCGCGCGCTGGCACAGATGCGGGCGGAGGCCCTGTATGGCGGGTATCTGCACCGCCAGAAGGCCGAAATCCGCGGCTTCGCGAAAGAGGAAGCCGTGTCGCTGTCGGGCGTCGCCTTTGACCATGTTGGCGGGTTGTCGACGGAACTCCGCGACAAACTGAACACGGTTCGCCCGGACTCGTTCGGCGCCGCGGCACGGATCCAAGGCATGACCCCCGCCGCCCTGGCCGCGATCGCCGCGCATTTGCGCAAGCACGAGGCCGCGTAACGCGGGCCATCTTGGCTCGGGTCATAGGGCGGAGAAGTGGAAGCCTTGGGGCTTTGCCCCAAACCCCGCGAGGGGCTCTGCCCCTTCGAGCCCCGCCAGGGCGGGGGCCCTGGACCCATTTAATTGGGGGAGATGAAACAGGGGGGGCAATTCAGGCTGTTGCACCGCCTCTCATGGCCCCCCTGATTCATCTCCCCCAAACAAGACGGCATCTAAGGCCCTGCCTTGGTGGGGGTTGAGGGGGCAGCGCCCCTCGTGGGGTCCGGGGCAAAGCCCCAAGGTTTCCACTTCTCCGCCCGATTGCTCAAGCCGCGATGGCCGGGTAACGAAGGTCATGCGCTTGCATTCGATTGAGATGGGGGCCGGGCCGCCGGTCGTGTTGTTGCATGGGCTGTTTGGGGCCGCGCGCAATTTTGGTGTTTTGCAGCGGGCGTTGAGTGCGTCGTTCCGCGTGATCGCGCTGGACGCGCGCAATCACGGCGCCAGCCCGCATGCATCGGGAATGCGGTATACGGAGCTGGCGGCGGATGTGCTCGACACGCTGGACGCGCTGGGGATCGCGCGTGTCGCGGCGATCGGGCACTCGATGGGCGGCAAGACGTTGATGACCGCGGCGGCGATGGCGCCGGAGCGGTTTGAGCGGGTGGCGATCGCCGATATCGCGCCGGTCGCTTATATCCATGGCAATCAGAGTGTCGCGGCGGCCTTGCGCGCGATCCCGTTGACCGCCGGTTTGACCCGTGCCGCCGCCGAGGCCGCGTTGACCGCGTATGTGCCGCGGCCAGAGGTGCGGGCGTTTCTGATCCAGAACCTTCAGTTTGGACCCGTGCCGCGCTGGCGGATTGGGTTGGATGAGATCGCGGCGGCGGTGCCGGATTTGGAGGGCTGGGAGACGCCAGCGGGCCGGTACCCGGGTGTGGCGCTGTTCGTCTCTGGCGCTGAGTCCGATTACGTCCTGCCGGAGCACCGGCCGGCGATTCGAGCGCTGTTTCCGGCGGCGCGGTTCGTGGCGTTGAAGAACGCGGGCCATTGGTTGCATGCCGACAACCCCTCGGGTTTCCTGTCCGTGGTGGAAGCGTTCCTGCGGGGATGGAAAGGATAACGGCGATGCATAGGTCCCTTCAGGCGGCCGGCACGGACAGGGGCCGTGTCGGGTGGCGCGCGTGAGTCTGGCGGTGGTGGGGCAGACGCCCAGGTGGTGGGGCTGTGGCCGGGGATCACCGCGGCGCTGTCGTTTAGGGCCTGTTGATAAATTATCGCTCCATTACGGTGGTCTCGGGGCAATGGTATCATTCCATTCCCCGTGAAACTCATGCGGAGTAATGTTGATCGTCGCCATCTGGGCATCGGAGATTTTGATCTCCGGACGGATACAGATTGGGATCGATGCCGCATTTGACGTTCAGGCCTGTCCGGGTTGTCGTGCTCGCGATCGATTGGACGATGGCGCGACAGCTGACCAGCGGCTTTCCCCGCCAGTTTTGCGTGATG
>CANJJS010000058.1 GCA_947474705.1 Acetobacteraceae bacterium | reverse complement strand
GGAAACAGAAAGGCCCCGGACGGCCGCCCGGACGCGCGACAATCAAGGACGCGGCGGCTTTGTCGCGCCCCGACAATCAACCAGCGACATAACGCTTGCCAACGACAATCGGCGAGAACACCATGAGATCGTCGCGATTACCAAACGTGATCCTGTTTGTCGCTGATCACCATCCAGATTGTCGCGCTACACGCGAACTGTTCGAGCGGCTGCAAACCGAACAACCCGGCGTCTATCCTGATGGGCAACTGCGGACGCTGCAACGCCGGTTAAAGGAGTGGCGGGGAGCGATGGCGCATAAAATGGTGTTTGGGGCCGAAGCTGTTGGCGAAACTCCAGAACTGGCATCCGCCTCCTCGAACAACTGACCCTGATTTGTTACGGTCCAGGTTTCGTGACGTAACGCTTGTCAGTGGCGCGACAGCGGCCTGGTCCTCCGACTGGTGCGGAGTGTGCCACGGTGCTCGCTTCAGGGAAGGTCCGGTGCTCGCCATCCTCGCCATGCTCGCGCGAAAGCGCGCGCTGCGCGTGGCTCCGGGTGGCTCCGCTCCTCTCTTCCCCTTCGCTGCGCGCCGCGGCTTTGGCGGCGCCAGGTCGGGACGGGAAAGCAGGCTCGCCGATCGAACAGGAAAGCGGGTTTTCCGCGACCCGATTGACAATGTGACGCGGCGACGGGAGCATCCTGATGAGGCAATGGCCGGTCTGCTCGGGAGCATTCCTGGATGAGGCAATACGATTCCCATCTCGATTGTCGCGGGACAATCGCATTATGGGCATGCCGGAGCATCAAATCCGTCCCGGAAATCAATACCTGATTTCGATCTCAGTTTCCCTCGATCCCCAATCGCCATGTCGAAATAGTACGGCGCCGCTCAGCCAGAAAATACTGTAATATCAACAGTATACGAGAACCGTACCAAATCGGCCCAGTCAAGAGGTTCGGAGAGAAAGGGCCGTCAGAGAGAGAAATGCGCCCTTCCGGGCGGAGGGCCGGTCAAGAGGTTCCTACGAAAAATCGCGGGATTCCTGCGCTTTTCGGCGTCTTATACGGCCATGGAGAATGTCGCCCGAGGGAGAACTGGCGGAGGGGATGAGATTCGAACTCACGGTACGGCTTGACGCCGTACGGCGGTTTAGCAAACCGCTGCCTTCAGCCACTCGGCCACCCCTCCGCCGGGAGAGATCAAACCCGGGCGTTACCCCGGACACAGCGTTTGCTCTCTCTTCATAGGCAAATGTCGCGCCCGGGTCAAACGCTTCTGGCCGGCAATCGCGAAGGATGGTTCCCCAGCGCTCTGACCTCGGCTATGTCCCATCGGTACCGTGCCTCTCGACCCGGCGAATCGCGCCGGTCCGGATGGCACTGGATGTCGCGTGGAGGCAATGTGGGCATGAAACCTGTTCGATCCATCCTGTCGGCTAGGGCACTCGCGTGCTTGGTGGCCACCGGGTTTCTGGCGCAGGGATGCGCGATGCAGGGCGGCGGCAATGGCGTGTTCGCGATCGACATGGCTGGCGGCGCGAGGACCTGCGTGGCGCCCGCGGCAACGCCCGCCGATGGCCAGGCGGTCGTCGCCCAGATGCAGGTCAGTAATGAAGGCGGCTGGTGCGGCATTCTGACCGCGCGCGGTGGCGCGCCCTATGCGTCCTATTTGCTCGCCGGCCGGCCCTTGCATGGACGCGTGTTCGCGCATCGCGTCGGCAACAACACGCGAATCGATTACTTCCCGGATCGCGGCTACGTGGGCACCGACAGCTTCGCGGTGCGTTTGATCCCGGGCCAGGCCACGATCCAGGGGGCGGTGAACGTCACCCGGTAACGTCGAATCCGTCTGGCGGTGTCATGCCGCCGCCAGACGCGCGCGTTTAACTGTCGTACGCCATCAGCGCCTCGCAGGGCACATCCAGCCTGGCCCGGCCATTCAAAAAGGTCAGCTCGATCAGGGCCGCGGCGGCGGGCACGACCGCGCCTTGTTGGCGCAGCAAGGCGATACTCGCGGCCAGCGTGCCGCCGGTCGCCAACAGATCGTCCACCACGACCACTCGCTGCCCGGCGTGCACCGCGTCGGCCTGGATTTCCAGCCGGTCCTCCCCATACTCCAGGCTGTAATTCAGCCCCACGGTCGGCCCAGGCAGCTTGCCCGGCTTGCGGATCATCATGAACCCGCAGCCGAGCTTCAGGGCCAGCGGCGCCGCGATCAGGAAGCCCCGGCTCTCGATCCCCGCGAGGATATCGGGCTGATGCGGCCGCACCGCGCGCGCCATCCGGCCCATCGCCACCTGCCAGGCGTCGGCGTCGCGGAGCAATGTCGAGATGTCGTAAAACAGGATACCCGGCTTCGGAAAATCCGGGATGCCTCTGATATGGTCTTTCAGGTCCATGCGCGCCGCGCCCTTTGCTCCTGGGGTCCGAGTCCGCTGTACCGCGCCCGCCAAGCCCCCGCAATGCCCTGGTCCGGTTCAGGACGGCGTGACGACCTCGTCCGGCAGCAGACCCCAGAACTGGTCGCGGCGCAGGTAACCTTTGAACGTCCCGACCTGCACCTGGCACCATTTGGAACCCTGATCGCACGCGCGAATCCGTCCGATGACCCCTGCCTTCAACAAAGCGACCCCCGCCGACGTCTCGCTGGCGCCAGAGCGGATCGTGGCGTCGCCACCGGTGACCACGAAGGTCCGCCGCTCGCTCAGCGTCACCTGATGCACCCAGCCCTGTATGCCCTCCTGATCGCGTACGAGCCGCCAGACGTCGTATTCGCGTTCGACCTCCACCGGCAGGTCGCGCCGCTTATAAACCCAGTCAATCGGGTAACGCTGCCCGGGCCCCCGGCGCATATTGGTTTCGTCGGTTTTCAGCGCCGCGAATCGAGGCAGCTTCGCGGCCGGTTCTCCGGACGGCGTGGTGGGCGGTCTGGGCGGCGGCACCGGCACGGGACCGGCCGCTGTCGCGGGCGCCGGGTCCGCCTTGGCGGGTTGCGGCTTGCCCTTGTCGCCTGGCTTGCGTGCCTCGGGCTTCGCGGGCTTCTTCGGCGGGCTCCCGCCGTCGCCCGTCCTCGCCGGACGTGGACGCTCCCGGGGGGGGGCGTCCGGGACATCCCGCGGGTCGGGGGCCGCCATGACCGCCGGTCCCATGGTCAGCGCGAGGACGCCAGCCAGAACCATTCGAGTCGCGGCGCGGAAAAGCCAATCTAAACGCATGCGCGAGCCGTGGCAGCCACGATGGGCCGGGTCAAGCAAGATGTTGCCTGCAATCGAGAAGGGGAGGGGGCATCGCCACCTGGCGCGATAATCGCGCCGTGGCGCGAGAGACGGGGCTCGAACCCGCGACCTCCGGCGTGACAGGCCGGCGCTCTAACCAACTGAGCTACTCCCGCTTTGGCGGAGGCGGGCTTGTAGGATGCCCGCTCCGGGTCGTCAAGCGTGAAACCGGGAAAATTTCGCGGCTTCGTGTTGGAAAATTTTTGGTAGGCGGTGACGGATTCGAACCGCCGGCCCTCTCGGTGTAAACGAGACGCTCTACCGCTGAGCTAACCGCCTTCCGATGCCCTCCTGACCGCCAGCGCGGCGGCAAGGGCGCTTCAACATACCGAACCGGCTGCCCGGTTCAAGGCGTTTCAGTTCACGGAATCCTTCAGACCTTTGCCGGCCTTGAAGCGAACGGTGGTGGAGGCGGGAATCTGCATCTCTTCGCCCGTACGCGGATTGCGCCCCGTGCCGGCCTTCCGCTCGGCGGCGACGAACGTGCCGAATCCGGCCAGCCGCACCTCGTCCCGGCGCTTCAGGGCATCGCCGATGGCGGTCAGGACGGCTTCCACGGCGTCTCCAGCCTTGGCGCGAGTCAGATCGGCGCTGCCGGCGACGGCCGCGATCAGGTCGTTTTTGTTCACGAGTGCGATTCCCCTTCGTACATGGGTGTTAAGCCCAGACCTCGCGGTCATGGGATCGTTCCGGCGCCCTTTCCCCCGATCGTGCGGGGGGAAGGGCGCCGGCGCGGTTCAATGCGCCAGCAGAGCGCCGCTGGGCTGTGCCTGCGGAGGAACCGGCGGGATCTCAGGCGGCTCTTCCCATTCGATCGGCACCGGCGCGCGCACCAGCGCCTTGGCGATCACCTCGTCCACATCCGACACCGGGATGAGGGTCAGGTTGTTTTTCACGTTGTCCGGGATCTCGGCGAGGTCTTTCTCGTTGTCCTTCGGGATGAACACCGTCTTGATCCCCGCCCGCAGCGCCGCGAGCAGTTTTTCCTTCAGGCCGCCGATCGGCAGCACCCGCCCGCGTAGCGTGATTTCCCCGGTCATCGCGACGTCCCGGCGCACCGGGATGTTGGTCAGAATGGAGACAATCGACGTCGCCATCGCGATTCCCGCCGACGGACCGTCCTTCGGAGTCGCGCCTTCGGGCACGTGGACATGAATGTCCCGCTTCTCGAACAACGGCGGCTTGATCCCGAATCGGATGGAACGGCTGCGGACGTAACTCAGCGCCGCGGACACGCTTTCCTGCATCACATCGCCCAGTTTCCCAGACGATTTGACGTTGCCCTTGCCGGGCAGAAGGACGGATTCGATGGTCAGAATCTCGCCGCCAACCTCGGTCCAGGCGAGGCCGGTGACGACACCGACCATGTCCTCGGACTCCGTCTCGCCGTAGCGGAATTTCTTCACCCCGGCGAAGGTCTCGACGTTGTCCGTGTCGATCGTGACCCGCTCGACCTTCTTGGTCACGATTTCCTTCACCGATTTCCGGGCGAGGTTGGCGAGTTCGCGCTCCAGGTTCCGGACGCCGGCCTCACGTGTGTAGGACTGGATCAGCACGTGCAGCGCTTCGTCGGTGATGTCCCATTCGCCCTTCTTCAACCCATGGGCCTCGGCCTGTTTGGGAACCAGATGGCGCTTGGCGATCTCGACCTTCTCATCCTCGGTGTAGCCGGGGATGCGGATGATCTCCATCCGGTCCATCAGCGGCTGCGGCATGCGCAGGCTGTTTGCCGTGGTGACGAACATCACGTCGGACAGGTCGTAATCCACCTCCAGATAATGATCGGCGAAGGTGCTGTTCTGTTCGGGATCCAGCACCTCCAGCAGCGCGGAGGAGGGATCGCCGCGCCAATCGGCACCGAGTTTGTCGATCTCGTCGAGCAGGAACAGCGGATTCGACGTCTTCGCCTTCTTCATCCCCTGGATGACCTTACCGGGCATCGACCCGATATAGGTCCGGCGATGACCCCGCACCTCGGCCTCGTCCCGCACGCCGCCCAGAGACATCCGCACGAAATTCCGTCCGGTGGCCTTGGCGATCGACTTTCCGAGCGAGGTCTTGCCGACGCCCGGCGGACCGACGAGACAAAGAATCGGACCCCGCACCTTCGGACTGCGCGCCTGCACCGCCAGGTATTCGATGATCCGCTCTTTGACCTTCTCCAGCCCGAAATGGTCCTCGTTGAGGATTTTTTCGGCGGCGACCACGTCGTTGCGGACCTTGCTGCGCTTCTTCCAGGGGATCGAGAGAATCCACTGGAGGTAGTTGCGCACCACCGTCGCTTCCGCCGACATCGGCGACATGGTCCGCAGCTTCTTCAGCTCGGCCACCGCCTTTTCGCGGGCTTCCTTCGACAGCTTGGTCTTCTTGATCTTGTCCTCGAGTTCGGCGTTCTCGTCCTGGCCGTCCTCGCCCTCGCCAAGTTCCTTCTGAATCGCCTTCAATTGCTCGTTCAGATAGTACTCGCGCTGGGTCTTCTCCATCTGCCGCTTCACGCGTCCACGGATCTTCTTCTCGACCTGCAGAACGCCGATCTCGCTTTCCATGTGGGCCAGCGCTTTTTCCAGCCGATCGGAAATCTTGTGCGCTTCCAGAAGCTCCTGCTTCTCGGGAATCTTCAGGTTCAGATGGCTGGCGACCGTGTCGGCGAGCTTCGACGGCTCCTCGATCTGGTTCAGCGAAACCAGCACCTCCGGCGCGATTTTCTTGTTCAGCTTGATATACTGCTCGAACTGAGACACCACCGACCGGCCCAAGGCCTCGAGGCTCTTCTTGTCGCCGGGCACGTCGGGCACGGTTTCGACGGAGGCCTCGAAATAGGCTTCGGTCTCCTTGAACGCCGTGATCTTCGCGCGCCGCCCGCCCTCGACCAGCACCTTCACGGTGCCATCGGGCAGTTTCAGCAATTGCAGGATCGTCGCCACCGTTCCCAGACGATAGATGTCGTCCACGGACGGATCGTCCTGCGTCGCGTTCCGCTGCGCCACCAGCAGAATCTGCTTGTCGTCTTTCATCACCGCTTCCAGCGCGCGGACGGATTTCTCGCGCCCGACGAAAAGCGGAACAATCATATGCGGAAACACCACGATGTCGCGCAGCGGCAGCACCGCCATCGTGTCGCTCTTTCCGGTCCGTTCGGCCCCGGTATCGGCTGATTCAGTCATGTGTGACCTCCTGTGGGACGGTCGGCGCGCTGTCCGCCCGGTTTTGGCACGGCAGCCGCTTTCCTCATGTCGATAAGCACGCGTGGAGACCGGAATATCGGCAACGCCCGGCCTCCCCGCAAGGTCTTGACACGGTGGTTTTCACGGCTTTCAGGCGCTGTTCTCAGCCCGCTCCTTACCGTGGATATAAAGCGGATTGGCCCGCGATTCCGCCACTTCGCGGTTGATCACGACCTCTTCCACCCCATCCATGCCCGGCAGGTCGAACATCGTATTGAGCAGGATTTGCTCCATGATCGAGCGCAGGCCGCGCGCGCCGGTCTTGCGCGTGATCGCCCGCGCCGCCACCGACTTCAACGCGTCGTCGGTGAAGGAGAGCTTTATTCCCTCCATCTCGAACAGACGGCCGTACTGTTTCACCAGCGCGTTCTTCGGCTTGGTCAAAATCTCCATCAGCGCGGCTTCGTCCAGATCTTCCAGCGTCGCCACCACCGGCAAACGTCCGATGAACTCCGGGATCAGGCCGAACTTAAGAAGATCCTCGGGCTCCACCTCGCGGAGAATCGCGCCCATGCGCCGCTCGTCCGACGCCCGGACCTCGGCCCCGAAGCCGATTCCCGAGCCCTTGCCGCGCGACGAAATGATGCGCTCCAGCCCGGAGAAAGCCCCACCGCAGATGAACAGGATGTTCGTCGTGTCGATCTGCAGGAACTCCTGCTGCGGATGCTTCCGCCCGCCCTGCGGCGGCACCGAGGCAACCGTCCCTTCCATGATCTTCAACAGCGCCTGCTGCACGCCTTCGCCACTGACGTCGCGCGTGATCGAGGGATTGTCCGATTTTCGCGAAATCTTATCGACCTCGTCGATATAGACGATCCCACGCTGCGCCCGCTCGACGTTGTAGTCCGCCGCCTGCAACAATTTGAGAATGATGTTTTCGACGTCCTCGCCGACATACCCCGCTTCGGTCAGCGTGGTCGCGTCGGCCATCGTGAAGGGAACGTCGAGAATCCGCGCCAAGGTCTGCGCCAACAGCGTCTTCCCCGATCCCGTCGGGCCGACGAGAAGAATATTCGACTTCGCGATCTCGACGTCGTTGTTCTTCTGCCCGTGCGCGAGGCGCTTGTAGTGATTGTGCACGGCCACCGCGAGAACCTTCTTCGCGTGGTCCTGCCCGATCACATAATCGTCGAGCACCTTGCAGATCTCGCGCGGGGTGGGCACCCCATCGCGGGATTTCACGAGGTGGGTTTTATGCTCCTCACGGATGATATCCATACAGAGCTCGACACACTCGTCGCAGATGAACACCGTCGGGCCGGCGATCAGCTTGCGCACCTCGTGCTGCGACTTCCCGCAGAACGAGCAATAGAGGGTGTTCTTCGAATCGCCGGACTTGCTGCTCATGCGCACTCCTCCCCCGGATGCGGGGGCACACCTCGGGATACTAAACACCCGGTACGGGTCGCGACAAGGACGGAGCCGGGAAAGCGACACGAGAATGTCGCCAACCCAACCGCCGTACCGTCATCAAACCACGAAATTCCTTGCAAAGTATGAAGATTCCAGAGGAACCCCGTCGATTTTCGGCGCATGCGCGATCGCGCGGGGACCTCCGGACGCCTTGTCAGCCGGGTGTGGAATCGGACGCGGGAACCGCGCGGTTCTCGGTCACTTCGTCCACCAGACCGAAATCGCGCGCCTCCGTGGCCGTCAGGTAGGTGTCGCGCTCCATCTTCGCCTCGATCGCGGCCAGATCCTGTCCGGTGTGATGCACATAGATCTGGTTCAACCGGGCACGGGTCTTCAGGATCTCGCGCGCCTGGATCTCGATATCCGTCGCCTGACCCGACGCACCGCCAGACGGCTGGTGGATCATGACCTGGCTGTTCGGCAGCGCGAATCGCTTGCCCTTCGCGCCAGCCGTCAGCAACAGCGAACCCGCCGAGGCCGCCATGCCGATGCACACCGTCGAAACCGGGCTCCGGATGTACTGCATCGTGTCGTACATCGCCAAACCCGCCGTCACCACCCCGCCTGGGCTGTTGATATAAAAGGAAATGTCCTTCGACGGATTTTCCGACTCCAGGAACAGCAACTGCGCGCAGATCAGGCTCGCCACCTGATCGTAGATCGGACCGGTCAGAAAGATGATCCGCTCCTTCAACAGGCGCGAATAAATGTCGAACGCCCGCTCCCCGCGGGCGGTCTGTTCGACCACCATCGGCACGAGGTTGTTGTTGTAGACTTCGACCGGGTCGCGATCTCTCATGGGTTCACCTTTGCAAGGACGGGCGCCGCGCGAAACGGCGCCCGTCTAAGATAGACCGGACTGGCCGGATTTCCACCACCGGGTGCGAAAGACCTCAGGCGGCCGGCGTTTCGCCAGAGGGTGTCTCGGAAGACGCTTCCACCGCCGCCGGAGTCCCGGCCGCCGCTTCCTCCGGATCCTTCTCCAGCGCCTCGACCGAAATCTCCACATCGGTCGTCGTCGCGGAGTCGAGGATGTAGTCGATCACCTTGTCCTCGAAGATCGGCCCACGCAGCGCGTCCATCGCGGCGGGATAGCTCCGGTAGAACTCCATCATCCGCGCCTCCTGGCCCGGATAACGCGACGCTTCCTGCCGGATCGCCATCTCCAGCTCGTCCTGAGTCACCTGGATGTTGTTGATCCGGCCGATCTCGCCCAGCATCAGGCCGAGGCGCACGCGGCGCGCGGCGATCTCGCGGTAGTCGGTCTTCAACTGATCCTCGGACTTCGCCTTGTCGTCCTCGTCCAGCGTGCCATTGGTCCGGCTGGTCTCAAGGTTCTTCCAGATCTGGTCGAATTCCTGATCGACCAGCACATCCGGCGGGCCGAACGTCGCGTGCTCCGCCAGCACGTCCAGCAGGCTCCGCTTCAGCCGGATACGGCTCAGCTCGTCCAAACGGCGCTGGCGCATCGACGTCAGCACATCGCGCAGACTGTCCAGCGTCTCGAAGCCGATCTTCTCCGCCAGCGTATCGTCGATGGGGGAGGGGACAGGCTTGCGCAGCTTGCTCGCCTTGATCTCGAACGTCGCCAGCTTGCCGGCGAGATTCGCCGCCTGGTATTCGGCCGGGAACGTCACCTCGATGATCTTCTCCTCGCCCGCGCGCATGCCCTCGAGCTGCTCGACAAAGCCAGGAATGAAGTTGCCGCCGCCAACATCGACATCGGTATCCGTCGCGGTGCCACCCTCGAAAGCAACTCCGTCGATCTTGCCGAGATAGTCGATGGTGAGGACGTCGCCCTTGGCGGCGCCGGCGTTCTCGCCGCGCGCGGCCAGCTCTTCCTCGCTGTAATCCACGAGGTCGCGATTGCGCTCGGCCAGATCGGCCATCGCCTTATCGACTTCCTCGGCCGGCACCTTGGCGACCTGACGGGTCAGCGAAAAGGTGGAAAAATCCGGCATCGCGATGTCCGGCAGAATCTCCATCTCGATCTTGAATTCGAGGTCCGCTGCCGGCCCAAGCGCGGTGGGATCGGCGGTGACGACTTCCAGCTTCGGCGTCACGGCGGGGCGCAGCGCGCGCTCCGACATCAACTGCTGAGTCGATTCGTTGATCGTCTGTTCCAGAATCTCGGCGGCGACGGACCCGCCGAACCGCTGCTTCACGATCGGCATCGGCACCTTGCCTGGGCGAAAGCCCGGCAGGTTGACCTGCTTCGCGAGTTCCGAAAGCCGCGACGCGCGGCGGCTTTCAATGTCGGCCGCGGGCACCAGCACGGCGTACGCGCGCTTGAGGCCATCGGAAAGAGTCTCGGTCACCTGCATCTGCCAATCCGTCCTATACATTTATGTACGCGCGAACCTGTCCCAACCGGCCCGTATTGGTGCGGGCGGAGGGATTTGAACCCCCACGGCTTGCGCCACCAGAACCTAAATCTGGCGTGTCTGCCAATTCCACCACGCCCGCGGAGCCTCCGGACCGCGAACCCGCGAACGAGCCCGCACCCCTTCGGCACGCGTGAACGCGGCGCTTTAGCGCAGCCGCCCCCCGCCGACAAGCGTCCAGTGTCGCCCGCCGGAGCGGGCATCCACGCCGTTATTCCACCCGAACGCCACGCGTTTGACGCAACCCAGGCGAACGATTGCGGCATGTCAGCCGCGCGTTCTCGGAAACCCGCGCTTTTCCAAATGCTTATCCGCGCCGGCGGCGAAAGGCGATACCGGCCGGCTTTGACGGGCGGGGGCTGGAATGCAATGCTACCAACCGGTATCCACAGGCCCGCGGATGCGATCCGGCGGCGGATCGCGCGGTGAATCTGGCAATCGTAACCACTCACGAGCCAAGGGAGTCCCAATGGCGTCCAGCCAATCTGGTAAAGCGGCGCGTCGCCCGGTGGCGGCGGCGGCGAAGTCCCGCCCGCCCGGCCGCGCCATGAAGGGGCTGACGAAGGTGTCTCGTGTGCCACCGGCGGCCGGTACGAGCAAAGTCAAAACGAAAGCCGCGGCCGCTGCCTCGAAATCGGGAACCGTGACGAAGGCGCCACGCGCCAAAACCGCGCGCGCGGCCGATAAGGCCGTCGCGGCGCCCAAAGCTGGCGCCGCCGCCAAGACGCGCGCGCCCGGCAAGGCCGTGGCGAAGCCGCGCGCCGTGAAATCCGCCGCCATCGATCTCGCGGCCCGCGAGAAGGACATCGCGCGCGAAGCCAACGCCGACGCCGTGAACCGCTCGCTCGATCTGTTGGAGGCCTTGGCGCGGACCGGACCGGTCCCGCTCGCGGTTCTCGCGGAGCGGACGGGCAAAGGCAAAACCGCGACCTCGGACTTGCTCGCCATTCTGCGGGCCCGGGATTTCGTCGTTCAGGACGAGACCGACGGCCTCTGGCGGATCGGCGCCCGCTGGGCCGTACTGGGGAATGCCGCGACGGAACAGGGCGCGCTCGCCGCCACCGCCATGCCGTGCCTCGCCGGCCTTGGCAACGCGACCGGCGAGAACGTTTACCTCCGTGTGCGCGACGGACTGGAATGCGAGACGGTCGCGATCTATCAGACCGACCCGCTGCTGCGTGTTTACACCGAGGTTGGGGCCAAAATGCCGTTGCATGCCGGCAGCGGGCGGTTGTTGTTGGCGCATGCGCCGGAAGCGGTGCAAACCCAGGTGCTGGCGCGGCGGCTGCAACGGTATACGCCATCGACCCGTATCGATCCGACCTGGATCGCCGCCGATCTGCACCGGATCCGCCAACGCGGCTTCCTGATCACGGACTCAGAGGTCGTCGCGGGCACCGTCAGCGTTTGCGCCCCTGTTCGCGACGCCTCCGGTCAGGTGATCGCCACGCTGCTGATTGGCGCGCCGTCATTGCGCATGCGTCCGCCGCGTCCCCGGGCCCTGATGCCGTTGGTGGTCGAAGCGGCGCGGAAACTGTCCACGGCGCTTGGCTGGGCCGCCGATTCGCCGGTGCCGGAGCCCGCCAATGGGCCACTGGATCCGGGCCGGCCTTCCGCCGCGACCGGAACGGTGGCGGCGGCGGCGATTGGCGCGGCCATCGCGCGCCCGCACTCGGTCTTCCGGTAAAGCAGGCGCCCCATGCCCATCCGTATTCTGGACGTGCGTGAAATCACGCAACCGATCAGTTCGCCCATTCGCAACGCCTATATCGATTTCAGCACGATGACGACGAGCCTCGTCGCGGTGATCACCAACGTCGTGCGCGATCGCCGGCGGGTGGTGGGCTATGGCTTCAATTCCAACGGCCGGTATGGGCAGGGCGGGCTGATCCGCGAACGCTTCGCGCCCAGGCTGCTGGGCGCCGAACCGGGTTCGCTGTTGGACGAGACCGGGGAAAACTTCGATCCGGACCGCATCTGGGCCGCGCTGATGCGGAACGAGAAGCCGGGCGGGCATGGCGACCGCTCCGTCGCCGTCGGCACCATCGACATGGCGGTCTGGGACGCGGTCGCCAAGATCGCGGGCAAACCGCTGTTCCAACTGCTGGCCGAACGCCACGGGAGGACCGCCGATCCCAATGTGTTCGTCTACGCCGCCGGCGGATATTATTATCCCGGCAAGGACGACTTGGCGCTGCGCGGGGAAATGCGGAGTTACCTCGACCGCGGCTATACCGTCGTGAAAATGAAAATCGGCGGCGAGTCGATCGCCGTCGACCAGCGCCGCATCGAGGCCGTGCTCGACGAGATCGGCCCGAAATGCCGCCTGGCCGTCGATGCCAATGGCCGGTTCGACCTGGAAACCGGCATCGCCTACGCGAAAATGCTGCGCCAATACGATTTGTTCTGGTTTGAGGAAGCCGGCGACCCGCTGGACTATCAGCTTCAGGCGGCGCTCGCGGAATTCTATCCGGGCCCGATGGCGACGGGCGAGAATCTGTTCAGCCATCAGGACGCGCGCAATCTGATTCGCCACGCCGGCATGCGCCCGGATCGCGACTGGCTGCAATTCGACTGCGCTTTGTCGTATGGCCTCTGCGAATACCAGCGTACTCTCGCCGTTCTGAAGGACGCCGGCTGGTCCTGGACCCGCTGCGTCCCGCACGGCGGGCATCAGATGTCGCTCGCCATCGCCGCCGGGCTCGGCCTTGGTGGCAACGAGAGCTACCCCGATGTCTTCCAGCCCTATGGCGGCTTCCCCGATGGAACCCGCGTCGAAAACAGCATCGTGACCCTGCCGCCGCTGCCTGGGATCGGGTTCGAGGGCAAGGCGGATCTGTATGTCCACATGCGGGACCTCGCGGTCTGACGTTTCGGGGGCGGCCGTTCATCTTCCATTAAGATTTCCGCGTTAAGGTTCGGGCTCTCGGACGTTGGGGCGCCAAGGGCCGCTCTCTCGTCCTCGATGACACGGGGCGTTGGCATGGAAGCGATGGAGCAAGTCCTGACGACCGCGGAGGCCGCGTGGGAGTCGTTGCGGGATCATCGGATCCCGCCGACACCGCGCAACTTCGAAATCTGGTACGGATATCTCGGCGACGATAAGCCGGCGCTGCGGACCCGGATCGACAAGGCCATCGCCGCGGGCGAGGCCTGGACGCCGGGTTCGCTCGACAAGCTGTACCGCGATTTCTTCGCCACCCATGTGGATGTGTCGGCGATTCGCGACGGGTCCCACGAACTGACCCAGATCGCGATGCAAATGTCCGAGCGTGTGGTCGCGGACCGCGACGCGATCGATGCCTTCGCGAATATCCTGGACCGGGCCATGCCCGTGCTGAAAACCGGCCGGGCCGGGACCGATATTCCCCGCGCGGTCGGCGCGATGAAGGCCGCCACCGGTGAAACCAGCGAGCGGTTGCGGGCGCTGGAACAGTTGTTCACCGCGTCGGTGATGCGCATCCAGGAACTGAAGGAAGCCTTGATCCGGGCGGAGACGGAGGCGACACGCGACGCGCTGACCGGCCTCGCGAACCGGCGGATGTTCGATGCCGCGTTGCTACAGGCGACATCGGGGAACGCGTCGGAAGTGGCGCTGCTGCTGCTCGACATCGATCACTTCAAGAAATTCAACGACAAGCACGGCCACCTGTTGGGCGACAACGTGCTCCGCCTGGTCGCGAGCGTTTTGACCAGCCATATCAAGGGCCGCGATACCGCCGCGCGTTATGGCGGCGAGGAATTCGCGATTATCCTCGTGGGCGCGCATATCGCCGCCGCGGCGACGGTCGGGGAGCAAATCCGCGACCTGCTGGAGCGCCGTCCCCTGGTGAACCGGAACACCGGTCAGAAACTTGGGGTTGTCACCTGTTCGGTGGGCGTGGCCGTGTTTCGGCCCGGCGAGGCGCTGGCCGATTTCGTGGACCGGGCCGATCAATCGCTTTACCGGGCGAAACGCACGGGCCGGAATCGTGTTTGTACCGAGGAATGCGTCTGACGCGGAAACGCGAACCGCTGTCAGGCGAGTTCCACGACAACCGGCACGTGGTCCGAAGGCTGCGCCAGGTTCCGCTCCTCCCGGTCCGGCATCGCGGAAACCAGCCGCTCGGCGAGGTCCGCCGACAGCAGCGCGTGATCGATCCGCAGCCCCGAGTCGCGTTCCCACGCCGCCGCCTGATAGTCCCAGAAGGTGAACATCCGCCCATGCGGATGCAGCGCCCGGATCGCGTCGGTCATCCCTAGCCACAGCATCTTCCGAAACCGCGCCCGCGTTTCCGGGCGCAGCAACGCATCGCCCGGTGTCAGCGCGCCGGGCGACAGGTCTTCATCCGTGGGGCAGACGTTGAAATCGCCGGTCACGATCAAAGGCGTGTCGGCTTCCAGCAACACGCGGGCGCGTTCCGCCAGCAGATCCATCCAGGCGAGCTTGTAGGCGTAGCCTTCCTCGCCGCGGGAGTTGCCGTTCGGCAGATAAATCCCGATCGCCGTCAATCCACCCGCCACGACCTCGATATACCGCGCCTGGGCATCATCTTCCGGCAGGCCCGGCAGCGCGCGGTGCGTGACCTCGAACGGCACACGCGCCAACACCGCCACGCCATTATACGCCTTTTGCCCGACAATCTCGGCGCGATACCCGAGGGCTTCGAACCCCGCCGCGGGGAATTGCGCGGCCTCGCACTTGATTTCCTGCAAAAACAGGATGTCCGGCTGAACCCGTTCCAGCCAGCCCCGCACATGGCTTTCCCGCTGGCGGATCGAATTGACGTTCCAGGTGGCGATTTTCATGGCCGCTTTCGTGCCACCTTCGGCCGATCCGGTCAAAGGATCGCGGCGTCCGGCTCAGCGTCCCGATTCGACGGGCCGCACGCGGCTTCCCTCCACGATATCGTCGGAGATGTTCAGCGCCACCCGCTGGCCCGCTTTCACACCTTCCCGCAGCGCGATCCGCACCCCGTCGGACCCCGCGAGCTTCACGGGACGGATACGCACCAAATTGTCGTCGCCGACATCCGCGACGAAGGTGTTGGTGCCGCGGGTAATCAACGCTTCCGCCGGCACTTCCGGAAAACTTTCCACGGGCACGCGCAGGGTCACATACGCGAAGCTGCCAGGCAGCAGGAAGCCGGCGGAATTGTCGACTTCCAGTTCCACGAACAACGTGCGGGTCCTGGGATCGAGCTGGCCCGAGGTCCGCGCGACCTTGGCCCGGACAACGCGCGTCGCATTGGCCCCGTCGGACACATCCGCGACGTCGCCAACATGGACGAGCGGGGCGTCGCGCTGCTCGACGTACACATTGATCCGCAGCTTGGTCGTATCGGAGAGGATCGCGACCGGCTGATTGCTGACCATGTTGGTGCCGGCGTTCTGCACCAGCGCGCCGGGATCGACGAAACGGGCGGTGATGGTACCGTCGAAGGGCGCGGTCAGGAGTTCGTACGATTTCATCGTCGCGAGTTCCGCGGCCCGCGCCGTGGAGACGCGAAGATCGGTCTGCGCCTGATCGTGGGCCTGCTGCGAATTGGACCCGTGCGCGAACAACTGCCGCGCGCGCTCGGCCACGCGTTTTTTGTTCTCAAGATCCGCCATGGCGCTGGCGTATTGGCTGTCGGTTTCCCGCGATTCGATTTCCGCGACGACGTCGCCGGCCTTCACCCTGTCGCCGCGATCGACATGAATGGCTTTCAAATAACCGCCGACCTTGCTGTAGAGCGTCGCAGTGGCATAGGGGCGCGCATCGCCGAGCAATCTGATCGGACGTTCGGACGGGCTGGCTTTGGCGATGGCCGTGCGCACGGTGGGCCCGCGTGCCTCCGCCGCGGCCTGGGCCTGGCCGGTGGCATGCAGTTGCGCGCCGCGTTCGGCCCAAAGCGACCGGACCTCCCAGGCCGCGCCTCCCAGAACGCCCAGGCCGATCGCATAGAGGAAAAACGAGCGTACTGGGCTCGACTTAGCCATGCGGCGTGACTCCTTCCGACGAGGTGATTCCGGCGGCCTCGGTTTCGAACCGGGCGTCCAGCGTGTGCAGGCTCGGCGCGCTCTTGCGCAGCAGGGTGTAAAAGATAGGAACCAGGAACAAAGTGGCGACGGTCGCCATCACCAGGCCGCCAATGACGGCGCGGCCCAGCGGCGCGTTTTGCTCGCCGCCGTCGCCCAGACCGAGGGCCATCGGGACCATGCCGATGATCATGGCCAGTGCCGTCATCAGGATGGGCCGGAGCCGGGTCGACGCGGCCTCGATCACACCGTCAAGCGCCGAGGCGCCGTTCCGCGCCCGCAGATCGTTGGCGAAACTGACCACGAGGATGGAGTTCGACACGGAGATTCCGATGGTCATGATCGCGCCCATCAGGGATTCGACGTTGATCGTCGTGTGGGTCAGCGCCAGCATCCAGACGATGCCCGCCAGCGCGCCGGGCAGCGCCATCATGATGATGAAGGGATCGACCCAGGACTGAAACAGGACGACGAGGAGGGCGTAGACCAGGACGATGGCGACCAGCATCCCCAACGCGAGACTGGCGAACGAGGATTGCATCACCTGGTACTGACCCAGAATATTGATTTTCGTCGCGGCCGTCAGGCCCTGGCTGACCTCGGCGATGGCTTTCTTGATGTCGGCGGCCACGGCGCCCAGATCGCGCCCATCGATATTCGCGGCGATATCGACGACCCGTTGCACGGTATAGTGGTTGACCGATTCCAGGCTGGATTTTGGGTAGATTTCGGCGATGTCGCCCAACCGCATGGCGGAGGCGGCGGGCAGCGCGGTGGTCGGGTTCGCCGAAGCGGCGTCGGGCCGGGAGATGGGTGTGTCCAGCAGGTCGTTCAGATGGTTGATTTTGCCGATCGGGGTTTGCACCGCGACGATATAGTTCACGTTGTTGACCGGGTTGAGAAAGAAGCTGGGTGCCACCAGCGACGACGACGACAGGGTCGTCAGCATGTTGTTGGCGACATCGCGTTGCGAAATCCCCATGCGCGCGGCGCGCAGCCGGTCGACGTCGACCTGAAGCGCCGGGTAGCTCAGGACCTGCACCAGGTGCGGATCGGCGACGCCGGGAATTGTCTTTAGTTTGCCCAACAATTTTTGGGCCAACGCGTAGGCGCGGTCGAAATTCGCATCCTGGATCTGGATGTCGATCGGCGCGGACAGGCCGAAATTCAACACCTGGCTGACCATGTCGGCGGTCTGGAAATAGATCAGGCTGCCCGGAAACTCGTCGGGCAGTGTCGCGCGGATTTGCCTGATGTAGTCGATCGACGGCCGGTGCCCGTGTTTCAACGAAATCAGAATTTCCGCGTCCATTGCCGCGACATTGTCCGTTTGCACGAAGGCGAGGTTGAACGAGTTCGGCACGCCCACACTGTCGTTGATCGTCTCCAGTTCTTCCGGCGGGATCAGCGCGCGGATGCGGTCTTCCAGCGCCAGGACGAGCCGCTCGGTTTCCTCCAGCTTCGTGCCCGGCGGCGCGCGGAAGTGCAGCTTGATGATCCCGACATCGGCGGAGGGGAAGAAATCCGTGCCCAGCATGGTCGAAAGCCCGCCTGTGATGGCCAGGAACAGCGCTGAGCAGAGCAACAGGAAGGGCCGCCGGCCCAAAGCGGCGGTCAGCGTCCGCTGGTAGGCGCCGCGAAACCGTTCGAAGACCCGGTCGAAAGCGCCGAGCAGCCCCTTGGGCGGGCCGTGGTGTGTCTCGCCCGCCAGCAGGTGACGGGCCATCGCGGGCACGACCGTGAAGGACAGGACGTAGGACGCGAGCATGCAGAACACGACCGTGATCGCCAGCGGAATGAACAGGAAGCGCGCCACGCCGAACAGCATGACCACCGGGAAGAACACGATGCAGATGGCCAGCGTGGCGACGGTCAGGGGTTGGATGACCTCCGACGTGCCGTCGAGGATGGCCACGGTCAGCGGTTTGCCCAGTCCAAGATTGCGATGGATGTTCTCGATGGTGACGGTGGCGTTGTCGACGAGCAGTCCGATCGCCAGGGCCAGGCCGCCGAGCGTCATCAAATTGATCGTCTGCCCCGCCAGAAACAGCCCGGCGATGCCCGCGAAGATCGACAATGGGATCGACAGCGACACGATAATGGTGTTGCGCCAGCTCCCCAGGAAAATCAGGATCATCAGCGACACGAGGATCGAGGACAGGATCGCCTCGTGCACCACGTTCTCCACGGCGGCGCGGACGAAGACCGACTGATCGAAGTCGATTTTCAGTTCGAGTCCGTTCGGCGCGGCCGCCTGAATCTCTGGCAGGGCCTCCTTCGCGGCATCGACGACGGCGAGGGTGGAGGCGTCGGCGTGTTTCAGGATCGCCAGATAGGACGCGCGCTTGCCGTTCACGTGCACGATGTTGTTTTGCACCGCGAAGGAATCGTTGACGCGCGCCACGTCGCCGATCGTCACCGGCGCGCCGTTGAACACCCCGATCGGCAGCGCGTTGAACCGTTCCACGGAGGCCGGGCTGGAGTTGAGTTGGACGTTGTATTCGCGTTCCCCAAGCCGCGCGGTGCCAGCGGGGACGATGACGTTGGAGGTTTGGAGCGCGTTGACGACGTCGGTCGGCGTGAAGCCTTTCGCCACCAGCAAGGCGGGGTCGAGATCGACAATGATGGCGCGCGACTTGCCGCCGAATGGGGCGGGGGTGGACAGGCCGGGAATGGTGAACAGGCGGATCCGGATGAAGTTCAGGCCGTAGTCGAATATCTGCTGTTCCGTCAGCGACTTCGACGACATCGTCAACTGCGCGACAGGCACGTTGGACGCGTTGAACTGGATGACCGCCGGCGGCTGCATGCCTGGCGGCGCGCTTCGTAAGATGGAGTTGTTGACCGAGGCGATTTGTGCGATCGACGCGCCGATTTCCGTTCCGGGCTGGAAATAGACCTTCAACATGCCGACGCCCGGGATCGATTGTGACTCGATCCGTTGGATGCCGTTGACGGTGGTGGAATAGGCACGCTCGCTGATGAAGACGACACGCCGCTCCATGTCTTCGGTTGTCAGCCCAGGGTAGTTCCAGACGACCATGACGACGGGGATGTCGATGACGGGGAAGATATCGACGATCATGCGGCTGAGCGACATCGTGCCCATCATGACGATCAGCAACGCCGCGATGGCCGCGCTGTACGGACGGCGCAAGGCACCGCGTACCAGTCCGATCATTGGTTCCGTTCCCCGCGTTTTGTCAGCCGGGCACGGTCGCACCAACGCACGGGGATGCCAAGCCCGGCCCTCAGCGGCCGCCTGCCATCTCCGGTCGCCCCATTTGCGCGCTGGACGGCCGACTGGGCCATGGGCAGAGTGCGCCACCCAACCGACCTCAGAAGAAGGCAGGCACCGTATGTCCATCGAGTTTTATACCTGGAACACCCCCAACGGCCGGAAAATCAGCGTCGCGCTGGAAGAAATGGGACTCGCCTACAACGTCCACCCCGTGAACATCTCCAAGGACGAGCAGTTCCATCCGGATTTTCTGAAGATCAGCCCGAACAACCGCATCCCCGCGATCGTCGATACCGACGGACCCGGCGGGCAGCCGATCAGCGTGTTCGAATCCGGCGCGATCCTGATCTATCTGGCCGAAAAGACGGGAAAGTTTCTGCCCAAGGACGCGCGCGCGCGCGTGGCCGCGATGGAATGGCTGATGTGGCAAATGGGCGGCTTTGGCCCCATGCCCGGCCAGGTCCATCACTTCCTGGGCGTGTCCGACCCGGTGAACCAAAAATACGGGCTGGAACGCTATTCGAAGGAAACCCGCCGCCTGTACGGGGTTCTGAACAAGCAACTCGACGGCCGGGATTATGTCGCGGGCGAGTGCTCGATCGCCGATTTCGCCATTCTCGGTTGGGCCTGGCGGCATGAGCGGCACAAGGTCGACCTCGCCGATTTCCCGAACGTGCAGGCGTGGTACGCGCGCTGCATGGCGCGCCCAGGCACGAAGAAAGGTTTCGAAGTCGCGATTTCCTGATCCAAGGCGGTCCCGGCCCGCGCGTGGCGGGCCGGGATATGGCTCAGACAGAGAAATACTTCGCGTTTGGGTTCAACGTCACGATCGCGCTGGTCGATTGTTCCGGATGTAACTGATACTCGTCCGACAGCGACACGCCGATCCGTTCCGCGCCCAGTAACATCATGATCGCGGTTTGATCCTCCAGGTTCGGACAGGCGGGATACCCGAACGAATACCGGCTGCCGCGGTAGCCCTGAGACAGCATTTTCTCCGTATCGCGATCGTCCTCCGCCGCGAAGCCGAGTTCGGCGCGGATGCGCTTATGGACATATTCCGCCATCGCTTCCGCCATCTCCACGGACAGGCCGTGCAGATACAGATAATCCTGGTAGCGGTTGGCTTCGAACCATTGCCGCGCGACGTCGGAGGCTTTCTGGCCGACAGTCACCACCTGGAAGCCGATGACATCGCGTTGCGCGTCGTCCACGTCGCGGAAGAAATCGGCGATGCATTCGCCATCCTCGCGCGGTTGCCGAGGCAGCGAAAAACGGGTCAGTTCGGTGGTTCCGTCCTGGTCGAACACGATCAGGTCGTTGCCCTGACCGGCGGCTTTCCAATACCCATAGGCGGCCTGGGGCTTCAAAATATCCTGCTCGGCGCATAACGTCAGCATCCGCCGCATCACCGGGCGCAGTTCCTGGCGCGCCCAGCCGAGGAAATCCTCGAAGGACCGGCCTTGTTTCCGAAAGCCCCATTGGAACTGGTAGAGGCTGCGTTCGTTCACCAGCGGCACGATTGCCTTCGGATCGGCTTCCACGACCCGCGCGCCCCAGAACGGCGGTTCCAAGGGCGGAACATCCCGCGTCAACCGCTGGCGCCGGAGCCGCACGGTGTTGACATCGACCGGCTGGAAGGCGCGCGCATCCGCCTGTCCCAGTGTCCTTGTCGTATTGCGCGCTTTTCCCGACCGTTTCGCCTGGGTTGCCGCCAAATAATCGTCGAATCCGTTGCCGGTGACACGATCCATCAGATGCAACCCGTCGAAGGCATCGCGAGCATAGGCGACGCGGCCGCTGGCATAGGCGCGGACGCAGTCGTCCTCCACATAATTGCGGGTCAGCGCGGCGCCGCCGAGCAGCACCGGAATTTCCAGTCCCTGGCGCGACATTTCCTCCAGGTTCTCGCGCATCACGACGGTCGATTTCACCAGCAGCCCGCTCATGCCAATCGCATGGGCGCGGTGTTCCGCCACCGCCGCGATCATGTCCGCCAACGGCACTTTGATGCCAAGGTTGATCACGCGGTAGCCGTTATTGGTGAGAATGATATCGACGAGGTTCTTGCCGATATCGTGCACGTCGCCCTTCACGGTCGCGAGCACGATCGTGCCTTTCTCCTGACCTTCGACACGCTCCATGAATTGCTCCAGATGCGCGACGGCCGCCTTCATCGTCTCCGCGCTTTGCAGCACGAAGGGCAATTGCATTTTACCGGCGCCGAACAATTCGCCGACAACCTTCATGCCGTCCAACAGCACGTCGTTGACGATCGTCAGCGGCGGCAGGGTTTTCAGCGCCTCGTCCAGTTCGTCCGTAAGCCCCTTGCGGTCGCCATCGACGATCCGGTCTTTCAACCGTCCCTCGACGGTATCGGCGCGAACCTTCTTGGCGGTATCGGCGAGTTTCTTGCCCGCGAACATCGCCAGCATTGTCTGCAAGGGATCGTAGCCCTCGGCGCGCCGATCGAAGATCAGGTCTTCCGCGACTTTGACTTCCTCCGGCGCCAGCAGATGCAACGGACGAATCTTCGACACATGAATGATCGCGCCGGTCATGCCGGCCCGCGCCGCGTGATCCAGAAACACCGAGTTCAGCACGGCCCGCGCCGCCGGATTCAGCCCGAAGCTGACATTGGACAACCCCAGTACGATCTGCACGTCCGGGAACTCCGCGCGGATCGCGGCGATCCCGTCCAGCGTCCATTCCGCCAGCTTGCGATCGTCCTCGTTGCCCGTGGCGATGGTGAAAGTCAGCGGATCGATGAGCAGATCGGATTGCGCCAGGCCGTGTTTGTTACAGGCGAAATCGATCAGCCGCCGGGCGATGCGGAGCTTGTCCTCCGCCGTCTTCGCCATGCCCACCTCGTCGATGGTCAGCGCGATCACCGCCGCGCCGAATTGTTTCGCCAGTTTCAGCCGGTCCTCGGCGGCTTTTTCGCCGTCCTCGAAATTGATCGAGTTAATGATGGGTTTGCCGCCGTGCAGCTTCAACGCGGCCTCGATCACCGGGGTTTCCGTGCTGTCGATCACCAGGGGCGAGTTCACCGAGGCGGTGAAGCGCCGGATCACCTCCAGCATTTCCGCCGTCTCGTCGCGGCCGACGAAGGCCGTGCAGATATCCAGAGAGTGCGATCCCTCGCCGATCTGCTCGCGGCCCATGGAAACGCAGCCGTCCCAGTCGCCCTTTTCCTGCAATTCGCGCCATTTTTTCGAGCCGTTGGCGTTGCAGCGCTCGCCGATGGCGAAGATCGCGTTTTCCTGGCGCAGCGGTTGCGCCGAATACAGACTGGCCACGCCCGGCACCCACACGGGCTTGCGAAGCACCGGCGCGGGCCGGAACCCGCCGCGCTTGCGCAACATTTGGTCCAGCGCGGAGATATGCTCGACATTTGTTCCGCAGCAGCCGCCGATCAGATTAAGCCCGTCCTCCGAGATAAAGCGTTCGACCCAACTGGACAGTTCCTCGGCACCCAGCGGATAATGCGTCTGCCCATCGACCAGTTCGGGCAGTCCCGCGTTGGGTTGGATGGAGATCATGCCTGGCCAGTTGGCGGCGAGCCATTTCACGTGCTCCGCCATTTCGCGCGGGCCGGTGGCGCAGTTCAGCCCGATCAGCGGCACGTCCAGCGCGTGGATCACCGTCGCGGCCGCGGCGATATCCGGGCCCACCAGCAGCGTGCCGGTGGTTTCGACCGTGACCTGCACGAAAATGGGGGTATCCGTGCCGGCGGCGGCGCGGGCGATTTTCGCGCCGTTCACGGCGGCCTTGATTTGCAGCGTGTCCTGACATGTCTCGATCAGAATCGCGTCGACCCCGCCCGCGATCAGCCCGCGGCATTGTTCCGCCAGCGCGGCCTCCAGTGGATCGTACGCGATATTGCCGAGACTCGGCAGTTTCGTGCCGGGCCCGACACTGCCGAGCACCCAGCGGTGACGTCCGTCGGAGAAACTGTCGGCGGCCTCGCGCGCCAGTTCGCCCGCGATCTTGTTCATTTCGAACGCGCGTTCCGACAGATCGAATTCGCCCAAGGTAATCGGAGACGCGCCGAATGTGTTGGTTTCCACCATGTCCGCGCCGGCTTCGAAATAGCCGCGGTGGATTTCCCGCACCAGATCGGGGCGCGACAACACCAGCACATCGGTGCAGTTCTCCCGGTCCCAATAATCCTTCGCGATATCCAGCGTCAGCGCCTGCACGCGGCTGCCCATGCCGCCGTCGCACAGCAGCACCTGGTCGCGCAACGCGTCGAGTAAATGAGGACGGCTCATGCGATTTCGTCTTTCATGCGATCTGTTCGAGTTGCGCTTCGCGCCGGGCGGGCTGGCGCCGGATGGCGGACCAGATCCGCACGTCGAGCGGGCCGGGGATCGTGACCGCGCCGGCGTCATTGAGCCCGGCCGCGGTTAAGAAACGGTGAATCCCGTCGTCCGAGAATCCCGGCCACCGGTGCGCGCGTTTCGCCGTCAGATCGGTCCGGCCGTGTTCCGCCAGATCGATCACGATCAACCGTCCGCCCGGGGCGAGCACCCGGGCCGCCTCCGCCACCGCGCCCGCCGGATCCTCGGCGTAATGCAGCACCATCTGCAGGACGGCGGTGTCGAACGACCCGTCCGCGAGCGGGAGCCGATACATGTCCGCCAGCCGTACCGTGCAATTGTTGAGTTCCCGCTTGGCGAGGCGCGCGCGCGCCAGCGCCAGCATCTGCTTGGAGGCATCGACTCCCAGCGCCTGGCCGAAGCGGGCCGCCAGCAGTTCCAGCACCCGCCCGGTGCCGGTGCCGATGTCGAGCAATTTGTCCCCGGCCACCACAAGCCCGGCCAGTGCTGTTTCAACCGCTTGCGCGGGCAGTTCGAGGGCCCGCATCTCGTCCCAGTCGGCGCCTTTGCCGCGAAAACTCTCGGAAGCGACGCGTTCGCGTTCCGCCAGCACCCGGACCGCCTGGCGGCGATCGGCTTCGAGGATCGCGTCGCGGAGCGGCAGCCGGGCCACCAGTTCCCGCGCCAGGGCCCCTTCTTCGCCGCCGGGCAGTGTGAACCAGACATTGGCGCCTTCCCGCAGCCGGTGCAGCAAGCCGCAATCGCATAATAATTTCAGGTGCCGCGAGAGTCTCGGTTGCGATTGGCCCAGAATTTCGGTGAATTCCATGACGCAGAAACTGCCCCGCGCGGCGAGCGCGAGCAGGCGGAGCCGTGTGGGCTCGGCGGCGGCGCGCAGACTGGCGAGGAGCTGTTCCATGGCTCCTCATGACATAAAGATATGCTTATGTCCATGGGGTCTTGCGGCCGGCAGGGCAATCGGATGAAGGAAAGAAAGCCTTGGGGCTCCGCCCCAAACCCCGCGAGGGGCGTTGCCCCTTCGAACCCCACCAGGGCGGGAGCCCTGGACCCATTTAATTGGGGGAGGCGCGGAAGGGGGCCTACACGGACGTTGCAACCGCCTCGCATGGCCCCCTTCCGCATCTCCCCCAAACAGACGGCATCCAAGGCCCGGCCTTGGCGGGGGTTGAGGGGGCAGCGCCCCATAAGCGCGAACTTACCTATGGGAATGCTTAGATACCGGTGAGGATGGTTGCCTAATCGTCATGGCCCGGCTTGACCGGGCCACCGGGAGTGCGCGTTCGTCGCCGTTCGGGCACCATTTCACGGTGAGCGGTGCCCAAAGGGCAGGGACTTGCCGCTCCCGGTAGCCCGGTCAAGCCGGGATATGAAGACAGAGAGTGGGGACCCCCGGTAAGTTCGCGCTTATGGGGCAGCGCCCCCCACGGGGTCCGGGGCGGAGCCCAGGGACTTTCATCCTTCCCCCGACTGCCCCGGAGGACGCCAAAGTGGCTTGACATGGATCGGGCCTGGCAGTCCAGTTCCGGCATGCGCGATCCAGACCCGGCGAAGACATCCCCCGCGACGCGGGCGCGGCGAGAGCGGGAGGCGGAAGCGCTGCGGGAGAACCTCCGGCGGCGCAAGGAGCGTCAACGCGCGCTCGCGGGCGCCCCGGCGGCTGGCGGGGATCGCGAGCCAGACGCCGCGGGCATCGCACCGGATTCGCCGCGCGAGGGTGGGTGACCCCGCGCCAAGGGAAATTCGCGCGTTCCGCGCGGATGAAACGATTCCGCGAGAGTTTCTTTATTAAATGAAGGCGGATGCCTCGCCGGGCCGGATCGCCGGTCCGGCGCCCGCCGAAACAGACGAGAGGGGAAGCGCGTCATGATCGCGAAAATCGGAAACACGGGATTGGTGAGCAGCGGCTTTGGCGACAATATTTTCGTCGATGTGGGAATTACCACGCTGTCGACATCGACGACATCGTCGAACGCGACCTTCACGGGCGGTCAGTCGCTGAAGACGGTGACCAATTACGGCGCGAACGATACCTTCAATTTCGTCCAGGGGAATTTGACGTTCACGGATTATGGGACGGGCACGCGGCTGACGCTGGGGGCCGGTAACGCCACGATCAACGAAACGAAGGGCGGCGCGGTCATTTCCGTTGGCGCGGGGACGCAAACGGTCGTTCTGCGGGGCGATGGCAATTCGCTCTGGATCGGCGACACGACGGCCGGCACGGCCAGTTCGATTACGAGTTATGGCAATGCGAATTTCATCGCCGCGCGCAACGGCAATGTCACGCTCGAGGAAAAAGGCGCCAACGATACCGTCTGGCTCGGCGATGGGTCGGATATCGTGAATATCGGCCGCGGCCATGCCGGCCCGACGTCGGATATCGTCCATCTCGGCAATGGCGCGAAAAACACGATCTCGGTTTATGCCGGCGGCAATACGATTTACGGCGGCACCGGGATGACCTTTCTGAACGAAAACACAACGGGGACGGGCGTCGGCAACACCGTTGTCGCGAACGCGGCCGGTGGATCGATCGTGTTCGGGGCGGGCTTCACGCTCGGCAAAGGCGACCATCTCGACCTGACCCAGATCCTCATGGGCCGGGGCGGGGTGACCAGCGCGAACGCCGCGAGTTTCATCGACGATATGCTCTCGGGCGCGAATACCGTGTTGACCATTCACGGGCTGGGGGGAACGGTCACCGCCACGCTCAACGGTGTTGGGGCGGTGCCGCTTTCGGCGCTGATCTCCAGCCATTTCCTGGTGTTGCCTGGCGCCTGATCCGGGTTCTCTGGGACGGCGGATGGGGGCCTGGCCGTTCGGCCTATGCCGCGCGGCCGAATGGCCGGGCGGTGGCGGGCGCGGTAAGGGCGGCGCGCGATGAAACGAATGCTTCCTTCCGATACCGCGCGATGGTCCGGCGAGAAACCCGGTTGGGCGGCGGCCGCCGCCGTCTGGGTGCTTCCACCGGCCGCGGCGGTGGTCACGACCGGCGGACAGTATTTCGTGGAGGCGCTGTCCGGCGGGCTGGTGAATCCCGACAGCTACATGCGGCTGAACCGGCTGCGCGATATCGTCGAAACAGGGGAAGCCCTCTCCGTGGTGACGCGGGACGGGTCGGGGCATGGGACGGTTCTGCACTGGTCGCATTTGCTCGATAGTCTGTTGTGCCTGATGGCGTGGCCGCTCACGGCGTTCATGCCGATGGACGCCGCTTTGCACATGGTGGCCACGCTGTTCGGGCCGCTCGGTCTCGCCGCGCTCGGATATGTCACCGTGTGGGCCGCGGCGCCGTTCGCGGCGCGGCGCTGGTCGATCTGGGGCGCGGTGTTGGCGGGTTTGTCGCCGGCCATCGCGGGGTATGGGCTGGCGGGAGTGGTGCATCATCACGTTGGCGCGGTTATCGCCGCGGTCGCGAGTTGGGGATGGGCGGCGCGGATTGTCCTGGCCGCGAAGGCGGAGCCGGCTGCCTGGCGGGTGCCTTTGGGTGGCGGTCTTTCGTTGGGCGCCTGGATCGGCGCCGGTCTTTGGTTGACGCCGGAAACCGTGCCGCTGACCTTGTTGGGTTATGGCGCGCTGTGGCTGGCGTGGATCGCGGGGGCGCGCGGCTCCGCGTTGTCCGTCGCGATGGTGGCGGCGTCGGCGGTGGCTTTGGTTGTCGCGACCGCGGCGTGGCTGGCCGATCCGCCCGCGGCCGGGCTCGCGGCCCTTGAGATCGATCGAATCAGCGTTGTTTTCGCCGGTCTGATGCTGGCCATCGCGGTGTCGGCCCAAGGCATGTGGGCGGTGAGCCGGATATGTCCGACGCGGCTGGAGCGTGCCGCCGCCGCTGTCGTGATCTCCGGTTACTGCGCGCTGGTCTGGGTCTGGTGGTTCAGGCCGGTTCTGTTCGGTCCCGCTTTGGCCCGGAGCGAGGAGGAATGGCGGGTGTTCTTCGGTGTCATCGTGGAGATGATGCCGGTTCGGGGCTTCGGCCCGGCCTTGACCTTTCTCGCGACGGGGGCGGCGGCGGCCATCGCGTTGTCGATCGCGGCGGCGCGGCGGCGTTCGTTGTTGTTGGGGTATGCCGCGGTTTGCGCGGTGGGGCTGTTTGTCGTGGGGCAATCCCATGTCCGTTTCGCGGTGTATCCGGAGGCTGTCGCGGCCGTCGTATTGCCGATGGTTCTGACCGGGCTAGGGCGGGCCGGCGCCGGGTGGAGTGTGCCTCGTCTGGCGGTCGCGGGTTTGTTTCTCGCGGTGCCGCTCGCCACGAGGGTGCCGCCGCTGGCCGCGCCGGCGCGGGCGGCGGCGGTGGAGGGGAGGGGGGCCTGCCGGGTCGCGGACGCGGTGGATTTGTTGCGGCCTTTTCCGGGCGCGGTCGTGCTGGGCGAAGTGAGCGATACGCCGGAGATCCTTTATCGAACCCAGGCGCGAACGGTGGGGTCATTATATCATAGGAATATCGATGCGTATTCGCGGTTGCGGGCGGCCTGGCGGTCGGAGCAGACTGCGGCGGTGCCGCCGGAGGTGTTGGCGGCGGAGGCCTCGTTCGTGCTGGCCTGCCGTGGCGACACCCGGTCCCCGTTGGTAGCCGATTTGAAACAATTCGTTCTTTACGATCAGGTCCGGCTGGGTTTGCCGCCGCCTTGGCTTCGGCCGGTGGCGGAAAATCCCGGCTCGGGGCATGTACTTTACGAGGTGATCAGATGATGTTCCGCGGCGATCGTTCATGCCGCGTGGCCGGACCGGCCGGTCGGCTGCCCGGTGGCGGCGATCGCGGGGGATCGGTGGCGCTTTGGATGACCATGGCGATCCCGCTCGTGGTCGGGGTTGTCGCCATGGGTGTCGAGGCCAGCCGTTGGACCGTGGTGCGGCTGGACATGCAACGGATCGCGGACGCGGCTTCGGTGGCGGGCGCGGCGAATCTGACCGCGACGGGGAATGCCACGAAGGCGACGCTCGCGGCGGGCCGTTTTTTCGAACTGAATTTGACCGCCGGGGGAGCGGGGGCGGTCACCGGAAATTTGACGACACCGGCGGCGACGACCAATGCGACGGATACGATCGGGGCCGCGAATGGGCTGACATACACGGTGGTGGCGAACGCGGTCACCCAAGGGGCCGCCGCGTCCCCGAACGCGATTCAGGTGACGGCCAGCACCAGCGTGCCGCGGATATTGACCAGCTTCGTATCGTCCGGTGGCGCAATCGCGATTTCGGTGGCCTCCACGGCCGCGGCGGGCACGGCGGGCACCAGCGGCGGCACCACGGGCGGCGGCGGGCAACCCTGTGTGCTTTTGCTGGGTACGGCGGCGGCCACGCTCTCGATATCGACCACGAACTCCGGGCCCGGCATGGGTATCGCGATGCCCGGCTGCGAGTTCGTGTCGAACGGTCCGGGGACATTGAACACCAATTCGATCCTGACCGCCGACGCGGTGTATAATTTCGGCACTGGCGGGCTGGTCAACAAAGGCGATATCGCGGGCAATTTCGTGGGTGCCCTGAACAACAACAATGGCGCCAGGGTGACCGGCACGCTGAAAGTCAGTTCCGCGACCAATGCCTCCGGCGCGACCATTGTCGGCAATGTCTCTTATTCGCCGCCGGCCTCGAACTGGACCAATGCCGGTGTCCTGAACGGCACGGCGACGATGGCCAACGCGGCCTACAACATGACCGGGCCGGGCGATCCTTACGCGTCGGACTCGGCGACCACCGCCGCGATGGCCGCGGTTAACGCCAAAACCGCGACGGGGGCGGTGTCCTGTACGCTGACGGCGCTCGCCGGCATGAACACCGCCGCGGGATGTCCGGGCGGTTTCACCGGTACGGGGCCGACGAATTACAGCCTGAAACCGGGCACGACCTATAAGAAGATCGCGGTCCCGTCCGGCTATACCGCGACGCTGCCGGCCGGCGTGTATTACATCATCGGTCCCATCACGGTGACCGGCACGCTGACCGCGAACAACGCGACCCTTTTGGTGACAAATAATACGACGCTGTTGTCCGCGAACAACTATGTCGGGCTGTTGCTTTCGGTCGCGAGCGGCGGTTCGGCGACCTTGACCGGTCCGACCGCGGCGCAGGTCGCCAGTGGCGGCGCGACGGCGGGGGTGGCCGGGATGGCGCTGGGGGCGCAAACGGTCGCGAAATCCACCGGCTTCGTCACGGTCGCGGGGAACGGGACCTTCCGCCATACCGGTCTGCTTTATATTCCGAATGCCCGGTTCAGTGTTTCGGGCGCCAGCGCCCTGATGGGACTGAGCAACAGCGGCGGCTGCGCGCAGATCATCGCCGACAACTGGACGATGACGGGCAGCGCGACCGCCAGCGGATATCTTGGGGCGGGCTGCGCGTCGCCCGTCAATTACGGCCTGTTGTCCTATAAATCCTGGCCCGGCTCCGTCGTCACGACGCCCGGCGGGGCCGGCACACCCGCGAAGCTGGCGCAATGATCGCGCGGTTTTTTTCGCGCCGATGGCGCGCCTCGCGCCGCGGGCGGGCGACCGCTGGCATCGAATTCGCGCTCGCGTTTCCGATCATGCTGTTGTTCATGGGCGCGGCACTGGATTTCGGCATGATCAATTTCTACGCGAGCGGTGTCGAGCACGCCGCCGCGGCGGGCGCGCAGTACGCTCTGGTCAAGGGCAATACCGTGACCGGCGCCAACGTGCAGAAGGCGATCCAGGGCGCGGTGTCCTTGCCGGTCTCGGTCAGCGCCACCATCACGGTGCCCGGGAACGCGACCAGCCCCGCGGCCGCGCCCGCCTGCGGTTGCGTCACGGGCGCGACGGGTGGTTTCTCCGTCGTGGCCGCGACCTGCGGTTCGACCTGCGCGATCGACGGATCGGCGGCGGTTTATTACATGTACATCACCGCCTCGGCGAACTACTCTCCCATGGTCCTCAACCTCTCGCTGGCGAAATCCATTTTGGGCAATTCCTATTCGGTGTCCCGGTCGGCGACGGTGACGATGCCATGAGGCGGTTGCGGCGCGACCGGCGGGCGGCCACGGCAGTGGAATTCGCGATCGTCTCGGTTTCCCTGGTCTCGATGCTGTTCGCGATCGTCAATCTCGGGTTGATCCTGTGGACGCAAGGGTCGCTGCAGACCGTCGCGGGCCTGTCGGCGCGGTGCGGCGCCCTGGGCGCGACCGCCTGTTCCGGCGGCGTGCCCGCCTATGCGGTCAGCCTGGCGACGTCGTGGCTGGGCGCGCCGGTGATCGGCACGGGCAACGTCACCGCGGTCAGCGCGTCGTCCAGTTGTCCGCTTGGGGGATCGGGCAACGCGGCGCCCGGTAGTTTTTATTACGTGTCCATCGCCAGCCCGTATTTCGCTGGGTCGTGGCTGCCTTATCCATTTAACAATTACACGATCAATGTTTCCGCGTGTTATCCGATGTAAGGTGGCGGCTCGTGGCCGCGAAGCACGCGGGGCGGTAACTCATCCTGGAAATGTCCTGTTCCGTGTTCTCGCGATGATGCACCTACAACCGTATGACGCATCGCCCGCGCGATTCGGTTCGTTATATCGCTTCCACGTCCCTGAAAGTCGCGTAAAAGTCGCGCTTCTAAAATAATGTGCCGAATACGCGCGGCCTGGGCGCAAATAGCGCGCGCCTGGCGGTGCGAACGCGCCATTTGCGCGCGTATCGCGAGCCACATCGCCATTCGACCGAACAACGCGCGAGGGCGCGTGGAAAATACCGGTAAACCATCATTAAATTTCCGTTGAACGGGGTTGACGACTCCTGACACCGGC
>CANJJS010000057.1 GCA_947474705.1 Acetobacteraceae bacterium | reverse complement strand
GGGCCGCGCCGCCAGGCCTGGCTGGCCATTTGGACCATTTTGTCCCGAACTGTGGCCGATCGGACTCGGTTGGCTCAGACAAATCGGATGGCCGGCGAGGTTGAACCAGGCCAGACATCAGCGAGATTTCCAAAATGAGAACCGCTGGCTCGGAACACCCCCATCGTTCCCCGCGCGGAGCCCGCGCCAACCCATGGCCGAATTGCCCCCAATCCCGCCCGGCTTGCCGCCAGCCCGCCGCCGCCATACCGTCCCGGCCAACCCCAAACACCAACCAGGCCGCGAACCATGAGCACACTCCACCTTATCGACCCCGAATTGCGCGACGCGCTCGCGCCGCAGGTGCCACTCAGCGCCGAGACCCTGGCGCGCCGCCGCACCGACGGCCTCGCCTTGGCCAAGGCCGCGCCGAAACCGGACCTGCCGGATATCGAGACATCCGAAATCCACGTCGAAAGCGCGTTCGGCGCGCCGCCGATCCGGGTCCTGACCTACCGTCCCATCCACGCCGGCGGCCCCCTTCCCGTCATCGTCCACATCCACGGCGGCGGCTTCGTGATGGGCTCCCCGGACATGAAGGACGTGGAGAACCGGCATTTCGCGTCCGAACTGAAATGCGCGATTTATTCCGTGGATCATCGCCTCGCGCCGGAAGCGCCGCACCCCGCGCCAATGGAAGATATTTACTCCGTGTTTGTCTGGCTGCACGCCAACGCCGCCCGGCTCGGACTCGATCCCGCTCGCATCGGGATCAAAGGCGAAAGCGGCGGCGGTGGTTTCGCAGCGGGAGTCGCCCTTTACGCCCGCGACCGCGAGGGTCCGAAATTCGCGTTCCAGCACCTGATCTATCCAATGATCGACGACCGCTCGGCCGTGCGAAAAGACATGAATCCGAACGTCGGGGAATTCGTCTGGACACAGGCTTACAACCTTTTCGGCTGGCGTTCCCTCCTTGGCGCGGAACCGGGCACGGCCAATGTCTCGCCTTACGCGGCCGCCGCGCGCGTGGCGGATGTGTCGGGCCTGCCACCAACCTTCATTTCGGTCGGCGGCCTCGATCTCTTCCTGGAAGAAAACATGGCCTACGCGGACCGCTTAAGCCGGGCCGGCGTGCCGGTGGAATTTCACCTGTATCCCCGCGCGTTTCACGGCTTCTACCGCGCGGTGAATGCCCGCGTGACGAAGCAGGCCGAGCACGACACGCGCGAGGCCTTGCGCCGCTTCCTGCACGGATAAATCCCGGCCCCGTCCCGGCGATACCAGCGCCGGGACGGGCCGCGGCGCGAAATCAAACCGTCTTGTAAACGTCGCGCCAGCGCCGGATGGCATCGATATGCGCGTCCACCGTCTTCAGGTTCGCGCCCATCGTCACAACGGAAATATGGCTTCCCCCGGCATCGCGCCACCCCGCGATGTCGCCCGGCCATTGGTTGTCCCCGCGGCTATATTGCTGAATCGCCTCGAACCCGAACGCCCCCGGATCGCGCCCGAGCTGACCCATTCTCGCCTCGATCTTCGCCTTGATCTGAACCGCTTCGGTCTGAGTCCGGCCCGCGAAAATGAACCCATCTCCGATCCGTGCGGCACGCTCGTACGCGGCCTCGCTGAACCCGCCCAGCCAGATCGGAATGCTCCGCTTCGGCCGCGGCGCGATCCCGGCCCGGTCGATCCGATGATCCGAATCCTCGTGATCGACCACCGGCTGCGCCCACAGCTTGCGGATCAACTCGATCTGCTGCTCCTGCCGCTTACCGCGGCGGCGGAAATGTCCCGACATTTCCAGGCCGTCGTACTCCACCCAGTTCCAGCCGATCCCCACGCCCAACCGCAACCGCCCGTCCGAGAAAAGATCCACATCCGCGGCCTGCTTCGCGAACAACGCCGTCTGGCGCTGCGGCAAAATAATCACGCCCGTCGCCAAACCAAGAGTCTTGGTAACCCCCGCGAGATAAGCATACGTCACCAGCGGCTCGTGGAACGGATCGTTCTCCTTATACGGACCAGTCAATTTCGGCTCCCGGCCCGCGTGAACCGCCCCGAGCACATGATCGTATATCACAATATGATCATATCCCATGTCTTCCGCCGCCTGGGCGAACGCCTTCACCGCCCCCGTATCGCCACCAAGCTCGATCTGCGGATATACCACCCCGGTTTTCATCGTCCACTTTCCCCTTTTTCTCGAAATACAACTCGCCCCAAACCCGGTCCGGACACGAGCGCCCAATTCCCGGCACATGATTTCGTTCACGATACAACCACGAATCGCCCGGCACAATCACGATCGCGAACGGAACACGGAGCAATCGGTACCCGATCCGCCCATCCGCGCCCTAATTCCCCGAAATCCACTCGACGACACGTTCGCCAATCATGATCACCGTCGCATGCGCGCCAGCCGACCTGGGGGTGCCGCGCAAAGCCCAATTATGCACGGAGTCAGGCGCCTCGGCGAAACGCGTGTGCCCAAACCGAATCTCATCCGGAAGCGCCGCCGGATCGGGATAGTCCGGCCCAGCCTCCAACAGCAAAACAGAGATCCGCGCATTGGCGGACAATCGCGCCGCCAATACCGACCCAGCCGCGCCGCCCCCAACGATCGCCACATCGTATTTCATGCCTTACGCTCCTTCGACGGCCCAACCCAAAACCGTCCGATCTCACCACGGATCGATATACGGATATTTCTTCCCCGTCCTGACCGGCACCGGCGGCAACCGCTTCAAACCATTGGCCAGCCACCGCCGCGTCTCCGCCGGATCGATCACATCGTCGATCCCACCCCCCATCACCGCATTGACCGCCTTGGCACTGTCATACGCGCTCGCCGCACGGCGCTCGAACTCCTGACGCCGCGCCTCCGGGTCCTCGATCGCCATCAACTCCTTGCGATAACCTAACTTGACCGCGCCCTCGATATTCATGCCCGCGAACTCCGCCGTGGGCCACGCGACGGAGAAAAACCCAACCAAAGACCCCGCCCCCAACATCGCCTGCGCGCCCAAACCATAGGCTTTGCGAACGACCACGGTAAACAACGGCGCGGTCATATTGGCACCCACGTTAAACAATCTGGTACAATGCCTCACCAGCGCCGTTCGTTCCACATCCGGCCCCACCATGATCCCTGGGCAATCGATCACATTGACCACCGGAATATCGAACGCATCGCAAAGTTGCATGAACCGCGCGCCTTTATCCGCGGCATCTGAGTCAATCGCGCCCGCCAGGTGATGCGGATTATTGGCGATCAAACCCATCGGCCGTCCCTCGATCCGGATAAAGGCCGTGATGATACCAATACCGAATTTTTCGCGGATTTCCAGAATGGACCCCTTATCGGCGATCGTCTCGACGATATCCCGCATGTTATAAAGCCGCAGCCGGTTCTCCGGCACCGCATGACGCAATACCCGCTGATCGTGCGCCTCCCAGGTGGAAATCGCCCCCTGGAAATAGGACAGATATTTCTTCGCCACATCCACCGCGGCGAACTCGTCCTTCACCAGAATATCCACCACCCCATTCGGAACCTGGAACGACATCGGCCCAACTTCCTCCGGCGTGTAAATTCCCAGCCCGCCGCCCTCGATCATCGCCGGCCCACCCATCGCGAGCGTCGTGCCCTCCGTCGCGATAATCACATCGCTGCACGCCACCAGCGCCGTATTGCCCGCGAAAGTCCGGCCATTGGCGATCGCGATCAACGGCACCAACCCGCTGAGCTGGGAAAACGTCGTAAACGTGTGCGTGTCGATCGCCACGCGCGGCCCAATGGAATCCTCGCCCGGCCGCCCACCGCCACCTTCCCCGAACAAAACCAGCGGCAACCGGAACCGGCCCGCGAGCTCGAACATCCGGTCCTGTTTATAATGGTTCCGGTGCCCCTGCGTCCCCGCCAGCACGGTATAATCGTAATGCACCAATGCCGCACGGGACCGCGTCTCGTCGAACATATCCCCGTTGATCGAACACATCCCCGCGACAACCCCATCCGCCGGCGTATTCTCCCGCAACGCCTCGATGGAATGACGCTGGTGCTGACGCGCGACGACCAGCGGCCAATATTCGTCGAACGAACCGGGATCGACCAGCCGCTCGATATTCTCCCGCGGCATCTTGTGCCCCGTCTTGCGCCGCCGCGCGACCGAGGCCGGACGGTTTTCGTCCAAAGTCAGTGCGTGCCGATCGACGGACTCCCGCAAATCGCCGCGAATATGCTCAGGATCCAACACCGCCTCCGCCGCGACCGCGCCGCCCACGACGTCCGCCTCCTGCACGAACACAATCGGGAACCCCTCGCGCACCACATCCCCAGGCGCCATCGTGACCCCACGCACAATGCCATTATGCGGGGCCGTAATGACATGCTCCATCTTCATCGCCTCGACGACCGCGACCTGCTGCCCCCGCCGGACCTCGTCCCCAACGGCGACACTTATCGCGACAATCGTGCCTTGAATTGGCGAGGCCACACCGGCCGACCCATCCGGCCCGGTCATCTCCGGCGCGTCCTCCGGCGCCTCAGCCAAGGTCTGCTCCGCCTTCACCTGCGCGTCATGCGCGAACAAGGCCAGAGGATCGCGGCTTTTCACCCGCGCGCCCGCGAAACCGGCGCCGCCCATGGCCGGACGCGCCGCCTCCACGAACCGCGACCGCTGCTCACCCGGTGCCGCCAATGCCGCCATATGTTCGTCGACCCAGCGCGTATGCACGTCGCCCGCAACGAAATCCGGATGCGCCAAAATCGCCCGCAGAAACGAAATATTGGTGCCAACCCCCTCCAGCCGGAACTCGCTCAACGCGCGCGCCAGCCTGCCCGCCGCATCCCCAAAGTTTCGCGACGGCGCATGCGCGATCACCTTCGCCAACAACGAGTCAAACGCGCCGCTGGTGCGGTATCCCGCGTAACCAAACCCATCGGTGCGAATACCCGGCCCACCCGGCGCCTCATACACGCTCAGCGTGCCGCCCCCCGGCCGCACCGACCCATCCGCCCCGATCGTTTCCATATTGACCCGCGCCTGCACCGCGAACCCCCGGGGACGCGCGAGGTCCGGATCGTCCAGCCCAAGCTCCGCGAGACTCCGGCCACGGGCGAGACCGATCTGCGCCTTCACCAAATCGACACCCGTCACCGCCTCGGTCACGGTATGCTCGACCTGCAACCGCGCATTCGCCTCGATAAACACAAACGGTTGCGCCCCCGGCCGTCCGGAGACATCGACCAAAAACTCGAATGTGCCAAGATTGGAATAACCCACCTGTTTCGCAAACCGAACAGCCGCGCCAATCATCTCGTCGCGCAACCCAGAATCCAACGCCGGCGCCGGCGCGATCTCCAAAATCTTCTGAAACCGCCGCTGCATACTGCACTCTCGCTCCCCAAGATGCGCGATATTCCCGAAGCGATCCCCCAATATCTGAACCTCGACATGGCGCGCGCGAGGCACGAAAGCCTCGACATAAACATCCTCGCGCCCAAACGCCGCTTTCGCCTCCGACTGGCACCGCTGGAACGCGGACTCAACCTCGTCCGCCACCAGCACCGCGCGAGTCCCGCGCCCGCCACCACCCGCCAGCGCCTTGATGATCGTCGGCCCATGCGCCGCGAAAAAATCCCGCGCCTCCGCGAGACTCACCGCCCGATCGATCCCACGGATCACTGGCACGGACGCCGCGACAGCCGCGTCCCGCGCTCGCGCCTTGTCGCCAAACAGTTCCAGATGCGCCAGGTCCGGCCCCACGAAGGTCAACCCCGCCTCAGCGCACTGACGCGCGAAATCGCCCCGCTCGGCCAGAAACCCGTAACCGGGATGAACGGCGTCGCATCCCGCCTCCTTCGCCGCCGCGACAATCGCCTCGGCATTCAGATAGGCGGAGGCACCCACACCAGGCAGCCGCCGAGCGTCGTCCGCGACACGAAGATGCAGACTTTTGTCGTCGTCCTCGGAAAACACCGCGACCGTCGGCAAATCCATATCCGATGCCGCCCGAGCGATCCGGATGGCGATCTCGCCGCGGTTGGCGATTAACAGTTTCGTCACGCTCATGGGTTGGGTTTCCGTGGTGTCAAAAGGTCAGACCGGCAGCGGCGACATCGCGTAAGCGGCCTCGATCAGCGCCACGGCGGCGGCGTTGTCCGACAAATCGGCGATCGGCGGACGCCCGTCGCACACGCGGCGCAGCGTGTCGCGGACGAATTCCGGATAGAAAAAGACATTCGTCAGCTTCATTTCCCGCGTCGTCCGCTTCCGGTCGTTGGTCACGATTTCCAGCATGCCGTTGTCGCGCGCCGAAAAATAATGCTTTTCCGTCCGGATACTGTAATGCATATCGAACACGGAATTCGGCGCGGGATACAAATACCCCGATTCCACCATGCAACTCGCCCCACCGCCTTGCATCAGCATGATCCCATGGTCCTCGATCGTCAGACCATTGGCGCGGTTGGACATCATGGACCCCGTGACGGTCAGCGGCGCGTTGTTCAGGAACACGCGGCAAAGATCCACAAAATGAATGCCCAAATTCAGAATGGGACCGCCGCCCGACGTCGCCTTGTCGATCACCCATTCGACCTTTTGATTGTAATAGCGATCGACCATCCCACCGACGAACTTGAACGACAAATACTGAATGGTTTCGCCTGCGGCGATCTCCCGGACAGTCTCGACGATCGGGCAATGCCGGAACACCAGCGGCACGGCGGCGAAAACACCCGCCGCCGCGGCGCGTTGCGCGATGTCGCGCGCCTCGGCCGCGTTGACCGCGCAGGGCTTTTCAATCGCGAACGGAATGCGATTGTCGATCAAAAACCGCGCCTGTTCCGCCATGTCGCAATGACGGCCCAACACGAACGCGAAGTCTGGTTTCAATGCCGCGCACATCTCGCGATAATCCGCGAAAACCGGGCATTTCGCGCACTCGGCCAATCCCGCCGCGCGTGCCGGATCGGGATCGCTGACCCCCACGATCGCGGCGTCGCTCATTTCCAGCACGGGCTCGGAATAAAACGGCGTATGCCAGTGCGACACGCCAATCATCACGATACGCATGGTTCCGGTCCTTCCCTCAGCGGCCCAGCCGCCAGCCAACCTCGGCCGCGAAACTCTCGAAAAAGTCGATGTCATAGGCCTTTTCAGGTTCCCGACGCACACGCTCGTCGATCTTATGGGCGTCGTCTCCCACCAAAATCCTCCATTTATCCGCCTTCACCCCCTCCAGAATAATTGTCGCCGCCTGGGCCGCCGTCGTCGGCGCCTCCTCCAGAAACCGCCGCGCGCGATCCTCGACCATTTTCCGGATCTCGTCGTCGCTCACCCCGGACACATCGCGTCCGGTCGAAGCCAGCCGCGCCCGCGCCTGCGCGATCTGGGTCGCGTTCAACTCGTCCGTGTCATTGCCCACCTGCACCTTATAAGAATTCGACGCAATCGATGTGCCGATATGTCCAGGCATCACAACAGAGCATTTGATGTGCGGCGCGTTGATCCGCAGGTCGGCGATCAAAGCCTCGGTAAACCCCTTCACCGCGAACTTCGCCGCGCAATAGGCGGTATGCGGAATTTGCGGTCCGACAGAAGCCCAGAAGCCATTAATGCTGCTGGTGTTGACAATATGACCTTTGTCCGCCTTCAGCATCATCGGCAGAAAGGCGCGCGCGTTGTTATAAACGCCACCCCAACAGATATTAAAAGTTCTCTCCCACTCCTCGCGACCATGCGCGAACATGCTGCCGCCCCCGCCAATCCCCGCGTTATTAAACAGCAAATGAATAACGGAAGTTTCCTGCTGGGCCGCCACCTCGTCGCGAAACCGTTCCACATCCGCCGCATTGGAAACATCGGCGAGGTGGGTGGTAATCCGCAACCCCTGCGGCAGCCGCTGCGTTTCGCACAAACGCTTCGTCTCCGCCATGTTGCGCGCCGATACGTCGCACATGGACACATTGCAGCCCTCTGCGACCAGTTGACGCACCAGTTCGCGCCCCATACCCGTTCCGCCACCGGTAACGACCGCGATGCGGCCCGCGAGATCTTTCATCGTCGTTTCTCCTTGCTATCAGGCCACGTAAACCGCCCGTTCGAACCGGTCGAGCAAACCCAGCACCGCCGCGTCGGCGAAGGGCAGGATCTGCGTCATGATGACACCGGCGATTTGTTTCTTCGGATCGAGCCAATAATACGTATTGTTAAGACCCGCCCATGCGAGGCTGCCCGCCGACCGTCCGCCCGGCACATCCTGGGTGTTGATCAGGAAGGTCAGCCCCCATTTCTTGTCCATGCCCGGGAACAACTCGCAATCGTTCGACATCCGCGGATTGTAGGTGACCATTTTCTGAACGTTCAGCGCGCCCATATGGTTCTGACCCATCGACGCGACGGTCTCCGGCTTCAGAATGCGGGCACCGTTCAACGCGCCACCGTTCATCAACGCGCGCAGAAACGTCAAATAGTCGCGCGATGTGGAAAACAACCCGCCACCCCCCGCGTAAAACAACGGATTTTCCACCGGAGGCGCGGTCTCGATCGGGGTCAGCCCGCCGTTCCCGTCGCGCGCGTGAATTTGCGCCATCCGGTCCTTCCAGCGCGCCTGAAGGACAAATCCCGTGTCAGGCATGCCCAAAGGGCCAAAAATATGGTTCTGAAAATAGGCTTCCAAATTTTCGCCGGATGCGACTTCCACCATGCGCCCGGCGATATCGATATTAATGCCATATTCCCAGCGCGTGCCCGGATCGAACCCAAGCGGCGCCTGAAGCGCGCGAATATCCCCCGTTCGCGGTGCCGGCAAACCCGTTTTCGCGGCGTATTTGTTCATGTCGCCGTTCCACGTGTCATACACAAATCCCGCCGTATGGGTCAGCAGATTTCGCAGCGTGACAACACCTTTCGCCGGCCTCAGCTTCGGTTCCCCCGCCGCGTCGAACCCATCCAGCACCTGAGCCTGGCCCAAAAACGGAAGAATTTCGCTTGCCGGCCGGTCCAGATCGAGTTTCCCCTGTTCCACCAGTTGCATCGCGGCGGCCCCCGTCACCGCCTTCGTCATGGACGCGATGCGAAAGACCGTGTCCATGGTCATCGCGGCGTCGCCCGCCAGGCTCCGGCGGCCAAACGCGGCCTCATGAATCACGCCGTCCGCGTTGGCGGCCGTGGCGGTCACACCGGGCACCTGGCCGGACGCGACGGCGTCGCGCAGCACCTGGTCGATGGCGGCGATATTTGGCATGGCGGGGCTCCTCCTCGTTTCCGCCGAGTTTACGCCGGCACGGGGGGCTTGCCCATTGGCGGCAACACGTGTGCGATAGCGGGCAGCAGGAGGCCGGCATGATCGTTTTGCAGGAAAATTTTCGCGCTTTGTTTTACACGCCATTCTACGCGGCCCATGCGATCGGGGCGTATGAGGCGGAAAAGGTCGCGGTCGAATTGCGCGACTCGCCCGACCCCGCGCGCACCGCCGCCGATCTGCGCGCGGGGCGGATCGATGTCATGTGGGGCGGCCCCTTACGCGTGCTGCTGACCCACGCCGCCGATCCCGCATCGGACGTCGTCTGCTTCTGCGACGTGGTGGCACGCGATCCCTTCTTCGTGATCGGCCGCGAACCTCGCCCAAATTTCCGCCCGAGCGACCTGGTGGGACCGCGATTCGCCTCGGTGTCGGAGGTGCCGACACCCTGGCTCTGCCTCCAGGACGACATCCGCCGCGATGGCGCCGACCCCACGGCATTGACGCGCACGCACGGCCCATCGATGGCGGAAAACGCGGCTTCCCTGCGCGAGGGACGGCTGGACGCGATCCAGGTGTTTCAGCCCTACGCGGAACAACTCCTCCGCTCCGGCGCGGGACATTTGTGGTACGCCGCGGCGAATCGCGGCCTCACCGCCTACACCACCCTCGTGACACGCCGGGCCGTGCTGACCACGCGCCGCGACGAACTCGCCGCGATGGTCCGGGCGATGTACCGGTCGTTGCGCTGGCTCTCGGCCACCCCCGGCATCGAGATCGCCCGGGCGCTGACGTCGTTTTTCCCGGACGTGCCCACCGCGATTTTCGTCGGCGCGATTGACCGCTACCGCGCTCTCGGCCTGTATGGACCAGACCCGGTGACCCGCCCCGAGGGCGTGGCGCGGCTACAGGCCGCCATGCGCTCCGGCGGCGCGTTGGATCGCGACATCCCCTTCGAAACCGTGGTCGACAACACGCTGGCCAACGAAGCCGTCGCCGCGGGCTGGCCGTGACCTTTCGCATGGGCCTATGATGCCCGCCGGTCATTGGGGAACGGGAATGGAATTCGGGATTTTCCACGAGTTTTTGTCGGGCGGCGAAGCGAGTCAGGCACAGTCCTTCGCCGACTCCTTCGCGCAAATCGTGGCGGCGGAAGAATGGGGCCTGGATATCGTCTGGCTCGCCGAGATTCACATGAACCCGACCCGTGCTTTGGTCACCGCGCCGCTGACCCTGCTCAGCGCGATCGCCGCGAAAACGCATCGAATCAAAATCGGCACCGCCGTGCAGATTTTGCCTCTGGGCCATCCCTTGCGCCTCGCCGAGGAAACCGCGACGATCGACCATATCAGCAACGGCCGCCTGGTGTTCGGGATCGGCCGCAGCGCCTTTCCGCGCGCCTACGACGCCTATGGCATTTCCTATAAGGAAAGTCCGGCGATGTTCTCCGAAGGTCTCGATATCGTCAAATCCGTCTGGACCCAGCCCACGGTTTCGCACAAAGGCCATTACTGGCAATTCGAGAATTTCACGCTGGTGCCCAGGCCATTGCAACAACCGCATCCGCCGATCCGCATCGCCGCCAGCCAGCCCGACACCTACGCCGCGATCGGCACCCAGGGCTATCCGCTGTTCACCGCCATGCGCGCCAGCGCGATGGAAGACCTACCCATGCACATCGCCGCCTATCGCGCGGCCTGGCGGGCCGCCGGACATCCCGGCCGCGGCGAAGCCTATTTACAGGTGCCAATCTATGTCGCGCCCACCGTCGAACAGGCGGAAGCCGAGGCCAAGGACGGGCTGATGCGTTTCGCGACCTATCGCGCCGACCTGCTGCGGGGACCGCCCACATGGGAAACCGTGCGCGCGCAAAAAGGCATCGTCGGCACCCCCGACACCGTGTCCGCGAAAATCGCCGAACTCCGCGACGCCGCCGGCCTCGACGGCATCTCCGCCGAGATCAACATCGGCAGCCTGCTGACCCACACGCAGGTCATGAACTCACTGCGGCTTTACTGTCAGGAGGTCATGCCGCGGTTCAGGTAACGAGCGACCGGCATCACGAAAACATGTCTTTCGCGATGCTGGCATACCACCCATCGGCATAACCCGACTCCAATTTGCGCTGCTCCGGCAGATCGCCGCGCGGCGAGACACCCCCGGAGTTCGGCACTTCCACAAACGCCGTCTCGCTGGGACGGTACACACCGACAACGGAAATCCCGTAGTCATCCCCGACATGGCTGTAACACGTGTTGAAATACAGCCCGGCCGGCGGCGCCTCCCCCTTCAGACTGGCGACAGCGCAGGCCACCGCGTGCTTGGCGGTGTTGGAGGCCACAAATCCCGATTTCGGCAACGGCGCGCCATTGGTCGCATCGCCGACGACATAAACGCCCGGTGCGGCCTTGGCCTCGAAACTCCGCGGATCGACCGGCACCCACCCCGATTTGTCCACCAGCCCCGACTCCCGCGCGATCGCCGCCGCGTATTGCGGTGGAATCACATTGGCGACAGCAACCTTATGACGCGTCCCGAACTCGGTCACCAAGGTCCGGTCCGCTTCCACCCGCGCCACGCGCCCGTCCTTGTTGCCCGGTACCCATTCGATCATGTCGCCATACAGCGCCTTCCAGCCATCCTGGAACAAACCCTGCTTGCTGAACGTCTCCTTCGCGTCGAGCGCCAGGATCTTCGACCGCGGCTTATGCTTCTTCAAATAAGACGCCACCAGGCTGATACGCTCGTAAGGTCCCGGCGGGCAGCGGAACGGGTTCTCCGGCAGCGCGAAACCGACAACGCCGCCATTCTCCATCGCCTCCAATTGGCGGCGTAAAGTCATGATCTGCGTGCCATCGTTCGGAATCCACGCATGCGGAATGGTGGCGGACAGCGCCTCCGTATACCCCTCCAACGCACCCCAGCGAATCGCGATCCCCGGCGATACAATCAACCGGTCATACGCGACAGCCGCCCCTTTATCGAGCCGGACTCGCTTCGCCGCGGCATCGATCCCGGTCGCGGACGCCTGCGCGACCTTGACGCCCCGCTTGCGCAACCCGTCGTAATTGAACGAGATCTGGCCAAGCTGGCGCTTCCCGTCCAATATTAAATTTCCATACGGGCACGTGATGAACCGCGTCTTCGGTTCGATCAGCGTCACCTCCATCTCGGGGTGATGAATCCTCGCATAACGCGCGGCGGTCGCGCCGCCGAACCCGCCACCGACAATGACAAGGCGCGCCGCCGCTTTTTGTTGCGCGATGGCCGGCGCGGCGAGGCCCGCGGCCGCCCCACCCAACAGGACTCGGCGGGAAAGAGTATGGGACATCCGGGCCTCCTGTTATTTCTGAGCGGAAAAATACGCCGCGATCGCGACGATATCGGCGTCCGAATAACCGCGCGCGATCCGCCCCATGATCGTGCCCGGCCGCTGGTTCGACGCGAACGCCTTCAACTGCGACACGATCTCCGCCGCGGGACGCCCGGCGATCCGCGGCGTCGGGTCCGACCCCGTCCCACGCACGCCATGACATCCGACGCATCCCTGCGCGGACAACGGCACGGGTTCCGCGGCAAACAGCGCGGATGGCGCGAAAGCACCGAAAGTCACGAACATCGAGACCGCATACGCCAGCTTCATCCCCGGCTTTCCTTCCCAAACAGGCGGCCCACAGGCTAAGCTGGCCAATACTTTCCGTCAATCGAGAGAATATATCGTCCAATACAAACCAACAGTAAAATAAATAACTCCCATTCCGATCGCGAACAAAATCCCCTTGCCCAATCCTATCGCGGGCCAAACAAACGGCGCGCGGGCAGACCGGCCGCGGTCCCGCAAAACGCGACGCCGAACCAAACCCAGCCATGCAAACTGCCCGACGCGACACCGGCCAAAAAACCGCTGATGTTGCAGCCCGTCGCCATGACCGCGCCCGCCCCCATCAATGTGCCGCCCAACAGCGCCGCCACGGCAGGCCCCACCCATGGACCGCGCCAAGGCTCGGCGCGCCGGCGCCAACCCCATGCGATCAGCGACGAACCCGCGATCACGCCAATATCCATGACCGTCGTCGCATTGGACGCCAGAGGATTCAAAAACGTCTCAACCCGGGTCGGCTCTTCCCAGTACCGCCAAAACGCCGGGTCGTCGGCGCCAGTCCACGCGATCGCCCGCGACCCCCACAACGGAAAAGCCGCGGTGATCGTCCACGGACGCCCCGCGACCACCAGAGTCGCGAACCCCGCCAGACTCAACGCCACCGCCCCGGCCCCCAGCGACATACGGCCGGGCACAGCCGGACCATGGATCGGGACCACCGCCCCATGCCGCCGCCGTTCCACCCACCACGCCAAACCGTACAAAAGCCCAAACACCGCCAGAACCCCGGCCACCGTCGCCAACGTCCCGAACCGCGCCGGCAGCGAAACCGCGGGCAACATCGGCCAGACCGCCCAAATCTCGCTGGTCCGGGCGGCGAACGTCGCGCCCCCAACAAATCCCGCCAATGTCAGCCAGGACCGGCCGGCCCCGGCGCCCGCCGCCGCCAGCGTCCCCGATCCGCACCCGCCCCCCAATTGCATGCCGAACCCGAACATGAACGCCCCGGCGGCCAGCGCGTAACCCATCGGAAAAACGAAGCCCCGGACCGGCTGACCCAGCACCTGCCCCGCGGCCAGCGCGGGCAAGAACATCGCCGCGGTCCCCGCCGCCAGCAAAAACTGCGCGCGCAACCCCGCGGTCCGGCGCTGTTCCAGTACGGCGCGCCACGCGGCGGCGAAACTGAAAGCCGCCCCCCAAAGCACCGCCCCCAACACCAGCCCGAGCCCCAACAACACCCCAGTCCGCCACCCCTGGGCCCATCCGAATCCAGCCGTCGCGGCAATCGCCACCCCAGCCGCAACCATCGTCCTGAAAACCGAAAACATCTTCATAGGCACGATACAATCGCGACCCGGACGGCCTGGCAACCGGTGGTGGGGACGAGGCGCGCCGCGATGGCGGCCGCCATCGTCTCAGAGAACATACCGGCGGAACGGACACCAGATCGTGGCCGACAAGAACCCTCCGAAACACCTCGAATGCCGCCCCCGCGGCGCCGGAGATCAGCGGCGGCGGCGGCGCCCAAACGCCATCGCGGCCAGCCCCGACGCCAGCAACGCCAGCGAAGCCGGTTCGGGCACCGGCGCCTCCGGAATGGTCGCCGTCAGGATCATCGTATAATGATCGTTGGACTGCGACGACGGCAACTGATTGTCGATCAGATCGAAAGTCCAGGTATTGCCCGACAAAGTTTGCGTGCCCACAATGCCCGGCCCGGTAAAATCCACGAAAGCGCTGACGAGCCCGGCATTCAGCCGAGGCCGAAAATCGAAGACCGAGTTCGAACAGTTAAGCTCCGGATCGAACCGGTACTGAAAACTGTCACCGGAGTCGAAGCTGGTCAGCCCGAATTTCATCTGATTGCAGCCGTCGTTCGGGTTGCCGTTGCTGAGCTGCGTGGTGCCCAAGGGCGTGGCCGCCCCGCCGGTGGGCGCGACGATGGTGGACGTGGCGACGAAATCCGAGTTGGCCCCGGTGATTTCCGTCCCGCTTATCAGGTATCCCGGAGAGGATTGATTCTCGAACCTGGCCTGCGGTGCCGCGAACTGATTGGACGAACCCACGGGATTGCCGATCATCGTGATCTTCGCCGTGATCAACGCGGCCTCCGCCAAGGGAGCGGTGACCGCGCAGGCGAGCGCGGCGGCGAAAACAGCGGCCAGGCGACGGCCAGGCAACGCCGCGCGCGCGGTCAGGTATTTGCTTATCATCAAGGTCTCCTCGTTCGCTGGTAAGGCCATCGCCTTCCACCGCTTGTTTCGCATCCAACGACCGGCAAGCCGTCGATATACATCCCACCTATATGCAATCCGTGGGCCATGGGAAAATCGGCGTTATTTCATATATTTAAAGTATTGATGAACATCAAAAGAACCGGAGGCGTAAAATTCCTCGACACATCCCGACGCGTTTCCATCGGCATGCGCCCCCAATCCGCCACCCCTGGGCCCATCCAAACCGAACCGTCGCGGAAACCGCCACCCCACCGGCGGGGGCAACGATGCGATCTTCGCCGCGATCGACGCGTCTTCTTAGCGCGTCGCCGCGCACACGATCGCGGCGACGCGCTAAGAAGACGCGCGAAACAGATGGAGACACCCGAAATCGCGCCCGCCCATGCACGAGGCACACCGGAAAGCCACCAGCGCGCCCGCGATCGCGCCGCCGGACATGCCTGGGTTGCCCCGTTCTCGGTGGTCGGCGGGAATAATGTGTGCTTGGTTATCGTAAGCAACGTATATGATCGTCGCCGCGGGATGCCCAGAAACGCGGGCCCGCCCGTGGCGTGTATGAGTGAGACCGAATGACCAAGGGCCGTACCCGTTTTCTCCGCCTGATTTTGCTCGTCGTCGTGCCGTTGCTGGTCGCCGTGGGCGGTGTGTTCGCATGGCAATCGGGCGGGCGTTACGTCAGCACCGAAAACGCCTATGTGAAAGCCGATATCGCGCAGATCTCGCCAGAGGTTTCGGGCCGGGTAATCGCCGTGGGTGTGCGGGATCACGACAAGGTAAAGGCCGGCGATGTGCTGGTGCGCATCGACCCCGAACCGTTCCGGCTGGTGCTCGCGAAATCCGAAGCGGCGTTGGACCTGGCACGCAACCAATTGGAAACGGCGCGGGCGTCCTGGCGCGAAACCCGGTCGGAACTGGGCGAGGTCGAGTCGCACGCGGCGCACCTGGCGCGGCAGTTGCAACGGCAACTCCTCCTGGCGAAAACCGGCACCGTCTCGGCGAGCCAACTGGAAAACGCGCAGAACGAGGCGGCGGTCGCGAACGATCGCCTGAACGTGGTGCGGCGGCGGCTGGAACGGGTCCTGACCACACTGGGCAACGATCCGAATATCGCGACGGACCAGCATCCGTCGGTGCGCGACAAGATCGCCGACCGCGACCGGGCGGCGCTGGACCTCGCGCGGACGACATTGACCGCGCCCCTGGACGGCATCGCGGTCAACGTGAAAGTGCAACTGGGCGAACAGGTGAAGGCGGCGACCCCTCTGTTCGTCGTCGTCGCGGATCACCGCCCCTGGATCGAGGCGAACATCAAGGAAACCGACCTGACCTTCGTGCGCGTGGGCCAGAAGACGAAGGTGGTGCTCGATACCTACCCGAACGAGATCTGGGAGGGCGAGGTGGCGAGCATCAGCCCGGCGGCCGGGTCGGAATTCGCGATCCTGCCACCACAGAACGCGTCCGGGAACTGGGTGAAGGTCGTGCAGCGGTTGCCGGTGAAAATCCGGCTGCTACCGCACGACCATGAATCGCCTCTGCGTGCCGGCATGACCGCGACCATCGATGTCGATACGGAGCGGCAACGCTCGATCGGAAAATCGTTGAGCGGATTGTTCGGCCGCGGGTCGGCGAAAGCCGCGGACCGGCCCTGATTTTCCGGCATGGGGAGAATGCGATGACCAGCCGTCACGTGGATTTTTACAGCGAGGGCACGCGGCTGTCCGGCGATCTGTTCTTGCCCGCCGATTTAAAGCCGGGCGAACGGCGCGCGGGGATCGTGCTTTGTCATGGGTACACCGGGGTCCGGAACCTGTATCTGCCGGATACCGCCGCGGCGCTGACGGACGCGGGCTATGTGGTGCTGACGTTCGATTATAAGGGCTGGGGGGACAGCGATGGGCCCCGTTCCCGCCTGTCGCCTTATGGGCGAGTCATCGACTCCCAGGCCGCCCTGACCTTCCTGGGCGCTCAGGACATGGTCGACGCGAGCCGGCTGGGGATTTACGGAACCAGCTACGGCGGCGCGACGGTGGTCTGGACGGCGGCGGTCGACCCGCGGGTGAAATGCGTGGTCTCGGTGGTCGGCATCGGGCACGGCCGGCGCTGGATGCGATCGGTGCGGCGGCCCGATGAGTTTTTCGATCTGATCGAACGGGCGAACGCGGACCGTGTGAAACAGGTGCTGACAGGCCAGTCGGAAATTATCGACAGAAGCGAGATTTTGATTCCAGACCGGCAATCGGCGGAACTGGCCGCGGCGGCGCGGGCGGGAAATCCCGGAGCCGTCGGCGCGATCCCGTTGGAATACGTGCACGAAACCCTGGAATTTCACCCAGAATGGGTGGTGGACAAGATTTCGCCCAGACCGGTGTTGTTCATCACCTCGGAGAAAGACCGGCTGGTGCCGCCGGACGAAAGCCGCGCTTTGTTCGCGAAAGCGGGTGAACCGAAGAAGCTGGTCGTGCTGGAAGAATTCGGCCACTACGAGGTTTATACAGGCGAGGCATTCCGGCAGGTGATGGCGCCGACTTTGGCGTGGTACCGCGAACATTTGCCCGCGCGGTAACGCGCTTCAGACCGCACGCGGCTTTCTGGGCCTCGCCGGTTTTTTCGCCGCGGCGACACGCCGGGCGGCGGCGAGGGCGGCGCGGGACCATTCGAGGAACGTATCCGGTTCGTCGAACAGGCCATCGGGGACCTGCCAGTAAGGGAGGCCAGCTTCCTGGCCCTTCCGGCTGTACGTCAGCGGCCCGGCACTGCCCCCATCCTGGAACATCGTTTTGTTGATTTCGTCGACACGGAGAAACAACGTGTCGTCGTTGACCAAAGCGAACATCAGACCGTTACAAAACACGCCCGTCGCCCCGAACATGCGGCGCGTGGCGATGTGGCCAAGCGGCGCGAGTTGTTCCTTCAAGAAATCGGCGAAGCTGGCGCTCGCGGCCATGACCAGGCGGTCAGGCGTGCGCCAAGGCGCGCTCCGGCCGGACCAGCGGCATGCGTTGTTCCAGCGTATCCCGGACACGGAACAACAACGCGGTGTGTTCGCGGTGTGACACCCCATCGCTGCGCATCACCGCGAGGATCAGGGGATCGTCGAGCATGGCGGCCAGGGTCAGCGTGCTTATCGTCGTGGTGCACATGGCGGTCTCCATTCCGTTCGGGACACAGGTATGTGACCCGCGGGGAATGGCGACATCATGGTCGATTGTGGCGGGAAAGTGCCGATTGATTTTTTGTTGGTGGTATTTTCGCATCAGGGTGTGGCGGATTCGTCACTTATCACGTTGACGATCCGGGTCGGCGAGGCGTGGATACCCAAAAGCCTCAACGTCTGGTCCCCATATGTGCGGAAGACGTGGGTCGCGCAGGCGGGGATGGCGATCATGTCGCCGGGGTGGAGGTGGACGGGCGGCTGACCCTCCAGTTCCGCTTCCATCGTGCCTTCCAGCACGAACAGGCTTTCGACGTAGGGGTGCCAGTGCAGCGGCGTCGAATAGCCGGGCTGGCAGGTTTGCACGCCGGAGAAGATGGGGTGACCGTCCTGTCCCGTCAGGCGGCGGTATTCGGAGAGGGGGCCGAACGCGGTGGGCTCGACTTCGGCGACGCGGACGACCGTGGCCGTGGGCTGGGGGCGCATGCGCGTTACTCCGCGGCTTGGGCGGTGGGCGGCTGAACGAGGCCGTGTTCGTGTCCGAACCGGGCGCGCATGACATCGGGGAGCGGGATGTCCTTATGCGCGATGGCGCCGCCGCCGCGGGTGCGGAACGCCTCCGGATGGGCCGCGGCTTCGGGCGGTGTGCCATTTTGAAGATCTTTGGCAGCGCCAAGGATCAGGCGGCGGAAGCGGATGACGCCCATGTCGGTCGGCCCGAGATGTTCCGTGGTGCGGTCCGCGATGGTGCCCTGGCTGTCCTGGATGGCCGCGTCCTGTTCGGACACTCCGTCGATGCCCGTGTAGTTCTCGTATTTCTGTTTGTTCCGGTCGATCAAATAGTCGTTTTCGCGGCGCCGGATCGGGATGTACTGAGCATCGACCTCGGCGTGGACGCCGGAGCCCGCGCGATAACGGCCGCGCTCGGCTTCGGTCAGCGGACGGTCGGGGTTCCAGGTATAGTTGTAAATCCAGCACGACGTGTCGTCGATCGGGACCCAGCACTGGCCGTGGTAGGACTCGCCCGGGAAGGCGTTCGGCGTCAGGCCGTGATTGGGCATCAGGAACTGGCTAACGCGCCAGTAATTGTTGTCGCCGTCGCCGCGGCGGGCCGCGCCAAGCACAAGTCCGGCGGGGTGATCGAGGATGGTGAAACGGGGAGCCCCATCGGCGCGCATCCAGCGGACAGTGTCGGTATCGGACGAAACTTTCGCCATCAGGCGTTCCGTGACGTCTTTCGAATCCGACACGGGCATGTGGAGAAATGAGAAATGCGCGGTGTCCAGCCCGCCCTCGCACGCCTGCGCCCAATTGCATTGTTGCAGCTTTTTGGACACGAAAACATGCGACAAGGGCATGGTGAGAAATTCGAGTTCGGGAAGAGCCTGGGCGATGTCCTTCGGTCCGAGGTAAGCCCAGACAAGGCCGCCGGCTTCCTTCGCGGGAAGGGCGTGGAGGCGGACGTTTTGCTCGGCGCGCTCTCTGGCCGGGCCCGGTTCCATGGTCGGAATGGCGAGGCAGCGTCCATCGGTGGCGAATTTCCAGCCGTGGTAGGCGCAGGTAATGCCACCGCCCTCGTTGCGGCCAAAGAACATATCCGCGCCGCGGTGTGGGCAACGGGGGGAGATCACGCCGAAGGTGCCATCGGTTGCGCGGAAAATTCGGAAATCCTCGCCGAGGATGGTGACTCGGATGGGAGGACCGTCGGGATCGGGGACCTCCGCGGCGAGGGCGACGGGCTGCCAGAAGCGGCGGAAAAGCTGGCCCATGCCGGTGGCGGGTCCGGTGCGGGTGAGGAGGACGTTGTCTTCTTCGGACAGCATGGGCAGAGGCTCCCGGTGACGAATGCGCGAACCGTAGGACGTGAGGGTGGGGAGAGCAAATTGGGTTTTCCGGTGTTGCGAATGGTCCCGCGCGGCGCGATTCGCCAACGGGCCACCGGAAGAGATCGCGGGAACCGGAAAGCCCTGGTTCCCCCCGGCCGCCCGACATGCGAACCTCCGGTCCCCCAAACAAAGAGGAAACCAACCCATGAGACTCCAAAATAAAATCGCCCTTATCACCGGCGCCGCCTCCGGCATGGGCGCCGCCACCGCCCGCATGTTTGCCCGCGAGGGCGCGAAAGTCGTCATCGCCGATATGCTGGAACACGAGGGCCACGAAGTCGCCAAATCCATCGGCGACGCCGCCCACTTCGAATTCCTCAACGTCACAGAGGAAGACAATTGGAAAGCCACGGTCGATGCCACCGTGAAAAAATTCGGCGGCCTGCACATCCTCGTCAACAACGCCGGCGTCTCCGGCAGCGCCGAACAAGACCTTTACAGCACCGGCGCCTGGCACCGCATCATGGGCATCAACGCCACCGGCCCCTTTCTGGGCATGAAATACGCCATCCCCGCCATCAAGGCCTCAGGCGGAGGCTCGATCGTCAACCTCTCCTCGATCGCCGGCATCATCGGCAGCGTCGGCATCCACATGGCCTACAACGCCTCCAAAGCCGCCGTCCGCCTGATGACCAAATCCGTCGCCGTCCAACACGCCGAGGACGGGATCCGCTGTAACTCCGTCCATCCCGGCATCATGCCGGCCATGCGCACCTCCGGCCGCACCGCCGACCCCGCCGTCCGCGCCGCCCGCATGAACGTCATCCCCATGCGCCGGCCCGGCGAGGTCGACGAGGTCGCCCATGCCATCCTGTTCCTGGCATCTGACGACTCCTCGTATATCACGGGTTCCGAAATCCACGTCGACGGCGGCGCCATCGCGATCTGACCGGCGCGTCCTCGCGGCCCGAACCATCCGGGCCGCGAGGACGATACACCTGTTCTGGCCTTACAACGAAATGGAGTTCGTCGTCAGCTCCTCCAAACTCAACAGCTTGAAGGTTCCCCCGCCCGCGGCCGCGTACCGCTGATAATAAAACTTCCACGCGCTGCCGACCCGCATCCCGAACATCGTGACATTCGCCTTACCGTCGCGATACATGTCGGGCGTCAGATACGTCGCGCCATCGCCATGAAGCTGATGCCCCACCGCCAGTTGCCGTGCGGCCTGATCGCCCTCCGGATCCTGACTCGTGCCCTGAAGCTCGGCGAGGTTGCCATGCGAGACCAGAACGCTCCCATCCTCCGTCGGCGATCCCACACCGAACGTGCAACCGTTAATCGTGATGGTGAAGCAGAAATCCGCCTCTTTCCCCAGCACCTGATAATTGATCTCGTTCCGGCCGTAATCGCAGACATACGACGCGAAACCGTCCTCCCCATCCCTTGCCTGACGGATATCGTAAACCTTGCAAGGCTTATCGTCGAACGTCGCGGTCGAGAACGACTCTTTCAACGCCAGCACCTCCGGCCGCCCATAGATCTTCGTGTTCTTCAGCAACCCCGTTTTGACCACGTTGTTCCGCATCAAAGCCAACAGATCTTCCGGCTTCATCCCTCGCCTCCCCAATGCACCCATCCGGCCGCCCGGAACTGAGAACAGCATCGTATAAAGAGACATCATCGCGCAATATGAAATTCGTACGAAAAACGCCAATCCGGCGTGACCCCAGCCGAAAACAGGACACCCCGCGTGAGATAAAAAATTCCTTGCCACTCCCGATAAATAGGAATAATTACAAGGAACCCATTCCGGCACGAAAGGCGCTTCCGATGACCAACGCCGCCTTGGCTCACCCGCTTGAACCGGCCCTCTCTCCCGCTCTGCTCGACTCCTGCCTCACCCCTCTCGCTTAGGCATTGTCACGGCGCGCGGGAGTTGAGGAAACAGCGCGCGCCAGGGACGAAGCGAACACGAAATCTTTGGTTCTGGCGTTGAACCCTCGGAACGCCATGCAACTGATCGCCGCCGGGCAGGCCGTCCTGTTCAATATCCTGGCCACGGACACGGCACGCGACATTCTCGGCGAAACCGACGAGCGGCTCAAACGCCGGGCGGTCTCCAATCTGCTCGCCATGGGCCGCATGGTCGCCAGGCATCTGGACATGCTGGCCACGCCGGAACCGGAGACGGAAGAACCATCCGAGGACGAAATACCCAAAATCGCCGATCGCCCAGAGGCTCCCCAAGGACAACCTGAGATTGTTCCGGACGAACCAGCCATTGAGACACGGGTCACCCCCGAACCAGCCTCTCCCCCTATCCCGGCCGCGCGAAAATGCTGGCCGCGCGCGGCTCCCGCGCATCCAACCGCCGGCGCAAACTGTTGACAGACAAATTCATGAACATCCTCCGCGCCGCCACGGAACAAAACGCGGCCGTGGCGACATAGCGGCGCGGTTCAGTCGTCTGCCTCCGAGGCCGGAAAATCGACATCCCGGTATATTTCGAAAAGCGGGATCTCCACGCCGATCTCCGGCATGCTCAACATCGCGTCGCCAATCAAAAGCAACGACAACCAGTTATCGCCATCCCGCGCGAAAACCGTCGCGCCCATACGCCCCTGTTCCAACATCGCGTAACGCTGGATCGATGGAGTCGACCGGTATTCGGCATTCTTTACCAGGCGATCGACCACGGCCGTGCTCGGCGAAAGAACCTCGAAAACCACGACCGGATTTAGGACGATGTCGGAACGGTCATCCAGCCGCGAGCACGTCGCCACCGCGTCCGGATACCGCACACTGCCCGCCACCAAAATTTTCACATCGCCGCGAAACGCCCGGCAGGGCCTGATCGACCGTCGCCCAAGCGCCTCCACGAGGTTCGTCGCGATAACGGAATGCCGAAGCGACCCGCCATTCATCGCGACGATACGCGCGCCGTCGAACTCGTGTCGAAGCTCCTGTCCGCGCTCCCACGCCAGAAACGCCTCGACGGTCATCGGTTGCATCGACGTCGAACCCATACCGCCACGCTACACGCTTCTCGAAAGAATCCGCCACCCTCAACATCCGCCCAAACCCGCGCTATGCTCCCCCACACAGGCGGCACCCCGCCGCCACGAAGGGGAAGAAACCGAAATGGCCAACATCGTTCTCTTGCACGGCGCCTACCAGGGCGGCTGGATCTGGCAAAACGTCGTCCCGCATCTGCGCGCCGCGGGCCACAACGTCTTCGCCCCCACCCTCGACGGTTGCGCCGAACGCCGCGCCACCCTGCGTCCCGGCATCGACACCGAATCCCAGGCCGCCGAAGTCGCCGACATGCTCCACTTCGAGGATCTGAACGACATCGTCCTCGTCGGCACGAGCTGCGGCGGCATGGTCGGCTGCCGCGTCGCCGAAATCGCCCGCGAGCGCATCGGCCGCATCGTCCTCGCCGACGCCCTGGCGCTGTTCGACGGCGAAGCCGTGTCCGACCACGTCAAACGCCCCACCGCGGTGAACGACGCCGTCTCCACCGGCCCCTCCCGTCAGGACGCCGCCGACCGCATGTTCATCTCCCTCCAGGAGCCCATCAAAACCTGGGCCCTCGACCGCTACACCCCCCACCCCGTCGCCGCGATGCAATCCCCGGTCAAACTTCCCACCTTCTGGCAACAGAAATGGAACGCCTCGGTCATCTGGTGCAAACAAAGCGTCAACCCGCCCGTCGCCCACCAGCGCCGCGCCCGCGACACCCTGAACGCGAGCTGGCACGAACTCGACACCGGCCACTACCCCATGCTGACCGAGCCCCTGCGCCTGGCCCAGTTAATCATGGCCGGCTAACCAGCCTCGGGAGATCGCCTCTCGCCCCACCAGGAACACGGTCCCCGGACCAGGCCGTTTGGTGGGGCCGCCGCGGCGGCCGTACAGCCGCGGAATGAAACTTCGAAGTTCGGTACAACCTCTCCTCGTCATCCCCCGACTTGATCGGGGGACCGGAAGCGGCACAACCCCATATTTCTGGCACTTCCGGTGGCCCGATCAGGTCGAGCCATGACAAGGACAGGGCGTGCCAGACGTCGAATTTTCGTTCCACGGTTGTACGACCACCGTAGCGCGTAGACCAGGATCGGAGGACAACGAAAAGGGGATCGCGCCCCCAAAATGATCCACGGTCCCGCAACCACCGCGGGGCGAAAACGACAACCAACACCCCAACCAATGGACCCGCCCCGGCCAACGGACTATCACCAGCCTCCCGCCACGAGTCACCCCGAACCCATGCTGAACCGACTGCTCGCCGCCCTGACAGACGCCAGCCGCCGCCACGCCAGGCTGGTCGTCGTGGCCGGGTTCCTGCTCGCGCTCCTCTCCGGTGCCGTCGCGTCCCTGCGTCTGGGCGTCAGCACCGAAACCGACCTGATGTTCTCGGACTCGCTGCCCTGGCGCCGCCACGTCCACGAGATGAAAAGGGATTTTCCTCAGTTCTTCGATCTGCTGGTCGCGGTGATCGATGCCAAGGCCCCGGAACAGGCGGACGCGACCGCCGCCGCGCTGGCCGCCGCGCTCAGCCAGGACCTGACGCATTTCCACTTCGTCGCCCGCCCCGACGCCTCGCCTTACTTCGACAAGAACGGCCTCCTGTTCGTCGATTTGCCCGATCTGATCAAAATCATGGACCGGACCATCGACGCCCAACCCTTCATCGGCCAACTCGCCGCCGACCCCACCGCGCGAGGCCTCTTCTCCGCCCTCGCCCTCCTGGGCATTGGTGTCACCAAGGCCAACACCGACCTCACCCCCTACCTCGACTCCATCCGCGCCTTCCACGAAGTCCTGGCCAAAGCCGCCGCGGGCAAACCCGAACCCCTCTCCTGGCAAAAACTCCTGGGCGCGGGCCTGTCCGACCTCGCCGGCCCCTATCGCTACGTGTTGATCCAGCCAAAACAGGATTTCGGCGCCCTCGAACCCGGCGGCGCCGCGACCGACGCCGTCCGCAAAACCATCGCCAACCTGGAATTCGTCAAATCCGGCGACGCCCATGTCCGCATCACCGGCCAGGTCGCCCTGACCGACGAGGAGTTCGCCACCGTCGCCGAAGGCGCCATCGCCGGCCTGATCGGCAGCGTCATCCTGATCGCGCTCTGGCTGTTCCTCGCCGTCCGCACCTGGCGCCTGATCGTGCCCATCATGCTGACACTCGGCCTGGGGCTCGCGCTGACCGTGCTGTTCGCCGCCACCGCGGTGGGCACGCTGAACCTGGTCTCCGTCGGGTTCGGGGTCCTGTTCGTTGGCATCGCCGTCGATTTTTCCATCCAGTTCTCCGTCCGCTTTCGCGAATTCCGCCACGAAACCGGCGATCCCATCGACAGCCTGCGCCGCACCGGCGGCCAGGCGGGCGCGCAAATCCTCTGCGCCGCGCTGGCCACCGCCGCGGGCTTCCTCGCCTTCGTGCCCACCTCCTTCTCCGGCGTCGCCGAGCTTGGCCTGATCGCCGGCGGCGGCATGCTGATCGCCTTCGCCTGCACCACCACCTTCCTCCCCGCCTGCATCGTCCTCTTCAACCCGCCAGGCGAGGCCGCCGAAATCGGTTTCGCATGGGCCGCCCCCGCCGATCCCTGGATCGACCGCCACAAAACCTGGCTTCTTGGCGTCTTCGCCGCCCTGATCGGCCTGTCCGCCGCGGTCTCCCCACGCCTCACCTTCGACTCCGACCCGCTGCACACCAAAAACCCCTCGACCGAGGCCATGCGCACCCTGCGCGACCTGATCGACGATCCCGTCGCCAACCCCTACACGATCGATATCGTCGTCCCAGACCTGCGCGCCGCCGCCGCGCTCGCCACCCGCCTGCGGGCCTTGCCGACGGTCGCCGAGGTCCGCACGCTGGAAAGCTTTGTCCCTGAGAATCAGGACAAAAAACGCGCCGCGATCGCGGATGCCCGCGCCATCCTGGCACCGACTTTGTCCACCGCGCTGCCGGCCGCGCCGATCGCGCCCGACCAGGTTCGCCTCGCCGCCGGAGTCGCTTTGGCGCAGATCGAACCCGCTTTGCCCAAACTGCCCGCGAACCATCCGCTGGCCGATGTCGCCGCCGACCTGCGCATCCTGCGCGAGGCCTCGGACGACCTGGCCATGGCCGCCAACGCCGCCTTGACCCGTTTCCTGCCGCGGCAGCTCGCCCATTTGCGCACCGCGCTGGACGCCGGGCGCGTGACACTGGCGGATATTCCGCCGGACATCGCGCGCGACTGGCTGCTGCCCGACGGCCGCGCCCGTTTGCAGGTCGTCCCGAAGCCGGCTGTCCGCGTGGAGGGCGGGATCGCCGCGTTCACCGCCGAGGCCGCCCGGATCGCCCCCAACGCCGGGGGCTCGGCCGTCATCATCGCGGCGACCAGCGAAACGATCGTGAGCTCTTTCCGCGACGCGGCGATTGGCGCGCTGGTTTCGATCCTGCTGATTTTGGCCGCGATCCTGCGCCGCCCGCTGGATGTCGCCCTGGTTTTCGCGCCGCTTGTCCTGTCGGGGCTCCTGACCCTTTTCGCGGCGGTGCTGTTCGGTCTGCCGCTGAATTTCGCCAATATCATCGCCTTGCCGCTGCTGCTGGGAGTCGGTGTGTCGTTCAACGTCTATTTCGTCATGAACTGGCGCGCCGGGCTGACACATCCGCTCGGCTCCGCCACGGCGCGCGCGATCTTGTTTTCGGCGTTCACCACCGCCACCGCCTTTGGGTCGCTGGCGTTGTCCGGTCATCCCGGCACCGCCAGCATGGGGGTGTTGCTTCTGATCAGTCTGGGATGCACGCTGATCGCCAGTCTGGTTTTTGTCCCGGTGCTGTTGTCGGCTTTGGGTCCGCCCTCGGCGCTGGCCGGGCGGCGGGCTGGCGCGTAACCCAGGGAGGGGGACGTTGAAACGAGCGGTTTGGCCGATTGTGGTGTTTCCGTTGCTGATGGCCGCCGGGCCCGCCCCGCCGCCGCCTTGCGACCCCGTGTCCGCGACGGTGCGGCAAATGCCGCTTCCGACCGATCTGTCCGGCGGTCAACGTCCCGGCCAAGGATTACTGGGGGAGACGTCGTCGCTGGCGGCGATCGCGGGCGCGCGGAGCGGCTGTGGGGGCACCGGGCCGGCCGCCGCCCCTCCACCCCAGGCGATCGCCGACCCGCGGCGGGACGTTTTGCACGGGTTACCGTCGCCCGATGTGACCCGCGTGATCCCCGGTCCGGCCGGCAACTGATTTTTTTTCTCATGACCGCTCGACAGGAGACGTTGGATGGCCTGTTCCGTGCCAATTTATTACTTGTTGCAACGCGAAGCCGCGGATGGGTCCGAAGGCCTGCTCATGGCGCCCGATCTCGCCACCGCGCTGGCCGACGCCGCCGACCCGGCCTGGCGGCCGGTCCGGATCACTTTCGGCCGCCAGGTGCTGCTGGAAGGCGAGGCTTTGTCCGCCGCCATCGCCGAGCGGCGCGCGGCATGAACGCGCCCGAGTCCGACATTGCCGCGAATCTTCGCGCGGTTCGGGAAAAAATCGCCAACGCCGCGATCCGCGCCGGCCGCGCGCCGGAGGACGTGACCCTTGTCGCGGTGTCGAAGACCAAACCGGTCGAGGCGGTGCTGGCCGCGTTGGCCGCCGGGCAAACGGTGTTCGGCGAAAATCGCGTTCAGGAAGCAGCGGAGAAGTTCCCGGGTTTGCGCGGGTCCCATGCCTTCGACCTGCATTTGATCGGCGGCCTGCAAACCAACAAGGCGCGCGACGCGGTGCGGCTCGCGGATGTCATCGAGACATTGGACCGCCCCCGGCTGGCCGATGCTCTGGCCGCGGCGGTGGAGAAGGAAGGCCGGCGTGTGTCGTTCCTGATCGAGGTCAACACCGGCGGAGAGTCTCAAAAATCTGGAGTTTTAAAAGACGACGCGGACGCCTTCATCGCGGATTGCAAGGGACGCTTCGGGACCGCCTTGAAGGGTCTGATGTGCATTCCCCCGCATGGCGAGGACCCCCGCCCCCATTTCACCTGGCTCGCGGACCGCGCGGCGCGGCATGGGCTGGGCGTTGTTTCGATGGGCATGTCGGCGGACTACGAAATCGCGATTGAATGCGGCGCGACTCTGGTGCGCGTGGGAACGGCAATCTTCGGCGGCAGGTAACGGGGTTCATGTCCCTTGTCCGGCATGCCGCCTTCAACCGCGGTCCCGCCGCGCGGATACGGGTGGCGGGCATCGCGGAGCCGGTGACCATCTGTTACGCTGTCGCGATCCGCGCGGTTTGGCCACTTTCGATTTGACCCCCCGGCCCTCGCTTCCTACCCTCCGAAGCTGGAGCCCGCCCATGAACAGCCACGTCCCGCCACCCGGCCGCTTCCCTTTGCGGGCCACGCCTCTCCCACCGGGCCTCGATGTCCGCTCGGCCGCGGTGTTGCGCGAGATCGTCGAGCAATATGTCGAAACCGGCGAGCCCGTCGGCAGCCGCACGCTGTCCCGCCGCCTGCCGATGAACCTCTCGCCGGCCACGATCCGCAATGTGATGGCGGACCTGACCGACACCGGCCTGCTTTACGCGCCCCATACCTCGGCGGGGCGGTTGCCGACCGATCTTGGGCTGCGCCTGTTTGTCGACGGGTTGCTGCAATTTGGCGAACTCAGCGACGACGAGCGCGGGTCGATCTCCGCGGCGCTGGAGGCCTCGGGCCGCAGTCTGGAGGAGACGCTCAGCGACGCCAGTTCCATGCTGTCGGGGCTGTCCGCCGCGGCGGGTCTGGTGCTGGCCCCGAAATCCGAGGGGGCGTTACGTCATATCGAGTTCGTGCCGCTGGGCCCAGGACGGGCACTGGTGGTGCTTGTGGCGGCGGATGGGCATGTGGAAAATCGAGTCATCGAGACACCGCCGGGCCTGCCGCCCTCCGCGCTGCAACAGGCCGCCAATTACCTGAACAATCGCCTGTCCGGCCGGGGCCTGGCCGAACTTCGGAATGTGGTTTCGGAGGAACTCGCGGCGAACCGGACGGAGTTGGACGAACTTTCGGCGCAGGTCGTGGCCTCGGGCCTCGCGACATGGGCTGGCGAGGGCGGACGCGGGGGCAACCTGATCGTCCGGGGCCAGGCACGGCTGCTCGCCGACGTGACCCAGATCGAACGGCTCGCGGCGATCCAGACGCTGTTCGAGCGTCTGGAAACCCAGGAAACGATGCTGAAGCTGCTGGAACTGGCGGAAACGTCCGAAGGCGTGCGGATTTTCATTGGCGCGGAGAGCGGGTTGTTCGGCAGTTCCGGCGTTTCGATGGTGGTCGCGCCCGCGCGCAGCGAGGGCAGCGGGCGGATCGTCGGCGCGATCGGGGTGATCGGGCCGACACGGATCAATTACGGCCGGATCATTCCGGTCGTGGATTACACGGCGCGGGTGATCGGCCGGTTGTTAGGCTGACATTGGCGCGAGCCGCCCGATCGTCTGGGTTCATGGTCCCGCGCGCTTTGTCATGGCCAACGGCCTGCGCGCGCGACCCGGCGAGCTTCGTGCATGACCTGACAATTCTCGTCATGGCCCGACTTGATCGGGCCACCGGGAGCGGCACATCATAGCGACCAAAGCCACACCCGCGCCGTGCGATTGCACGCACCGCCGTGCCGCGGCCGATGGCCCGATCGAGTCGGGCCATGACGAAAGAAAGGCACCGCGCCATGACGAAAAGAGGGAGGCCGCCGAACCTCGACAAGCGGGAAGGAGCGCTCCGCCATGACAAGGCGGAGCGCCCGGCCGCTTACTTGCCGTAAACAAACGCCGCGTCGTCCAGGTCAATCGCCGGAAACCAGTCTTTCTCGTTCCAGTAATCCTGTGTATGTGCCCATTCCGGCTTGTCGCCGCGCTTCGGCAGCAGGTCCATGCCGCGGAGCATGTAGCCGGGATTGAAGTTTTCCTCGTCGATCCAGGGCAGCAGCTTCATGTCCTTGTCTTCGGGACGCAGCGCGACCTCGACCTTCCGGACGCCTTTCTCCGTCATGTGTTTCAGCAGGCGGCAGACGAAATCGGCGACCAGGTCGGCGCGCAGGGTCCAGCTCGCGCGGAAATAGCCGAAGACCCAGACCATGTTGGGCATGCCCGTGAACATCGTGCCGCGATAGGTAACCGTGTCCGAGAATTTCACCGGCCTGCCATCGACCTCGAACGCGATATCGCCGAGGACGCAGAGGTTGAACCCGGTGGCGGTGACGATCAGGTCGGCCGCCAGTTCCTCGCCGGATTTCAGCAGCACGCCTTTTTCCGTGAACCGCTCGATCTCGCCGGTGACGACCGAGGCCGCGCCGGAGCGGATACCCGCGAACAGATCGCCATCGGGGACGAAGGCCAGGCGCTGCCGCCATGGCCGGTAGTTCGGGGTGAAATGCGTATCGACGTCGTAGTCCGGCGGCAGCAGCGCGCGCACCGCTCCGAGCAGTTCCTGGCGCACCTGCTCCGGTTCCTCGAAGGTCCGTTTGGCGAACAGGGCCTGATCGTGGAGGATCTTCTTGCGCACGATCTCGTGAATCCAGGCCTCTTCGATGTGCAGTTCGCGCAATTGCTCGGCGAGTTCGATTGCGTTCCGGCCCGAACGGAAATAGGTCGGAGACCGTTGCAACATCGTGACGTGTTCGCACTTGCCCGCCATCGCCGGCACCACGGTCGCGGCTGTCGCGCCGGACCCGATCACGAGCACCTTCTTATCGGAATAATCCAGATCCTCAGGCCAGTTCTGCGGGTGCACGATCCGGCCCTTATAGGTCTCCATCCCATCCCAATGCGGGGTGTAACCCTCGGAATGGCGGTAGTACCCCTGGCACATCCACAGGAAATTCGCGGTGAAGCGGCATGTCTCGCTGGTATCGGCGCGTGTCGCCTCAATGGTCCAGAGATTGTCGCGGCTGGACCATTTGGCGGAGGAGATCGTGTGGCCGTAGCGGATGTGCCGCGCCAGATCGTTTTCCGCGATCACCTCGCCCATATAGGCGCGGATTTCGTCCGCGGTGGCGATCGGCACGCCGCGCCAGGGTTTGAAGCGGTAGCCGAAGGTGTGGAGATCGCTGTCCGATCGTATACCTGGATATTTGTGCGTCCACCAGGTCCCGCCAAACGTCTCCTGTGCCTCCAGCACCACGAATTTCGTTCCGGGCCGTTGATGCGTCAGATGATACGCGCCGCCGACGCCGGAAATCCCGGCACCGACGATCAGGACATCGAAATTCTCGGTCCGCGTGGCGGCGGGGCGAGACAGGGTGACGGAGTCGTTCATGGCGCGATCTTCCCGATGGAGGGCGTTGTGCAGAGTGACGTATCGTCTGGCGGGCGCTTTGATCGAGATCAACCCGCCATCGCGGCGTAGTCCAAAGTCGCCATGATCCGCAACCGCCGCATATAGCCCGGTTCGTCCATGATGGAGCCGACGACGGCGATTCAACAGCGGTTCGAAATGCGAGCTGTTCGCAAGTCCGGCGCCTCCGCTGGCTTTGCGGCCCACGGCCAGGTGAGTCGAAAATGCAACAGTCGGTGACTTTCCGCGATATGGTCTGGCAAACATAACGATTCCGCCAAGCGGTACGGCGCGATCTCT
>CANJJS010000056.1 GCA_947474705.1 Acetobacteraceae bacterium | reverse complement strand
GGATGCCGTCTTTTTTTTGGGTGTTTGAAGAAGGGGAGCCATCCGAGGCGGTTCAACAGCCACTGTTGGCCCCCCTTCTTCAAACACCCCAATTAAACGGGTCCAGGGCCCCCGCCCTGGTGGGGTCGAGGGGCAAAGCCACCGCGGGGTTTGGGGCAGCGCCCCAAGGCTTCCCCATCCTCGCCCGATCTCTCAGAGCACCACGCGCACCGGCGGCGTTACGTGTATAGGAGTGTCATGATCGTAGAGCTTGGGCATTTCGCGTTAATTTTGGCGTTGTTCGTCTCTTTGGCGCAGGGGGTTGTGCCATTGGTGGGCGCGTCGCGGCGGAACGCGGGGTTGATGGCGATGGCCAGGCCTTCGGCGGTCACCGTGTTTTTGCTGGTGAGTCTGGCGATGGCGTCGCTGATGTACGCCTATGTCGTGTCGGACTTCACTGTCGCGAATGTCGTGCAAAACAGCCATACGGATAAGCCGCTGCTGTATAAGATCAGCGGCGTCTGGGGGAACCACGAGGGCTCGATGGTCCTGTGGGTTTTCATGCTGTCGTTTTGCGCGGCCGCGGTGGCGCTGTTCAGCGGGAATTTGCCGCCAGCGTTGCAGGCGCGCGTGCTCGCGGTGCAGGGGCTGATCGCGGTTGGATTTTTGCTGTTCATTCTGTTCACGTCGAACCCCTTCGCGCGGGTGTTTCCGCCGCCGTTGAACGGCAACGGGCTGAACCCGATCCTGCAGGACCCCGGCCTCGCCTTTCATCCGCCGTTTCTCTACCTGGGCTATGTTGGCTTTTCCGTCGCCTTCGCCTTCGCCGTCGCCGCCCTGATCGAGGGCCGGGTCGATGCCGCATGGGCGCGCTGGGTGCGGCCCTGGACGCTGGCGTCCTGGTGCGCGTTGACCGTCGGCATCGCGATGGGCTCCTGGTGGGCGTACTACACGTTGGGCTGGGGCGGCTGGTGGTTCTGGGACCCGGTCGAGAACGCCTCGCTGATGCCCTGGATCGCGGGCACCGCGCTGATCCACTCGGCGATCGTGGTGGAGCGGCGGGATACGCTGAAATCCTGGACCATCCTGCTGGCGATCCTGACATTCTCGCTGTCGCTGATCGGGACGTTTCTGGTGAGGTCGGGCGTCCTGACCTCGGTGCACGCCTTCGCGACCGATCCGTCTCGCGGCATGTTCATTCTCGGGCTACTGATTATCGCGATTGGCGGTTCGTTGACGCTTTACGCGGTGCGGGCGCCGGCGCTGAAAAGCGGTGGGGTGTTCGCGCCGATTTCGCGCGAGGGCTCGCTGCTACTGAACAATATTCTGCTAAGTTGCGGCTGCGCGACGGTGTTTCTGGGCACATTGTATCCGTTGTTCATGGACGCCGTCGGCGGGCCGAAACTGTCGGTGGGGTATCCGTTTTTTAACCGCACCTTCGTGCCGATGATGGTGCCGCTGGTCCTGGCCGTTGGCATCGGGCCGATGCTGGCCTGGAAGCGCGGGGATTTGTGGGCGGCGATGCAACGCCTGTGGGTCGCGGCTTTGGTCACGGCGCTGGTCGTGTTGGTGCTGTTCTGGCGGCTTTATGGTGGGCCGGTTCTGGCTCTGTTCGGGCTGGGTTTGGCGCTTTGGCTGGCGCTCGCCGTCGCCACCGAACTCGCGGAACGCATCGGGCTGTTCCGCATCGCCCTCGCCGAGTCTGGCCGCCGCGCCATTCGCCTGCCGCGCGCGGCCTGGGGCATGAGTCTCGCCCATTTCGGCCTCGCGATTTCGGTCGGCGGGTTCGCCGCCTCCGCCTTCGACAAAGAAGCCATCGAGGTCCTGAAGCCCGGCGCCAGCATGACCCTCGCGGGCTACGAAATTCGGCTGGAGAAGGTCGAACGTCTCGCCGGACCGAACTACACGGCGGAGGATGCGACCATCCATATTCTCCGCGATGGCGCGGTGTGGCGGGAAATGCATCCGGAACGGCGGTTTTTCCCGCTGCAAAAGCAGACGACGGGCGTGACCGCGATCCATTCCTCGCCAATCGCCGATCTTTATCTCGCGTTGGGCGAGGCCGGGGACAGCGGCAGTTGGACCGTGCGCGCCTATTGGAAGCCGATGGTGTCCTGGATATGGGCCGGCGCGTTGGTCATGGCGTTCGGCGGCGTGGTCAGCCTCAGCGACCGGCGCTGGCGGGTTGGCGCGGCGGCGCGGGCGCGCGGTCCGGCGGGCGGAGCGGCACAGGCGGCGGGCGAATAGACGATGCGGCGTTTGATTTATCTGTTGCCGGCGGGACTGTTCCTTGTGCTCGCGCTCTATTTCGCGATGTCGCTGCGGCCGGGGTACGATCCGCATATTTTGCCCTCGGCGATGCTGGACAAGCCGGCGCCGGACTTCGCCCTGCCAGGCCTGAAGGGCGACGGCGTGGCGAAAGCCGGGCTGGCCGGTCAGCCCGCGGTGGTGAATTTCTTCGCGTCGTGGTGCGTGCCCTGCCGGGTCGAGCATCCGATCCTGATGCGGCTGGCGAGTCAGGAAGGCATTCGCCTTTATGGCATCGCTTATAAGGACAAGCCGGACGACTCCGCGCGGTTTCTGAGCCAGTTCGGCGACCCGTACCGGGCGATCGGGGTCGATCGAGCCGGAACCGTGGGCCTGGATTTCGGCGTGTATGGCGTGCCAGAGACCTATGTCATCGACCGCGCGGGCACGATCCGGAAGCGCTTTGTCGGGCCGCTGACCGCACAGGCCGTCGAGACGGAGTTGCTGCCGTTGCTGCAGCGGCTGAGCCGGCCGTGAGAATCCTCCTCGCCGCCGCGTTGCTGGCCTTTTCGGTCGCGGCCCATGCCGTCGAGCCCGCCGAACGCCTGCCCGACCCGGCGCTGGAGGCGCGAGCGCGCACCATCGGCGCGGGTCTACGGTGCCTCGTCTGCCAGAACGAGTCGATCGACGAATCCGGCGCCGAACTCGCCCGCGACATTCGTGCCCTGGTGCGGCGGCGTTTGGCGGCGGGCGATACCGACGAGGCGGTATTTCAGGCGGTGGTGGATCGTTACGGCGACTTCGTCCTGTTGCGCCCGCCGGTGCGGCGCGAGACTTGGCTGCTTTGGTACGGGCCGATCGGGCTGCTGGTGCTGGGGATCGGCGGGGCCTTTGTCTGGCTGCGGCGTCCTTCTGCCGTGCCGCCCGCGCCGGACCTGACGGCGGAGGAGCAGCAGCGGCTCGCCGAACTGATGAAAGAAGACCAGGCCTGATGGCGTTGCTGCTCGCTCTTCTTACTTTCGCGGCCTTGGTGCCGGTGCTGCTGCCGTTGTTGCGCGACCGGGGGGCGGCGCGGGACGGCACGGACTCCGATCGCGCGGTGTATCGGGACCAATTGCGGGAACTCGACCGCGACATCGAACGCGGGCTGGTGACGGCGGCCGAGGCGGGGGCGGCGCGGCTGGAAATTCAGCGGCGGTTGCTGGCGGCGCGGCAGGAGGAGACCGAAGGTCCCTCTGGCAAGGCGCCGGTGCTGGCGCTGGTGTTGGGGATTCTGACCGCGGGCGGCGCCGTGGGCACCTATTCGATGTTGGGCATGCCCTCGCCGCCGGTCGTGGCCGGACCTGGGGCCGATCCCGTGGCGCGGTGGGCCGAGCATGTCCGGCTAAATCCCGAAGACGCCGAGGGGTGGGCGCAATATGCCCGGGCCATCAGCCGGATGGAGCGATGGGCCGACGCGGAAACCGCCTGGCGCAAGGTCATCGCGCTCGGCGCGCCCTCTGTCGAAGCGGTCGCCAGTCTGGGTGAGATCGTCGTGATGCGGGAAAACGGCACCGTCACGACGGAGGCGCACGGGCTGTTCGACCTGACGCTGCGGGGCGAGCCGGGGAATGCGGTGGCGCGGTACTATCTGGCGCTGGAAAAAGCCCAGAATGGCGATCCGAAAGCCGCGCTGGCGCAATGGGTCGCGCTGCTGGAGGACCTGCCGCCGGACGCGCCGGGCCGCCGCGACATCGCCATGCGCATGGAACAAACCGCCCGTGCCGCGGGGCTGCCGGTCCCCCAGGATAGGGCGCGACAGACGATGATCGAGGGCATGGTGGCGCAACTCGCCGCACGGCTGGCCAAGGAACCGAACGACGCCGAGGGGTGGGCGCGGCTTGGCCGGTCCTACATGGTGTTAGGGCGGGGCGAGGCGGCGGCCGATGCCTATGAACGCGCGGCGGCTTTGACTCCGGGGGAACCGGCGTTGAAGCGGGCGGCTGCGGAGGCCTTACTCGCGGGGTTGAAGCCAACGGACGCCATGCCACCGCGGGCGGTGGCGTTGTTGCGGGAGGTGGAGCCATTGCTGGCCCAGGACCCGGCGGTGCTGTGGTATTTGGGGCTGGCTGAGGCGCGGGAGCGGCAATTCGATAAGGCCCGCGATTACTGGGGGCGGCTGGTGAAAGTGCTGCCGGCGGATGGGGACGATGCGAAGATGGCGCGGGCTGCGTTGGAGGCTTTGCCGAAGGGGAAGTAGGGGGGCATGGCCCGTGGATACTGGTCGTAACGCGCGCGGATTGGCTTTGGTAGGCCATACCAGGGGTCTTGGCGACGAGCGCAGCTTCGAATTCGGACACAGTCCCGTCGCGCGCGTTCTGCTCCAAACGGCCGCCGTCGCATGCGGACGGGCAATCCGAAAACAGGCGCACGAGCGAATCAAACCGGCCCGGATCGGTACGCATTGCGTCGAGGACCCGCGCCGCCCGCTCTTCCGCCAACACGCCAGCCGCCGTGTCGTCGCGACCGGCCGGAAACAGAATGCGCAGCGGTTCAAACAGGTCTGGTGCACGAAACCGCGCCGGGTTGTTGTCGTACTATGTTGTTGTCGTACTATGAGGCGGCACATGGCTTCATCCGCGATCGCCGATGGGACCTCGCGCGACAACAGAGCGCGGATCAGCGCCTTTTCCTCCGTTTCGCGCAGGCCAACGGCGGATCGGGGTGCGGCGGTCAGTCCCACCGCACGGGCGCGTCGCAGCCGCATGGCGCGGGTAGCTGCCTTCCATGCTTGTTTGGGGGAGCCACCGGGATAGTGCTGGATGTCGCGCCGAGACCGGAATGATCGCAAGGCCAGGCGTCATACCAGGGGCACATGATATTATGTGCGTTGCGTCGCCCACGAATGGTGGGTTTACATGCGGCGGAACGGGCTGCTGTTCGAGGCCGAACCTGGCGGTCAGGAGGGCGGATGATCCAGAATCGTGGCGCGATCGCCCCTTGCCCTGGGCCTGGGCTGGCGGGACCGCGGCGGTTGTGCTCGATGGCACCGCTCGTCTGAAAGTCCCGGAGGAAACATCGTGCGCCGCAGAACCTTGCTCGCCTCGGCCCCCTTGATGGCCGCGCCCGCCATCGCCGCCGGGGCGCGGCCCTTGCGCTACATTCCGCAGTCGAACCTGATGTCGCTCGACCCCGTGTGGACGTCGTCGATTATCGTCTACATCCACTCCTATATGGTCTACGACACGCTGTTCGGGATCGACGAAAATCACGACATTCAGCCGCAGATGTGCGCGGGATACGAGTTATCGACCGACAAGCTGACCTGGACGTTCCATCTGCGGGACGGGCTGACGTTCCACGACGGCGAAAAGGTGCTGGCGCGCGACTGCGTGAAATCGGTCCAGCGGTGGGCCCTCCGGGACACGTTCGGACAGAAAATCCTCGCGCAGACAGACGATATCGTTACGATTGATGACCGTTCCTTCCGCATTCGGTTGAAAAAGCCGTTCGGCCTCATGCTTTACGGTCTCGGCGCCCGGCAGTGTTTCATCATGCCAGAGCGGGTCGCCAGCACCCCGGCCTCCGAGCAGATCAAGGACCCGACGGGATCCGGCCCCTATCGGTTTTTGGCCCAGGACTGGGTGGCGGGTGTGGGAGCGGGGTATGCTCGCTTTGATAAATATGTGCCTCGCCAGGGCAGGCCGAGCGTTTACGCCGGCGGGAAGGTCGCGAATTTCGAACGGATCGAGTGGGTCGTGCAGCCCGACCCCGCGACCGCCGCCGCGGCGCTGCAAAAGGGCGAGGTCGATTGGATCGAACAACCGATGATCGATCTGTGCCCCATGCTGAAGAAATCGCCGGGTGTGACCGTGAAGGTCGTCGATCCCAATGGCGTGATGTATTTCCTCGCGCTGAACCATTTACAGCCGCCGTTTAACAATCCGGGCGTGCGGCGGGCGCTGCTGCCGGTGCTCGACCAAAAATCCTTCATCGAATCCGTCGTTGGCGAGCAGACCGAATACGGCAAGTGGCCGACGGGCTATTTCACGTCGACGTTGCCGATGGCCAACGACGCGGGCCTTGAGGTCCTGACCTCCAAACGCGACCCCGCCGTTGCCCGCCGTCTGTTGGCCGAGGCGGGGTACAAGGGCGAGCCGGTCGTGCTGATGGCGCCCAGCGACCAGGCCGCCTACTCGCAAATGAGCCAGATCGCCCGGCAGATGTTCGAGAGCGCCGGTTTAAACGTGGATTATCAGATCATGGACTGGAGTTCGATGACGCAAAAGCGCGCCAATCAGGGCCCGCCGGACAAAGGCGGCTGGAGCGCGTTCGTCTCGATGGCCAGCGGTTTCACCGCGTCGGGTCCGGGCAGCTATTTGCCCATGCGGGCCAACGGCACGAAAGCCTGGTTCGGTTGGCCCACCGACGCGCGGGTGGAGGAATTGCGTGACTCCTGGTTCGACGCATCGACCGTCGACGAACAGAAACAGATCGCCCGCCAGGTGCAGGCCCGCGCGCTGGAGGCCGTGACGTTCCTGCCGTTGGGCCAGATGTTCCAGCCGGCGGCGCTCCGATCCGACATTCGCGACATCGTATCCGCGTCGTTTCCGGTTTTCTGGAACGTGCGGCGGGTGTGAACCGCCGGGTTTGGCTGGGGTATACGAACGCCACTCGCGGGAGCGGCGCCGGCCGGCGCCACCCGGCGGACCCTGGGCCATCGCGTCCTGACTCCGGCCCGCGTGTTGACCTCGGCTAAATCCGTCCCCGCGGGCCGGCGGCCGTGGGTCTGTCGGCCTCGGTCGCCTCGATCACGCCACGCCAGAGCTTGCGTTCGTGCGGGAAGTAGTCGGACACGGGATAGTGGAGCGTGTGGTTGTTCTCCCAGACGACGACGGTATTCGGCCGCCAGATCAGGCGGAAATGGAATTCCGGCCGCTGGACGTGGCGATACAGCTTGCGCAGCAACGCATCGCCCTCCGCGTTTGGAAGTTCGGAGATGCCGCGGCAATAGATCGGTACGTTAACGAACAGGTACGGCCGGCCATTTCCCGGATCGCGGGCCACCAATGGATGAACGATCGGCGGCGCGTTCGCCATCGCCTCCGCTTGTTCTTTCGTATACCGGCGCTTCGTGTTCTGGGTTGGCGTCATGCGATGATCGCAGTGCAGGCCTTCGATCCGTTCCTTCATCTCGTCGGACAGCGCATCGTAGGCGGCCGACAGGCTGGCGAATAACGTGTCGCCGCCGGCGGGCGGCAGGAGCTTCGCGTAGAGCGAAAGGACGCGGGTCGGCAATTCCCGGAACGAATGATCCATGTGCCAGTAATTGATCTGCTGTTGCTCGTTCGGCCTTGTATGGATGGCGCCGACTTCCGGCGGGTGGTTTTCGTCCACCGCGATGTCTTCCTTCACCGGCGTGCCGAAGATCTTTAGGAAATCGGCGTATTGGTGTGGCGAGAGGTCCTGATCGGGAAACACGAGAACCTTGCGATCCGCCAGCGCCTGTTTGAGTTCCTCGCGCGCCGCCGGGCCGGCCCGCGACAGGTCGATCCCGGAAATCTCGGCGCCAAGCGCGGGCACGATCGGGCGCGGATCGATATGAGAGAAAATCTTGCTCTCGATGGTTCCGATCGGCCGAAGGGATTCGAATCCGCGATGGGTTGGTTCGCCAGGCATCGCGGCCAGTTCCCGTATTTCCTGTGTGTCGGTGTGTGCCATGTTTGCTTCCCCCTGCCGTGCGCCCGCCGGCGCCGTTGCGCGTTCGGCGCCCAGGCTACATCGGCGCGGGGGAAGGCCCAAGCCCATGCGCGTGGCTTCCCAGCCGGCCCGAGCGACCCGGCCATGGCCCGGCGCGCGGACAGGCCAATCCGGTTTGACGGCGGCGCTTGCTTTGACCATCCTCGCCTTAACCGGCGGCCGGTGTGGCCGCGTCAGGGGAAATTTCGCCCCCAGGGAGCGTCCGCCGTTGAGCAAGAGCATCGGGTTGACCGTCAATGGCGCGCGGCATGAGGTCGCGGCGGATGCGGACACGCCTCTGATTTACATCCTCCGCAACGATCTGAACCTGAAAGGCAACCGGTTCGGCTGTGGCGAGGGCGTGTGCGGATGCTGCACGGTGCTGCTGGATGGGCAGGCCATTCAGTCCTGCTCGACCCCGCTTGCGGCGGCCGAAGGCAGGTCCGTCACGACGATTGAGGGTCTGGGCGACGGCGCGGCGCCGCACCCGCTGCAACAGGCCTTTATCGACGAACAGGCGGGGCAGTGCGGCTACTGTCTTCCGGGCTTTATCATGGGCGCGGCCGCGCTGCTTGGCCGGAACCCGGCGCCCTCCGACGCCGAAATCGCCTCCGCGCTGGACCTCCATCTCTGCCGCTGCGGCACCTACGACCGCATCCGGCGTGCGATCCGGCGCGCCAGCCAACAAATGTCCGAAAACAGGGAGCGGTTGGCATGACAGCCGTGGCCCTCCCCCCCAGTCTGGCGAACAACCGCCGCCTCGACCGGTGGGTCGAAATTCAACCTGATGGCGTGGTCGAAGTGCGCACCGGCAAGGTTGAGATCGGGCAGGGCATCGTCTCCGCCCTGGCGCAGATCGCGGCGGAGGAGCTGGATGTGGATTACGCCCGCATCCGCATGATCGCCGCCGACACGGTGCGCAGTCCCAACGAGGGGGTTACGGCCGGCAGCACCTCGACGGCCCAGAGTGGCGCCGCGTTGCGCCAGGTTGGCGCCGAGGTGCGTCTCGCGTTTCTGGAGGCGGCAGCTTGGCGGCTTGGCGCGAACCTCGACGAACTCGCGGTACGCGATGGCACGATCTTCCGTCGTGCGAGCAATGAGAGTCTGACCTATTGGGAACTCCGCGACGACGTCGATCTGACGCGCGACGCCGATGGGCGGGCGAGGCCAAAGCGGCCGGAGCAACTGACGCTGGTGGGCAAACCGCTTCCGCGCCTGGACCTGCCGGACAAGGTCATGGGGAAGGGCGTTTATGTGCAGGACCTCGACCTGCCCGGCATGTTGCATGGGCGGGCTGTCCGGCCGCCGTCCTATCGCGCGGAGATCGAGACATTCGACCCCGCGCCGGTCGAGGCCATGCCGGGCGTGCGCGTCGTGGTGCGGAATGGACGCTTTCTCGGCGTTGTCGCCGTCCGGGAGGAGCAGGCGGTGGCCGCCGCCGCGGCGCTCGCCCGATGCGTGACGTGGCGCGAAACCGCTGACCTGCCGGATGTCGAAGCCATGCCGGCGTATTTGCGCGCGCTGCCGTCGAAAGCCCAGGTGTTGCGCGAGACGGGGGACATGACAGGGGCGCCGGCGGGGAGCGTCGAGGCCGTCTATTCTCGTCCGTTCCTGGCCCATGCCTCGGTCGGGCCGCCCTGCGCCGTGGCGCGCGCGCGGGACGGCGAGATCGAGGTTTGGAGCCAGAGCCAGTCGATCCACCCGACCCGGAAAGATATCGCCGCGACGTTGGGTATCGCGCCCGACGCCATCGTCATCCATCACGTGCAGGGCGCGGGGTGTTACGGCCACAACGGCGCGGACGATGCGGCGCTCGATGCCGTGCTGCTCGCGCGGGCCGTCGAGGGGCATCCCGTCCGGCTACAATGGTCGCACGAGGACGATCTGAGTTGGTCGCCCTATGGACCGGCCATGGTCGTCGGGATGGCGGGCGCCACCGGCGATGACGGGCGTATTACCGCCTGGCGGCATGAATTGTGGAGTAACCCGCACATCATGCGTCCCGGCCTGCAGGCCACCCCGTCGCTGCTGGCGGCGTGGCACATCGATCCCCCGTTCGCGCAGCCCGCGGGCATCGACGCGCTGCCCGGGGGCAAGCCGGCCAGTCAGCGCAACGCGTTGCCGCTGTACGACTTCGCCAATCAAAGCGTTGTGCATCATGTACTGGAGCGGCTGCCCATACGCACCGGGACCTTGCGCGCGATCGGCGCCTTCCTGAACACCTTCGCGATCGAATGTTTCATGGACGAACTGGCTCATGCGTCCCGGCTCGATCAGATCGAACTGCGGCTCCGGCATCTGTCCGACGCACGGGCCATCGCGGTCATCGAGGCGGCGCGCGATCGTGCCGGAATGCTCGCGGGACGGGCGCGCGATGGGTCGCGTGGCCTGGGCCTGGGCTTTGCTCGCTACAGCAACGAGGCCAGCTATGCCGCGGTTGTCGCCGAGGTCGAAGCCGGCGAGACGATCCGGGTCACGCGGGTCGTCGCGGCCGTCGATTGCGGCCGCGCGATCAATCCGGATGGTATCGCCAATCAGGTTGAGGGCGGTGTCGTTCAGGCCATGAGCTTCGCGATGAAGGAAATGGTGCGGTTCGACCGAACCCGCGTTGAATCGCGGTCCTGGGAGACCTATCCGATCCTGCGTTTCTCCGAAGCACCATCCGTGGAGACGATCGTCATCGACCGGCCGGATCAACCGTCTCTGGGTGTCGGCGAAGCGGTCGCCGGGCCAACGGCCGCGGCGATCGCGAATGCGGTGTTCGATGCGATCGGTGTCCGGGTCCGGGATCTTCCCATGACTCCGGATCGGGTGCTGGCGGCGATCCATCGGATGTGAACGCGGGGGGCGCTGGGCGATCGAATCGTCTCCTGTTGCGGCTGCGTTGCAATCCATTCCGGTTGATCGATCGTTCGCCGCGAGAACATCGAACGACAGGCCCGGAGCGTAAAAATTATGAATAGCGTTCAAGCCCGGCGTGGCGGTAGCCGGACCGAGACCGCTTCAGCTGGTATTGTCGACATTCGGTCCGTCAAAACCACGGAAAACGGCGGCAGTGCCGGAAAAATGGAAAGCTCCGAACGCAAGCGCCGGATCGCGCGGACGCGCGCCTTGCGGAGGCCCGCGCCGATCCCGCTGCTGGAGGAACCGGTGTCCGGTCTGGACGACGCCTCCGCCGCGGCATTCGGCGAGATCGTCGCGGCCCGCCGCGGGCATGTCACGATTCTCATGGCGCCTCACAGACCCAGCCACATCCGGATCGCCGACCGGGTGCTGAATTTGCGGGATGGGCAAGTCGAAGTCTCAGTCCCAAGACTCGCCACCGGCAAGACGCCGCTGGTCCGTGTCCCGGTTTTCTCGCTGAACGAGGCCTGTCCGTGACCCTCCCCATCGTGCTGCCGCGCGCCAGCACGGCGGCGTGGGGGCGGATTTGTTCGTGGTGGCCATGGGCGGCGGCCACGACCATTTCGAAGGGGGAACCGGCGCCTGGACCGATACAATCCATGTCGACGGCGCCGGGCATTGGACAATATCGCTCGACAATCCCGGTGGCGCGGTTCCGTTCGGGTCCGAGATCGACTGTTCGGCGCCGGCATCGAGGCATATTCAGTTCGCCGATGGCGGAGAGATCGACTTTCAACAAATCGAACGGTTGACCTGGTCGTTTGGACCATGACCGGCCGGTGCGGGGCCAATTCATGAAATTTCCGTCCGGCCGGGTTCAATGCCGCCGTTCCGCCGGACTCCGAGCCGGTTCCCAGGCGCCGTCGATCGGATTGTGCTCACCGCCTCCGTCTGGCGCCCGCCGCCCCAACATGCTCTACCATCCCGTCAAATCCACCCCCCAACGGGAGCGTCCCTATGAAAGCCTCCGACGCCATAGTCGAAATCCTGAAGCGGGAGGGCGTGAACACGCTGTTCTGCTTCCCCACGACGTCCATCATCGAGAACGCCGTCGCTGGCGGTATCCGGCCCGTGATCTGCCGGCAGGAGCGTGTCGGCGTCGACATGGCCGACGGCTATGCCCGCGTCACCAACGGCAAGCCGCCCGGTGTGTTCGCGATGCAATATGGGCCGGGCTCGGAGAACGCGTTTCCGGGCATCGCCACGACTTTTTCCGACAGCGTGCCGGTTCTGTATCTGCCGCTGGCGCAGGCCGTCGATCAGTCGCAGATTTTCCCGACCTTTTCGTCGCACCGGACCTATGCCTCGGTGACCAAGCAGGTCGAGGAAATTCGCACCCCCGGGTCCACCGCCGATGTCATGCGCCGCGCTTTCAACGCGCTGAAAAATGGCCGGGTTGGGCCGGTCATGGTGGAAGTGCCGCGCGACCTGGTCGACGCCGACATCGGCACGGATGTGTTGAATTACACGCCGAAGCGGGCCAGCGTCTCCGGCCCCGATCCGCGCGACGCGGACGAGGCCGCGAAGCTGCTGCTGGCCGCCGCCAATCCGATGATCCTCGCGGGTCAGGGCGTGTTGTACGCGGAAGCCTCCGACGAACTGGTGCAACTGGCGGAGCTGTTACAGGCGCCGGTGATGACCACGGTCGACGGCAAGAGCGCGTTTCCGGAAAATCATGCTTTGGCGTTGGGCTCCGGTGGCAACACCTTCACCGGTCCCGGCCGGTTTTTTCTCTATACCAAGGCCGATCTGATCTTCGGTATTGGCACCGGCCTGAATCGCCATCCGCTGACGACCCCGCCGATCCCCAAGGGCATGCGGATCATTCACGCGACCAATGACACGCGCGATTTGCACAAATCCTACGATACGGAACTGGCGCTGTTGGGCGATGCCCGCCTGACCCTGGCGGCGGTGATCGAGGCGGTGAAGGACCGGCTCGGCGGCAAGCTGACCAATCGTTCCCCCGCCGTCGAACTGGCGGCGGAACGCGCGGCCTGGATGAAACGCTGGGAAGCGAAGCTGACATCGAAGGAATCGCCGATCACGCCGTATCACGTGATGAACGAGTTCACGCGGGTGATCGATCCGGCGGCCGCGATCGTGACCCACGATTCCGGCAGTCCGCGCGACCAGTTATTGCCGTTCTATGTGGCGACGACGCCGCGCGGCTATCTCGGCTGGGGCAAATCGCATCAGTTGGGCACGGGGCTCGGTCTGGCGATCGGCGCGAAGGTCGCGGCGCCGGATAAATTCTGCGTCAACTTCATGGGCGACGCCGCCTTCGGCATGACCGGGCTCGACATCGAGACGGCGGTGCGCTGCGGCATTCCCTCGACCACCATCGTGCTGAACAACAACACGATGGCGATCGAAATTCCGCACATGAAACTGTCGCACGATATGCACAAGGCGCGCGATCTCGGCGGCAATTTCGCCGGTGTCGCCAAGGACCTTGGCGCCTGGAGCGAGCGCGTCTCCGACCCGAACGAGGTCGCCAACGCCATCCTGCGCGCGAAACGGAAAAACGAGGACGGCCACACCTGCCTGCTGGAATTCGTGACCAGCGCGGAAACGGCGTTCTCCCACCGGGGAGGGAAAGCGGAATGAGCGAGGAATTTCTGGTCGAAATCGCGGATGGCGTCGCTGTCCTGACACTGAACCGTCCGGAGCGGTTGAACGCGCTGACCCGGACCATGCTGACGGGTCTAAAAACTCACCTCGAGTCCTTTACCGATAACCCCGCCGTCGGCTGCGTCGTGCTGACCGGCGCGGGCAAGGCGTTTTGTTCCGGCGGCGACGTGAAGGTGCAGGCGGAAGTCGCCGGCAAATCCACACAGACGCCGGAGCAACGTTCTGACCAGTTGCGTGCCAGCATGGAGGCCTCGCGCATCCTGCACGACATGCCGATTCCGACGATCGCCATGCTGAATGGCGTCGCGGCGGGCGCGGGTCTGTCGCTGGCCTTGGCCTGCGACATGCGGATCGCGGCGGAGTCGGCGCGGATGACCACGGCATTCGCGAAAGTCGGCCTTTCCGGAGATTACGGCGGCACATACTTTCTGACGCAACTGGTCGGCCCGTCGAAGGCGCGGGAGCTTTATCTCACGGCCGATCTGCTGGGTTCCGCCCAGCTACTGTCTCTCGGGATGGTCAACCGGGTCGTGGCGGACGCGGAGCTGCGCGCGGAGACGATGGCGCTGGCGAAACGTTTCGCCAGCGGGCCGCGGATGGCTTACCGCTACATCAAGCGGAACCTCAATGTGGCCGAGGAAGGGAACCTGTCGAAGTCCCTGGACTCCGAAGCCTACGGCATGCTGCGGACGAGGGAGTCCGCGGATCACGCGGAAGCGGCGCGGGCGTTCGTCGAAAAACGGGCGCCGGTGTTCAAGGGCGTTTGAGACGCCCAGGCGCCTGTTCGGGTGATGCGGCTCGTCCGCCCCTGGAACAGGCGCCGAGCCGCGCCCGGTGGCTCAATCGAGCCGGGTCACGACAAGAAGGGGTGCCGTGCCACCAACGAGGAGAGGTCAGGTCTTCTCCCCATACTTCGCCTGTAACTGTGTCTCCGTGAGAAACCGCCGCTCCATCTCCCGGATCGTGCCCAGCCCCATCAGATCGTTGATTTCCGCGAACGAGACCGCCAGGTCGGGCCGTTCGATCACGCGTCCTTCCTCGACCGATTGCTTCAGAACCCCCAAAGCGGTTCGCATCCCCATGATCGCGGCGCTGGTTACCAGCCGTGGGTAGGATGCGACCGCGACGCCCAGATCTTGCAATTCGCGCGCACTGATCAGTGGCGTTGTTGGCCGTGCCCGGATGCCGAAGCCCATGTTCACCGACAGCGGCTTCGGGACTTCCTTCGCGACCAGGGCGATATCGTCGCGCGCCAGCAAGGCGTCGGCGAACAACAGATCGGCGCCTGCCTCCGCATACAGGTTCAGGCGTTTGATCGCTTCTTTCACCCCGTGGGTCGCGATTGAGTCGGTCCGCGCCTTGATGATGAAATCCGGGTCGCGGCGTGCTTCCACCGCGGCGCGGATTTTCTCGGCGCCTTCCTCGGCCGAAATGACTTCCTTGCCTTCCATATGGCCGCAGCGTTTGGGCGACACTTGGTCTTCCAGCATGATGCCATCGACGCCCGCGGCCTCGAACCCGCGCGTCGTGAAGAACACGTTGATCGCGTTGCCGTAGCCCGTGTCGGCGTCGGCGCTGAGCGGAATATCCACGCAGGCCGCGATATTACGAGAACGAGAGACATTTTCCTCGTAGCTGAGAATGCCCACATCGGCCCACCCCAGCGTTGACTCGGACAAACCCGCGCCGGAAATCGAACCGGATTTGAAGCCCATTTGTTGCAACAAACGCGCGCTGAACCCGTCGTAACATCCGGGTTGCACCAGAATTTCCTCGGAGTCGATCAATTGCCGGTACAACGTAGTTTTACGCATCGTCCATCCCCTTGGGTTTACCGCATGGTAAGTCTAACCTTCCCGCGCGGTCCAGGAGCCCTCCATGCCAGGTAAAACCATTTCCGAAAAAATACTGTCCGCGAAAAGCGGCCACGACGCTGTTGCCGGCGACATCGTGGTGGCCGATCTCGATCTGACCTACTCGCACGACGGCAACCGGCCGTTGGCGATGGAATTGCTGTCGAGCATGGGCACGGACCGGATCTGGGACCCGGACAAATATATTCTGTTCCTTGATCATCATCCCAGTCCGAACGCCGTCTCGGCCGCCGCGCATACGCGCCTGCGGCGTTTCGCCACCGAGCAAGGATGCCGCCTCTATGAAATGGGGGACGGAATCAGCCATGTCGTGCTTCCGGAGCGCGGACATATCGCGCCGGGCGACCTCGTCATCGGTTCCGACTCGCATACCTGCACCGGCGGCGCGCTGGTCGCCTTCGCGACCGGGGTGGGCTCCACCGACATGGCCGCCGCCATCGCCACCGGCAAACTCTGGCTGCTGGTGCCCGAAACCATCCTGGTGCGCTGCGAGGGTGAATTGCCGCGCGGTGTGGGGCCGAAGGATCTGGCACTGGCCATCGCCGGAGAGATCGGGACCGACGGCGCCAATTACATGGCCATCGAGTTCGCGGGCGATACAATCGAGCGCATGTCCATGGATGGGCGCTTCACGCTGACCAACCTCGCGATTGAAATGGGCGCCAAGGCCGGGTTGATCGGCACCGATGCGGTGACGGAGGCGTGGCTGGCGCCCCGCCTCGCCCGTCCCTGCCCCTCTGTCCGCTCCGACCACGATGCCATTTTCGCCCGCGTCGTCCATATCGACGCCGCCGCCCTCACCCCGCGCATCGCCATGCCGCATAAAGTCGATCAGGTCGTGCCCATTGAGCAGGTGCTCGGTACGCCCATCCACCAGGTCGTCATCGGCACCTGCAACGCCGCCCGGGAATCCGACCTCGCCGAGGCCGCGCGGATCCTGCGTGGTAAACGCATCGCACCCGGAGTCCGCCTGATCGTCACCCCCTCCTCCCGCGACACCATGGTCGCGGCGATGAAATCCGGTGTCCTCGCCGATCTGGTCGAAGCTGGCGCGGTCATCGCAACGCCCGGCTGCTCTGGCTGCGCGGGCGGATGCCATTTCGCCGTTCCGGACAAAGGCGAAAATGTCCTGTCCACCGCCAATCGAAACTTTAAGGGACGGCTTGGCAACGCTGACAGCTTTATCTGGCTGGCCTCCCCCGCCACCGCCGCTGCCTCCGCCCTTACGGGACGGATCACCGATCCGAGGTAACGCGAGAGGCCGCGGAGAGCGGCACCGGCGCCTTGTTTCAAGGTGTGTCGGCCAGTCCGCGTCAGGTCAACCGTCCATGACACTGTTTGAATTTCTTCCCGGACCCGCAAGGGCACGTGGCATTGCGGCCAATCGCTCCCCAGGTCGAAGGATCGTTCGGATCCACGGCGCTGGCCACGAGCGGGGGCGCTCCGAGGGTCAGGACCCCGTCGGCGAAAGCGGATTCGTACTGACCGTCCTCGTTGGTATCGTAGCCCGTGCCCGGCTCTGGATGAAACGCGTTAAGGAAGGGCGAAACCATCGGCGGCGGCTCTTCCCGCGCGATCTCGACCCGCGCCAGCATGCCGGTGACGCGCTCCTTCAACTCGTCGAGCATGAAGTTGAAGAGAACGAACGCTTCGGATTTGTACTCGTTCAGCGGGTCGCGCTGGCCGTATGCGCGTAGGCCAATACCCTGGCGCATGTGGTCGAGCGCGTAGAGGTGCTCTTTCCAAACGGTATCCAGCGTTTGGATCAGGAAGCTCTTTTCCACGAGACGCATCGTTTCCGCGCCGAACGCCTCTTCCTTGTCCCGCATGATGGCGTCCGCGGCCTGCCCCACGCGTTCGCGCAGCAGGACTTCGTCCATGCCTTCCTCGTGGCCCCATTCGACGACCGGCAGCACGGCGCCGAAAATACGCGCGAGATCGGCGGTAAGTTCCGCGAGTTCCCATTTCTCGGTGAAACCCTTGTCCGGTACGCGGCGGGAGACGACCGCGTTCAGGACTTCTTCCCGCATTTCCTGGATCGTTTCGGACACGTCCGGGATCGCCATGAATTCCTTGCGCTGCGCGTAGACTTCCTTGCGCTGCGCGTTCATCACGTCGTCATAGCGGAGGACGTTCTTGCGCATGTCGAAGTTGCGGGCTTCGACTTTTTTCTGTGCCTTTTCCAGGGCCTTGTTGATCCAGGGGTGGATGATCGCCTCGCCCTGCTCCAGGCCCAGCCGTTGGAGAATACCACCCATCCGGTCGGAGCCGAAGATGCGCATCAGGTCGTCTTCCAGCGACAGGAAGAAGCGCGACTGGCCCGGATCGCCCTGACGTCCCGAGCGGCCGCGGAGCTGGTTGTCGACGCGGCGGCTTTCGTGGCGTTCGGTGCCGACGACCAGCAGGCCGCCGGCTTTTTTCACGATGTCGTGCGCTTCGGCGATTTCGGCGTTAACTTTGGCCTCGATGGCCTCGCGCCGCGCGGGATCGTCGATGTCCGCGAGTTCCTTGCGCAGACGCATTTCCAGGTTGCCGCCGAGTTTGATGTCGGTGCCGCGGCCCGCCATGTTGGTGGCGATGGTCACCGCGTCCGGCGCGCCGGCCTGCGCGACGATTTCCGATTCCTGCTCGTGGAAGCGGGCGTTCAGGACCGCGTGCGGGACCTTTTTTTGTTTCAGAAGGTTGGAGATGATCTCGCTTTTCTCGATCGAGGTCGTGCCGACCAGCACGGGCTGGCGGCGTTTCCGGGCCTCGTCGATCAGCTTCGCCACCGCCTCGTATTTCTCGGTCGCCGAGCGATAGACCTCGTCGTGCTCGTCGTTGCGGAGAACCTTCTGGTTCGTCGGAATTTCGATCACGTCGAGTTTGTAGATTTCCATGAACTCGTCCGCTTCGGTCAAAGCGGTGCCGGTCATGCCGGACAGAGTCGGGTAAAGACGGAAATAATTCTGGAAGGTGATCGAGGCGAGCGTCTGGTTTTCCGGTTTGACCTCGACGTGTTCCTTCGCTTCCAGCGCCTGGTGCAGGCCTTCGGAGAAGCGGCGGCCGTGCATCATGCGTCCGGTGAACTCGTCGATCAGGATGACCTCGCCGTCGCGAACGATATATTCGACGTCGCGGGCATAAAGCGTGTGGGCCCGCAGGGATTGTTGCGCATGGTGGACGATCGAGACGTTGAAAATGTCGTAGAGGTTGCCGTCGGTCAGCACGTTCGCCGCGCGCAGCATGTCCTCGATGCGTTCGGCGCCGGCTTCGGTCATGTGGACCGTGCGCAGTTTCTCGTCTTTTTCATAGGTCGCGGGGTCGGCGACCAGTTCTTTCACGACGGCATCGACCTGACGGTAGAGGTCGGAACTGTCGTCGGAGGGGCCGGAGATGATCAGCGGCGTGCGCGCCTCGTCGATCAGGATCGAGTCGACCTCGTCCACGATCGCGTAGTTGAAATCGCGCTGCACCATGTCTTCCAGGCGGTAGCGCATGTTGTCGCGCAGATAGTCGAACCCGAACTCGTTATTGGTGCCGTAGGTGATGTCGCATTCGTACTGGGCGCGGCGGGTGGCCTCGTCGATGTCGTGGACGATGGTGCCGACGGTAAGGCCGAGGAAGCGGTAAACCTGGCCCATCCACTCGGCGTCGCGGCGGGCGAGGTAGTCGTTCACGGTGACGACATGGACGCCCTTGCCGGTCAGGGCGTTCAGATAAACCGGCAGTGTGGCGACGAGGGTTTTACCCTCGCCGGTCTTCATCTCGGCGATTTTACCGTCGTGCAAGACCATGCCGCCGACGAGCTGGACGTCGAAATGGCGTTGGCCCAAACGGCGCCAACTGGCTTCGCGGACGACGGCGAAGGCCTCGGGCAGGAGGGAGTCGAGGGTCTCGCCCTTGGCGAGACGTTCGCGGAACTCGACGGTCTTCGCGGCCAGCGCGTCGTCGGACAGCGCCTGCATCGCGGGTTCGAGCGCGGAAATCTTCGGGACACGCCGCTGATACGCCTTCAGCGCGCGGTCGTTCGAGTTTCTGAACACACGGCGAACAAGTGAAGCGAACATGGATCCCTTCATGGGCTACCCAGCGCCCGAGTGAGTCGTGACCAGATAGGTTCCCCCGGCCCGATGGTCAACAATCGCGTGCGTGACAATATGTCAAAGACACGTGTTGGGGAGGCCTCTGGGCCGCGTTAACGGCCTGTCCGAACTCAGGCCAGCCAGACCGGGTCTTTCAGGCGGGCCACCATGGCGGCATGGGCGGCGAGCGCGGTTTCGGAGGGGGCGACCATGCGTCCCGTGCGAGGACCGGAGCGGGTGTAGACGGCGACGGGGGCGGTGGAGGCTTCGGTGGCGAGGCCCAGGCCGCGCTGACGGCCGCCGGTGAGTTCGACGTAGACCTCGGCGAGGAGTTTGCAGTCCAGCAAGGCGTTATGGGTGGTGCGCTGGGACAGGTCGATGGCGAAGCGGCGGCACAGCGCGTCGAGGCTGTTGGGCATGCCGGGGAAGCGGGTTTTGGCCAGGACGAGCGTGTCCACCATGCGGGCGGGATCGAGTTTCGGCAGGCCGGCGCGGGTGAATTCGGCGTCGAGAAAGCGAAAATCGAAGGGCGCATTATGGGCGATCAGCCGTGAGTCGCCAAGGAATTCGACCAGTCCAGGGGCAATTTCGAGGAATTTCGGTTTGCCTTCGAGGTCGGAACGTCGAAATCCGTGGATGCGGGCAGCTTCCTCGGGGACGTCGCGTTCGGGGTCGATAAGGGTGTGGAAGAACTCGCCCGTGGGCAGATCGTTGATCAATTCCAGGGCCGCGACTTCGATGACGCGATCGCCGGTGGCGGGATCGAGGCCGGTGGTTTCCGTGTCGAACAGGACCGCGCGGGTCATGCGAGCAATTCCAGGATCAGGCGGCGCATTTGTTTGGTGGTCAGATGGCGCGACAGGCCGGTGCGGATGACGACGTCGGCGCGTTTGCGTTTTTCCACGTCCGGCATTTGGCGGGCGATGATGGCCTTGATGTCGGATTCGCTCATGCGGCGGCGTTGGCGCACGCGGTGGATTTGCACGGATTTCGGCGCGGAGACGACGACGATTTTGTGGACTTTGCGCTCTCGGCTGGTTTCGAAGAACAGCGGGATGTCCAGCACGGCCACGCGTTTTTGGGCGCGGCGGGCGGCGGCCAGGAACAGGGCTTCTTCTTCCCAGACCATGGGGTGGAGGATGCGTTCCAGGACTTTGATCGCCTCGGGTTTGCCGATGACGGCGGCGCGGAGCGCGTTGCGATCGACGGCGCCGTCCGCGATCGTGCCGGGGAAAGCGGCCTCGATGGGTTTCACCGCGCGGCCGCCTTTGGACTGGACTTTGTGGACGGCTGCGTCGGCGTCGAAGACGGGGATGCGGGCGCGGGTGAAGGCGCGGGCGGCGGTGGATTTGCCCATGCCGATACCGCCGGTCAGGCCGATGACTTTCATGTGGGTTGGCTCACTTTGGCAGCAGGTCGGCCGCGACGAAGCGGCGGAGGTCGTCGTCGACTTTGGGTTCGACGCCGAACCAGGCGTGGAAGCCGGGGATGCCTTGATAGAGCAGCATGCCCAGACCCTCGACGGGTTTGAGGCCGCGCGCTTTGGCGTCGAGCAGAAGGGGCGTTTCGAGGGGGACGTAGACGATGTCGGAAACCGCCGTACCGGGCCTGGCGCCGGACAGGTCGAGGGTCAGGGGGTCTTTGCCTTCCATGCCCAGGGCAGTGGTGTTGACGATGAGGGCGTGATCGGCGGCGGCGGCGGAACGGTGGTCCCAGGGGACGATTTTTGGGCCGGGGAGGTCGCGGACGAATTGTTCGGCGCGGGCGGGGGTGCGGTTGGTAATGGTGACCGGGATGCCTTCGGCCATCAGCGCGGCGGCGATGGCGCGGGCGCCTCCGCCGGCGCCGAGGAGGAGGGCGGGACCGGCTTTGGGATCGACGCCGTGTCCGCGGAGGTTGGCCATGAAGCCCCAGCCGTCGGTGTTGGTGCCGGAGATCTGGCCATCCTTGAAAATCATGGTGTTCACCGCCCCGGCTTTATGGGCGATCTCGTCGACGCTGTCGCAGACCTCGAAGGCCGCCAGCTTGTGCGGAATGGTGACGTTGGCGCCACGGAACCCTGCGTGCATCAGGCCTTTCACCGTGTCGGCGAAGCGGGCGGGCTCGATGGGCAGGGGAATATAGGCCCCGTCGATGCCGTGTTTTTCCAGCCAGAAGCCGTGCAGCCTTGGCGAGCGCGAATGTGCCACTGGCCACCCGATGATACCGGCGACCTTGGCGTGACCTGTCAGGATTCCCATGACCGCAGCATTCCCCGTCCGGCGCGGCAAATCAACCGGGCCGGTTTTTCGGGCGCGTTTACCCATCGTTAACGCATCCCGTGTTTATTGGTCCGGCACAGACCGCGAGGGCCCCGTTTCGTGACCATCACGCAAGACATGCTGGGACAGCACATCCGCGACGGGATCAAGGCCGAGATCGGCCCGCTGTTCGACGATCTCCGCCGCTTCACCGATCGCCGCATCGCCGAACTCAGCGCCGAGATCAGCGCGACGGTGCAGCTTGTCGATTACAGCGAGGCGAATCTGTCCAGCCAACTGGGAAAGATTCACGAACAGATCGCGACGGTGGTCGCCATGCCCTCGGCCGCGACCCGCAACACGGGGTTGGAGCTGGAGGCGGTGGTGCAGGCCACCGAAGCGGCGGCGAACCAGATCATGGAGGCGGCGGAGGCGATCGGCGACTGGCTGCGCGATGGCGGGCGCGACGTGGACTCGCTGGAGGCGGTCGCGGAACGGTTGAACGCGATTTTCGAGGCCTGCACGTTCCAGGACGTGACGGGGCAACGGGTCCGGCGGGCGATTCAGCATTTGCAGCAGGTGGAGAACATGCTGACGGACCTGATGCCCGCGGGCATGGAGCCGCCGGCGGTGGAAATTCCGGTGGGGAATCCCGATCTGGGCCAGGACGATGTGGATCGGATGTTTGGGTAGAGGTGGTTCAGCCGCGGCCCCGGTAGCCCGGCACATCCTGCGCGGGGATCCAGACGCCATCCGGCGGCGCGCCGGTCTGCCAGAACACGTCGATCGGCATGCCGCCGCGCGGATACCAGTATGCGCCGATGCGAAGCCAGACGGGATCCAGGATCGCGATCAGGCGGTCGGCGATGGTCATGGTGCAGGCCTCGTGAAAGGCGCCGTGGTTGCGGAATGAGGCGAAGAAGAGTTTCAGCGATTTGCTCTCCACGATCCAGTCGCCAGGGATGTAGTCCACGACCAGATGGGCGAAGTCGGGCTGTCCGGTCATCGGGCACAGCGAGGTGAACTCGGGACATGTGAAGCGAATGAGATAATTTTTGCCGGGCGCGGGGGCGGGGACGCGTTCGAGGATCGCATCCTCCGGCGCTGCGGGCCAGACGGTTTTCTGGCCGAGCTGGGTGAGACTCGAATAATCGCTCATGCGCCGGTCTCCTCGGTTGTCCATAAGGCACGGATTTCGCTGACATGGGCGTCGAAGCGCCGCTGCTGGATGGCGCGGCGGAGGCCGCGGGTCAGGTTCAGATAGTAGGTCAGATTGTGCCAGGTCAGCAGCATCGGACCCAACATTTCCTCGGCCTTGAAGAGATGATGCAGATAGGCGCGCGAATGTTTCGCGCAGCCGGGACAGGCGCAATCCGGATCGAGCGGCGCGGCGTCATCGGCGAAGCGGGCGTTGCGAAGGTTGAAAATGCCGCGCGAGGTAAAAGCGCGGGCGGTGCGGCCGGCGCGTGTCGGCATGACGCAGTCGAACATGTCCACGCCGCGGCGGACGGCGCCGATGATATCGTCGGGCGTGCCGACGCCCATCAAATAGCGAGGGCGGTCCGCCGGGAGGTGCGGGACGGTGACGTCCAGGACGTCGAACATGGCGGCCTGACCTTCGCCGACGGCGAGGCCGCCGATCGCATAGCCCTCGAACCCAATTCGTCGTAGCGCGGCCGCGGACTCCGCGCGCAGATCGGGATAGACGCCGCCCTGGACGATACCGAACAGGCCGTAGCCCGGACGATCGACGAAGGCGTCGCGCGACAACGCCGCCCATTTCATCGACATTTCCATGGAGCGGCGGGCTTCCTCCGGCGTCGCGGGAAAGGGTGTGCATTCGTCCAGCACCATGGTGATGGTGGAATCGAGAAGAAATTGAATTTCGATCGAGCGGGCGGGGGTCAGGCGATGCCGGGAGCCGTCGATGTGGGATTGAAACGTCACGCCATCCGCGTCGATCTTACGCAGTTTCGACAGCGACATGACCTGAAAACCGCCAGAATCCGTCAGGATCGGGTCGGGCCAGTCCATGAATCGGTGCAGGCCGCCCAGGGCCGCGATGCGCTCGGCGGTGGGGCGGAGCATCAAATGGTAGGTATTGCCAAGGACGATCGAGGCGCCAGTGGAGCGGACCGCGTCGGCGGTCATGGCTTTCACCGTGCCGGCGGTGCCGACGGGCATGAAGATCGGGGTTTCCACCTCGCCATGCGCGGTCCGCAGCGTTCCCGCGCGGGCCGCGCCGTCGGTGGCGTCGAGGTCAAAGCCGAAGGTCTGGGTCATTGTGCCGCCATAACAGCGACGAATCGCCGAAGGAATAGAAACGATAGGAGTCCTCGACCGCGTGCGCGTAGGCCGCGCGCATGGCCGCGGTACCCGCGAAAGCGCAGACCAGCATGAACAGAGTCGAGCGCGGTAGGTGAAAATTCGTCATCAGGATGTCCACCGCGCGGAAGCGGAAGCCGGGCAGGATGAACAGGGAGGTGTCGCCGGAGAAGGGACGCACCGTGCCGTCTTTGGCGGCCGCGCTTTCCAGCAGGCGGAGGCTGGTGGTGCCGACGGCGACGACCCGGCCGCCGGCGGCGCGCGCATGGGCGATCGTTTCCGCGGCGGCGGCGGTGATTTCGCCGCGTTCGGCGTGCATGCGATGTTCCGTCACATTGGCCGCGCGGACCGGAAGAAAGGTCCCGGCGCCGACATGGAGGGTGACCGTGACTCGTTGGATGCCTCTTGTGTCCAGTGCCGCCAGCAGCGCGGACGTGAAATGCAATCCCGCAGTGGGGGCGGCGACGGCGCCGTCATTCCGGGCGAAGACGGTTTGGTAGTCGGTGGCGTCGCTCGCCACGGGCCCCTCGGGGCGGTCGATGTAGGGCGGCAGCGCCAGGGCGCCGGCGCGGGTCAGGGCGGCGAGAAACGCCTCGTCGCGCTGGTTGAAGCGAAGGGCGACACCGCCGTCGGGATCGCGGGCCTCCACGGTCGCGGTCAGGTCGGCCGCGCCGTCGAACGTCAGGATGTCGCCGGCTTTGATACGGCGGGCGTTGCGGGCGAGGCCGTGCCAGGTGCCGTCCGCCCGTGGCTGGTCGAGCGTGATGCCGATCCGGGCCTGGCCGCGGCGGGCGGCGAGTTGGGCGGGAATGACGCGGGTGTCGTTGGCGACCAGGATGTCGCCGGGCCGCAGCAGGTCCGGCAGATCGAGGACCCGGCGATCCATATGCCTACCGTCCGGCCCGACGCACAGCATGCGCGCGCTGTCGCGAGGACGCGCGGGGGTGTGCGCGATCCGCTCCGGCGGGAGCACGAAATCGAAGTCGGAGGTGGCGAAGGTCATCGGGTGGGGTCAATGCCATTTGGGGCGGGTGGGACGCCAGAGGGAAGATGGGGCGCCGCGGGACCATCGCGGCGCTTCAGGAGACGGCCGGGAACAGCGGCTCCGTTCGAGGCACACGCCAGCACACCCGTCACGGTCCGCGAAGGCGGGCCGTCCACGTCTTTCATCAATCCAGCACCAGAAATCGTGGGTGGTCCGCCTTCGCGGACCATGACGGGGTGGTTTGGACCGGTCGGCTCGTTGCTCTTTGCCCGTCGCTTCAGGCGAAAACTCAGGCACCCATCCCGGTGACGAACGCCGGCAGCCCCGTACGCCGCGCCGTGGTCAACCGCGCGGCCCGCAGGATCGCCGCGACATCCTCCACCGCGTCCTCCAACCGATCGTTGACCACCACATGATCGAACTCTTTCCAATGCGAGATTTCCTCGCGCGCCTGACGCATGCGGCGGTCGATCTCCTCCGCCGAGTCGCCGGCGCGGGACCGCAGCCGTTGTTCCAGATCGGCCAGACCCGGCGGCAGGACGAACACCCCGAGCACATCGCCCGGCAATTTTTCCCGCAGCAGTCGAAACCCCTGCCAATCTATGTCGAAGATCACGTCGTCGCCCGCGGCCAAAGCCGCCTCGACCGGCGCGCGCGGTGTGCCATAGGCGTGGGTGCCCGCCAGAACGCGCGCCCATTCCAGCAATTCGCCGTTCCGGTCCATCTCGGAAAACCGCGCTTCCGGCACGAAATGGTAGTGCACGCCATCGACCTCGCCCGGCCGGGGCGCGCGGGTCGTCACGCTGACGGACGGCCGCAAACGCGGCTCGCGCGCCATCAGCGCCGAGGAAATCGCGGTTTTGCCGGCGCCGGAGGGCGCGGACAATACGAGGCACAGGCCGCGGCGCGCGATCTCGGTCATTCGATGTTCTGCACCTGCTCGCGCAACTGCTCGATGGTCGCTTTCAGTTTCAGCCCCGTGTTGGTCAGGGCGACCGAGGCGGACTTACTGCACAGCGTGTTCGCCTCGCGATTGAACTCCTGCACCAGGAAGTCGAAGCGGCGGCCAATGTTGACGCCTTCCGCCATCAGTTCCCGCGCCGCGCCGATATGCGCCGCCAACCGGTCCAACTCCTCCCTCACATCCGACCGCGCCGCCAGCAGTGCCACCTCCTGGGCGATCCGCTCCTCGGGCAGCGAGGGCGACTCGCGCAGCAGCGACCGCAAGGTTTCCATGACGCGGGCGCGTTGCGCGGCCGGCTGATCGGCGGCCTCGGTCTCCGCCAGGTCGCGCAGGCGGGCGATGTCTTCCAACTGCTCCGACATGACGGCGGCGAGGCGGGCGCCTTCGGCCGCGCGCGCCTCGACCAGTTGCGCCAGGGCCAGCGCGAAACCCTCCTTCGCGGCGGGGGCGGCGGCCTCGCGTTCGGCGATGGGATCGGCGGCGGCCTGGCGCATGACGCCGGGCATGGTCATCAGGGCCTCGACGCGGGGGACGGGACTGCCGGGGATGCGCTTGTGCAGATCTAGCGCTAAAATCATGACATTGGCCAGCGCGGCCTCGTCGATCGAGGCGCGGGTTTCGTTGTCGCGGCGCACCGTCAGGTTGGCGTTGATATTGCCGCGTTTCAGTAGTTTCCCCGCCATTTCGCGAAAGGCGGGTTCCAGCGCGTCCCATCCGGGCGGCAGGCGGAAGCGCAGTTCCAGGCCGCGGCCATTGACGGAACGCAGTTCCCAGGCCCAGGTCAGGGAGTCGATGGTGCCCTCGGTGCGGGCGAATCCGGTCATGGAGGCGAGAGGGTAAGGCATGGCGGGCCTTTTATCAGCCAGAACGCGGGCCGCCGAGTCCCCGGACTCGGAGATCGTCGCGTTACCGTCGGGCGAGGCGCGGGTGCATTGGCGCCGGAACGCCCGCGCGCGGCGGGTCAGCCTGCGCATCGACCCCAGCGACGGCGCGATCGTGGTCACATTACCGCCGCGAGCATCCCGGAAAGCCGGGATGGCACTGCTGATGGGGCATGTCGATTGGGTGACGCAGCGGATCGCGGCGTTGCCCGTGGCCGTGGCCCTGGCCGATGGCGCCGAGGTTCCGATCGGCGGGGTGCCGCATCGCATCCGTCATCACCCGGATCGCCGGGGCGCGGCATGGCTGGAAGACGGCGAGCTTCATGTCACGGGCGCACCCGAATTTTTGCCGCGCCGCGCCGTCGATTTTTTGCGCGCCGAGGCGGGCCGGCGTCTGGCGGTTCTGGTGCGGGCGAAGGCGGGCATGGCCGGTGTGATTCCGGCGCGGATCACCATCAAGGATACCTCCAGCCGCTGGGGCAGTTGCGCGCCCGACGGCGCGCTGGCCTTCAGTTGGCGGCTGGTGATGGCCCCGGATTACGTCCAGGATTACGTCGCGGCGCATGAGGTCGCGCATCTCCGTCACATGAACCATGGGCCGGACTTTTGGGCGCTGGTCGCATCGCTTACGGCGCATACCTCGCGGGCCATGACGTGGCTGCGGCGCGAGGGGCCAAAGTTGCTTCGGGTCGGCTGAACGAATGTCTCTCGACCCCGCCACCGTTAACCGCTGCCCGCTCTGGGCATGGGTCGCGCCGCTGGCCGCCGCGGCGCTGCTGGGGGCCAAATTCGCCCATTTGGTCCCGGCTGACTCGCTCGCCGTCCTGATCCCGGCCACGATCCTGCTGTTCGCGTCGGTCTTCGCCGCCGTCCACCATGCTGAAATCGTGGCGCTGCGGGTGGGCGAGCCCATGGGCTCCATCGTCCTCGCCATCGCGGTGACGGTGATCGAGGTCGCGTTGATCGTCTCAATGATGCTGGCCGCGAAAGCGGGCGGGGGCGCCCTGGCGCGCGATACCGTGTTCGCGGCGACAATGCTGGTGCTGAACGGCGTCGTCGGCCTGTGCCTGGTCGCCGGCGGTGCCCGGCACGGCGAGCAAAGTTTTCGCGAACACGGCGCCACCGCGGCGTTGAGCGTTCTCGGCACGCTGGCCGTCCTGGCGCTGGTCTTGCCGAATTTCACCCGCGCCATCCCTGGGCCTTATTACGCGCCGTCGCAATTGGTGTTCGTCGGCTTCGTGTCGCTGTGCCTCTATGGCGTGTTCCTGTTCGTGCAAACGATCCGGCACCGCGACTATTTCACAACCGGCGCGGAGGACGAGGGTCACGCGGCGGTCGTGCCGTCCGGGCGGACAACCGCGCTCAGCCTGGCGTTGCTGACGGTCTCGCTGACCGCCGTCGTGCTGCTGGCGAAAGCGCTGTCGCCGTCCCTGGAAAGCGCCGTCGCCGCCGCCGGGTTGCCGCAGGCGTTCGTCGGAGTCGTCATCGCCGCGCTGGTCTTGCTGCCCGAAGGCATGGCCGCGGTTCGCGCCGCCCGGTCCAACCACCTTCAGACCAGTCTCAACCTGGCCCTGGGGTCAGCAATGGCCAGTATCGCCCTGACCATCCCCGCGGTCGCGGTCGTCTCCCTCTTCCTCGCGCAGCCACTCACACTGGGCCTGGCGCCCGAGGAAATGACGCTGCTGATCCTGACCCTGTTCATTTCCACCGTGACCCTGGCCACGGGACGCACGACCATCCTGCAGGGCGCGGTGCACCTGGTCATTCTGGGCGTGTTCCTGTTCCTGTCGGCGGTGCCCTGATTCAAGCCGCCTGCCCGGCGCACCAGCCGCTGGCCCAGGCCCATTGGAAATTATAGCCGCCGAGCCAGCCGGTGACGTCGACGGCTTCTCCGATCGCGAACAGACCGGGGACTTTGGTGGCTTCCATGGTCTTCGAGGACAGGTCGCGCGTGTCGATCCCGCCCACAGTGACCTCCGCCTTGGCGTACCCTTCGGTCCCCGACGGCGTGACGGCCCAGGCCTGAAGCCGGACCGCCAGGTCCTTCAGGACGCGATCCGGCGTGTCGGCGAGGCGGGTCGCGGGCGCGTCCAGGGCCTGTGCCAACCGCCGCGGCAGAAGCTCCGCGAGAATGGTCGTGAGTTCGACTTTTGGGCGGGTCCGCTTGCGGTCCAGCAGCAGCGAAGAGGCGTCCTGGCCGGGCAGCAGGTTCAGCTCGATCGGGCCGCCTGTCCAATAGCTGGATATTTGTAGGATCGCCGGGCCGGACATGCCGCGGTGGGTGAACAACGCGGCCTCGCGAAAGGTCCGGCGGCCGATGGCGGTTTCGGCGTCCAGCGCCACGCCGGCGAGGGGGCGCATCATGTCCAGCTGCGCGCCCTCAAAGGTCAATGGCACAAGGCCCGGCCGCGTCTCGGTCACGCGCAGGCCGAAGCGGCGGGCGGCGTCGTGCGCGAAGCCGGTGGCGCCCATTTTCGGGATCGACAGGCCGCCGGCGGCGAGGACGACGCTGGGGGCCCGGAATGTGCCCCGATCGGTCTCGACACGAAAATCGTCGGGTTTGGTCAGGCTGCCGATTTTATGGCCCAGGCGGAGATCGACATGGGCCGCCTGAGTTTCCGCCAGCAACATCGCGACGATGGCACGGGCGGAGCCGTCACAGAAGAGTTGGCCCAGGGTTTTCTCGTGGAAGGGGATGCGGTGGCGTTGAACGAGGGCGATGAAGTCGGCTGGCGCGAAGCGGTCCAGGGCGGAGCGGGCGAACCGCGGATTGTGCGAAATGAACCGGCCGGGCGTGGTGCCGGTATTCGTAAAATTGCAGCGTCCGCCGCCGGAGATGAGGATTTTCGCGCCGGGCTCCGCCGCGTGATCGAGCAGGAGAACGCGGCGTCCGCGCTGTCCGGCCGAGATGGCGCACATCAATCCGGCGGCGCCGGCGCCAAGGACGATGATGTCGTGGGTGTTGGGCATGAGAGGGTCCATAAACCAAAAGAGACTTTCTGGGAGGGCGGGGCCCGATTCCATTTGCTGCACGGTTGCTTCTCGCACTGCCTTAAACGCCGATTCCTGGGCTGGCAGCACCCAGCAGGTTTCGTACGGGATCTGGTCAAAATTTGGCCGTTCAAACCAGATGGTTTTTCGAGGCGAAAAAAGGCTTGCCCAAACACCCCAGTTCCGGGTATGTTCCTGCATATGGTCGGCAAGCGCGTGCGACGATATATGTCGGGCCAGCTACCTTTTATATGTTAGAGAGCAGGATTTTGCCGTCCATTCCAATCCATTGGTATGGACTTCGATCGAACCGTGATCGAGCCTCCAACTCATCGATACATTGGACTTGTATTGTAACCAAACCCGCTCGTGACGCGTCGTCCGGACGCGTGACAAATAAAGCACGGTCAGGATCAGAGCCATCGAATCTCAATGACGCCGAACTCCATCGCCAATTTGTTGAGATTGCACGACGAAGAGACCCTAAGACATAACATACGGACCGATCTCGTCGACTGGGCCACGGAAGTTCTGTCCGCGTCCGGTCAGACACCTTCCACCCATCATAGATATCTTTTGAGAAGCCTGGAACGGGTCACAAGAGGAGACAAAAAGCGTCTCATGGTGCTCATGCCGCCTGGCAGCGCCAAATCGACCTACTGCTCGGTCATATTTCCCATCTGGTGGTTCATTCAGCATCCTCGTACTTCAATCATCGCGGCGTCGCACACCGCGGCTTTGGTAGAGCATTTCAGCCGCCGGATTCATGGGTTGATAGAGGAACATCGGCTAAAACTTGGTTTTAAGTTGCTGAACAACCATCGCGCGGCGGGACATTGGCGGACGACGACCGGAGGTGAGTATTTCGCGGCCGGCGTTCGCGGCGGCATTGCCGGGCGCCGAGCCGATCTCGCGATCATCGACGACCCCGTGAAGTCGATGGCGGATGCGGAGAGTGAGCGGCAGCGCCAATATGTCTGGGACTGGTTCAACGCCGACCTGACGCCCCGCCTGAAGCCAGACGCGCGTATTATTTTGGTTATGACACGATGGCATGAATTGGACCTGGGCGGCCAATTGCTTGCCCAGGATGAAGAGAACTGGGACGTGGTCCGCCTGCCGGCGATCGCCGAAAAGACCGATCCGCTCGGACGGCCACCCGGCGCTCCACTCTGGCCGGAATGGGAAAGCCTCGAAGCGCTATCGAAGAAACGCGCGACGGTCGGCAGCCACGTTTGGTCGGCGTTGTTCCAACAGGCCCCGCGGCCGAGGGGCGAGCGGCATTTTAAGGTTCAGTTATGCGGGATCGTGTCGCGGGAACAGGTCGCCGGGTTCCGTCCGATCAGAACTGTACGCGCCTGGGATCTGGCCGCGACGCGGGCATCCGATGACCGCGATCCCGACTGGACAGTCGGCCTTCGCCTAACGTTAGAGGAAGGCGGGCGATATATCGTCGAGGATATCGTCAGGGTTCGCGATAACTCTCAGCAGATCAGGGAGACGATTCTCGCGACAGCCCGGGCCGATGGGCATTCGGTCATCGTGAGTTTACCGATAGATCCCGGCCAGGCGGGCAAAGCGCAGGCGGCGCAACTAACATCGGCGTTGGCTGGTTACCGGGTTTACGCGTCTCGGGAGCAGGGATCCAAAGTATCTCGGGCACTTCCGGTCGCGTCGCAGATCGAGGCCGGAAACTTTCTGGCCTTACGCAGCCCCTGGCTTCGGGCATTCCTGGACGAACTGGCCGATTTTCCACAGGGTTCCAAGGACGATCAGGTCGATGCGCTGTCCCGGGCCTTTTTGACTCTGTCCGATATTCCCAGCGGCAGCAGGCAGGTTTTCATTCCGTTCAACATACGTTGAACCCCCAATCAATCAAGCGTTCGGATGGCGGCTTAATCCTATGTACGATACTATTCGCGACCTGATCGCGCGCGATCCCGACTACCCCCGACGCACCTGGATCCTCGACACCTTATCCCGCGTGCTCGATGGGCAACTTTACGACGTGTTGCCGTACGACTTTCATGAAGAACGCACGCCGGCTGGCGAGTATGTGCCGTTACGCAAGAGACGGCCGTCGGTAAAATATCCTTTATGCCGCGTGGTGGTCGAGGACAGTGTCTCGCTTTTATTCAGCGAGGGTCACTTTCCAACCATCGACTGCCCGGACCGTGTCACCCAAGGCGCACTTGGCCTTGTGGTCAGAGATGCCCGCCTTAATCTGGCGATGACGGACGCGGCGATTCGCGGTTCCGTCGGTTCGGTCGCGATTCTGCTGAAAGTCCTGAAGGGCCGCATATTCTTTCAGGTTCTGGACACCAAGTACATGGACCCTGTCTGGGATCTAAGGTGGACCCCATCGGTTGGACAGGAATCGGGGTGACTTAAGAGAGAGTCCCGCCGCGTTT
>CANJJS010000055.1 GCA_947474705.1 Acetobacteraceae bacterium | reverse complement strand
TTATGCGGCCTCGTTTGGGACACTTATGATGCGATCGTCGAGGCCTGCAGAGCCGCTTGGCAATTTTTGATCGACGATCCAGAACGTATTCAGTCGATTGGGACGCGTGAATGGGCATCGGTCAATGGTTAGGTCAGTTGGTATTATATGGGTATTCCGCCGGGTCGATCGGAGTCCGCGGTGGGTTGAACTCGCCATATGGGATCATTGAGCCGGTCATGCCCCGACCCCCTGCGCCAGGTCGCGGGCGATATCGGCAAGCAGCCGTCCGCCGATTGTCGCGATGGCGCGGATATCGCCCTGCGCGTCGATATGCTCAATCTGGCGGGCCTCGTAATCGTCCACGAAGCGGGAGACGGTGCCATCCGTCATATGGATTGTCGCATCGTTCGCGCCGCGGCGGACGTCGATCGAGGCCACCCGATCCGCCAGCGCCGAACTCGCCAAGATCGCTTTCAGGGCATCCCCGAAGCAAGGCGCGCCGGTTGCCGGACAAACTGCCCAGGGGTTCTCTGGCCGGGCTTCGGGGTCGCCGACGATGGCGGCCACGCCTGAGTCCGAACCGGCCGGCCGAGTCACGTAGAGCCGTTGAACGACACCGGCCATGCGGGTCTGCGGTCCGTGCGACGCCAGGGCGGCGAGCACCATGAGCGCAGCGTTGTACGGTGTGGCATCTGGCCCGCCGCCGGGACCTCTGCCGGGCGCCTTGAAGTCATCGACCCCTTGTCCGACGATTTTTGCAATCTCGATCGCTTGATTCTGGGTCCATCCTAGGCTCGGCGCGTGGACCGCGATCAACTGGCGGAGTTTCATGGTAGCGAGTCCTTATAAGGGAGGTTAACTTTCCTTTTCTGAATCGATGGTACGGATCGCGGATGGGCTTGGCTACGTCATTGCGACGAACGACTGAAAATAACTCGCCATCGGGCCGATGCGGGCAGCGTTAGCGGGGTAAAGGTGCCAGTCCGGGGGTTGCCAAGCCGCCGCTAACCTATTGAAATACAATGCCCGCCATATTGGCTAACCTTTAGCGTAACACGCTGATAACGCCAGATTCCGGCATTCCGGCCCGGACCTCCAAGCGATTTCCTGGAACTCTGGGTTTCATGCCAAGGGCGCGACAGGCCGGGCCTTGTTTACGCGCGCCGGGCTTTCGCGCCGAAGTGGGATTGAGCCGCCCGCCCCGAAGCGCCAAACTCCGCGGCCCAAAGGAAGGAAACACCCCATGCTCCGCATTCACGGCTCCGCCCGTTCCCGCGCCACCCGCACCCTGTGGATGGCGAACGAACTCGGCCTGACGTACGAACATAACGATATCCTGCCGCGCTCGCCCGCCACGCAAACGCCGGAATTCCGCGCGCTGAACCCGAACGGCCGCCTGCCTGTGATCGAGGACGATGGGTTCGTGCTGTATGAGTCGATGGCGATCAATTTCTACCTCGCCAAGAAGCACAACAGCCCGCTTTACCCCGCAGATCCGAAGAACGAGGCCCTGACTCACCAATGGAGTTTTTGGGAGACGGATCGCACCGACCGGCAGTTGACCGATTACGTCAACAACACCACCGGCCCCGAGGAAGCCCGCAACAAAGCCATCGCCGAGTCCACCTGGGCGCAGATCGTCGCCTCCATGGACGTGCTGAACGCGGCGTTGTCGAAGTCGGCGTGGCTGGCGGGGCCGGCGTTTTCGCTCGCCGATCTGAACGTCGCGGCGGCGTTGTACCGGGCCCTGTTTCTGGATCTGTCGGCCTGGCCGGCGGTTCAAAAATGGCTGGCGGCATGCTGGGACCGGCCGGCGGCGAAAAAAGTCCGGGCGATGCGCGAGGGCTGAGGCGCGCGATTAGAGGTTTCGCCGGTGGCGGGTCGCGGATACGATCCCGGGATGGCACGCGGCGATCTTTATCCTGAAATTGGACCCTACGAGACCGGCTATCTGCCGGTCTCGCCCATCCATGCGATGTACTGGGAGCAATCGGGGAACCCGCGCGGTGCGCCGGTGCTGTTCCTGCATGGCGGACCCGGCGCGGGCGCGGGCGCGGTGCACCGGCGGTTTTTCGATCCGTCGCATTGGCGGATTGTTATTTTCGACCAGCGCGGCGCGGGCCGGTCCCGCCCGCTGGGGGAACTGGACGCCAACACCACGCCCGATCTGATCGCGGATATCGAGCGTTTGCGGGTCCATCTGGGGGTGGAACGTTTTCTGTTGTTCGGCGGGTCCTGGGGCTCGACGCTGGCGCTGGCCTATGCGCAGGCACACCCGAACCGGGTCGCGGGCTGCGTGCTCCGCGGGATTTTTCTGGGCCGGCCCTCGGAAGTGGAATGGTTCATGCACGGCATCGCGACCGTGTTTCCCGAAGCCCATGCCGCCTTCGTCAATCATCTGCCGGCGAACGAGCGTGGCGATCTGCTGGGATCGTTTCTCCGCCGTCTGACCGATCCCGATCCCGCGATCCATCTGCCGGCCGCGCGCGCCTGGTCGATATTCGAGGGAACATGTAGCACATTGCTGCCAAGTCCGGATACGATCTGGAGTTTCGCGCAGGACCGGACGGCGTTGGGGCTGGCGCGGATCGAGGCGCATTATTTCGCCCATGATTTGTTTTTGCCGGAAGGCGGGTTGCTCGCCCACATGGAACGGCTGCGTTCGATTCCGGCGGAGATTATTCAGGGCCGTTACGACATGATCTGCCCGGCGGTGACGGCCTATGAATTGCACAAGGCCTGGCCGGGGGCGAGACTGACCATTGTGCCGGACGCGGGTCATTCCGCTTTGGAACCGGGCATCCGCCGCGCGCTGGTCGCCGCGGTCGAGCGGTTCCGCGGCATTCGATAAATCGCGGGGGTACACATGAAAGTTGGCGTGATCGGTTTGGGCACCATGGGCATGGGCGCCGCGTTGAACCTGCATCGGAAGGGCCATGCGGTGACGGGGTGCGAGCCGCGGGAGGCCTCGCGCGCCGAATTCGCCGCCGCGGGCGCCGCGGCCGTGGCGTCGGCGGACGAACTGCCGGCGGATTTGGAAGCGGTTGTGGTGTTCGTGATCAACGCCGCGCAGACGGAGGAGGTGTTGTTCGGCGATCGGGGATGCCTGAGCCGGTTAAACAAGGGCACTGTCATTTTGTGCTGCGCGACGATTTCGCCAGACGCGGCCCGTGCCCTGGGCAAGCGGATCGAGGCGGCGGGTTTCCTGATGGTTGACTCGCCGGTGTCTGGCGGCAAGGCGGGCGCGCATGGCGGGACGATGACCGTGATGGGCTCGGGCTCCGACGCGGCGTTCGAGAAGGCCGGGCCGGTGCTGGAGGCGATTTCCACGAAAGTCTGGCGTTTGGGGACGGAGATCGGCGTCGGCAGCACGGTGAAGATGGTGAACCAGTTGCTGGCGGGCGTGCATATCGCGACAGCGGCGGAAGCTCTGGCGCTGGGGATCCGCGCGGGCGCCGATCCGCGGACGCTGTTCGACGTGATTTCGGAATCGGCTGGCAACTCCTGGATGTGGCAAAACCGGGTGCCGCATATTCTGGCGGGGGACGATACACCGTTGTCGGCGGTCAATATTTTCGTGAAGGATCTGGGGATCGTGCTGGATCAGGCGCGAGGGTTGACGTTCCCCTTGCCGATGGCGGCGGCGGCGCACCAATTGTTCCTGGCGGCGGCGGCGAATGGGCAGGGCTTGAAGGACGATGCCTTTGTCATCCGGGTCTGGCAGGCGCTGGCCGGGATCGAACTGCCAAAATAATTTTTCCTCCTCCCACCCCGCGCGATCGCCCGGCTCGATCCTGCGATTGCCGTACAACCGCGGAATGAAGATTCGATGTTGGGCGCTGCCCCCGACTCGATCGGGGGACCGGGAGCGGCACATCGCCACCACCCCGGCAAAAACCACCGGTCTCACCTCACCAACGATCGCCATAAGGAGCCCCTCATGCTCGCCGTTCGCTGCAACGACTGGACGCCGTATGTCGACCTCGCGGTGGAAGACGTTCCGGCACCGGATGCCGGGCCTGGCGAGGTCAGGATCGCTGTTCATTACGCCGGCATGTCGTTCGCGACGAGCCTGGTGACGGAAGGACGGTATCAACGGAAACCGCCTTTGCCGTTCTCTCCGGGGACCGAGGTCGCGGGCGTGGTCGACCAGGTGGGGGCGGGGGTGACGCGGGTGAAGCCTGGCGACCGCGTCGTGTCGTCGATGGACTGGGGCGGACACGCGGAGTTCGCGGTGACCGATGCCTCCACGGTTTACGTGCTGCCGGACGATCTGCCGTTCGATGTCGCGCCGCAGTTGCCGCAGTCCTATGGCACGTCGTTCGCGGCGCTGGAACGGAAGGCGCGGTTGCGGGCGGGGGAGACGTTGCTGGTGCATGGCGCGGCGGGCGCGGTCGGACTTGCCGCGGTCGAATTGGGGAAGGCGTTGGGCGCGACCGTGGTGGCGACGGCCTCGACCGAGGAAAAACTGGCGCTGGCGCGGGCGCATGGGGCGGATCGGACGGTGCTGTTTCCGTCTTCGGGGGCGCTGGCGGAGCTGAAAGGGCTGCTGGGCAGAGGCGCGGATGTCGTGTTCGACCCGATCGGCGGGGACGCGTTCGACCTGTCGTTACGCTGCGTGGCGAACAGTGGAAGAATTTTGGTGATCGGGTTCGCGGGCGGGCGGGTGCAACAAATCCCCGCGAATATCGTGCTGGTGAAGGATGTTTCCATCCTGGGGTTGAATTTCGGCGTTTACACCGGCTGGGGGCAGGATACGTCCCAGCGGAGCACGCATGGGCCGGAAATGCATGAGGTGATGGCGCGGTTGTTCGCGCTGTACCGGGAAGGGAAGATCAGGCCGGTGACGTCGCACAGGTTTCCGCTGCGGGAATTTCGACATGCGATGGAGAATGTGCTGGGGCGGCGGTCCATGGGGAAGACGGTGTTGCGGATGCCGGTGGCGGCGGGGGGTTAATGGCGCCGGGCGTTCTATTCGCGCAAGAACTCGTCAGGCTCGACCCCGGCCTGCCGGAGGATTGCCCGGAGTGTTCCCTCCGGCATGGCGCCGGGATGGTTGGGAAGAGTTGTGATCCGGCCGGTCATTGGATTTTGCCAGATTTCATGAGACCCGGCGGCCTGGCGGGCGAATTCGAAACCCAGGCGTTTCAGACGCCGGACGATGTCGCGATATCGAAAGCCGGCCAGCCGGCCCATCAGGCGTTTACGATTAACGGGTAATCGAACGAGTCGGTCGCGGCGGGGAACGGCGCACCGGCGTCTTCGCGCATTTCGATCAACTTCTTCGCGACATCTCGCGCGATTTCGATGGTTTCCTGAATGGTGCGTCCCTGCGCCACCAACCCTTGCACGTCATCTGACGTGGCGAGGTAGACCCCTTCGGGGAGTTTTTCGATATGCAAGGTCAGAATTCGTTCCATGATGCTTCCTTCGCGCGGGTCGCGCTGGCGAGTATCGCACAAGCGGCGTCAACCCGCCATTGACATCCCCCCCATCCCCCCATACGCCCCCGCCCTCCTTATCCGCCCCCCCTGGAGCTTTCCTGGAACCCAATGGCCCGCCGCAAACCCAAAGGCCGTCAAATCGACGGCTGGCTGATCGTCGACAAACCCCCGGGCATGACCAGCACGGACGTGGTCAACCGCGTCAAACGTATTTTCGACGCGCAGAAAGCCGGTCACGGCGGCACGCTCGACCCCTTGGCGACCGGCATTCTGCCGATTGCGTTTGGGGCGGCCACGAAGACCGTTCCCTATGTCATGGACGGCACCAAGCTTTACCGCTTCACCCTGAAATTCGGGGAAAGCCGCGACACCGACGACGCGGATGGTCAGGTCGTCGCGACCTCCGATGTCCGTCCCACGGACGAAAAAATCGTCCAGGAGCTGGCGGCGTTCCGGGGCGACATCATGCAGGTGCCGCCGGTCTATTCGGCGATCAAGGTCGCGGGCGAACGCGCCTACGACATGGCGCGCGAGGGCCGGGCGCCGGTGCTTGAGGCCCGGCCGGCCCGTGTCGACCGGTTCGAGCTGATCGAGCGGCCCGACGCGGATACGGCCATTTTCGAGGTCGCTTCGGGCAAGGGCGTGTATATGCGGAGCCTCGCCAGGGATTTGGCGGTGGCCTGCGGATCGCTGGGCCATATTGGCCAGTTGCGCCGGCTGCGGGTGGGGCCGTTCAACGAAACCCACGCGATTTCCCTGGACAAGCTCCGCGAACCGGACGATACGCTGCCCGCTTCCCCGGACCTCTTGCTTCCGGTCACGACCGCGCTGGCCGACATCCCGGCGCTGGCCCTGACAGAGGCGGAGGCCGCCAGCCTCAAACAAGGCCAGGCGCTTAGCCTGGTGGCGTTGATGGGCCGGATTCCGCGCGAGGCCGATCCCGATGGCGGGTTGGCGCGAGCGATGGCGGGGAATCGCCTGATCGGACTGTGCCGTCTGGAGGACGGGCTGCTCCGGCCAGAGCGGGTTCTCTGACCTCTCACTTCAGGAGTATCCTCGATGTCGATTACGGCCGAACGCCGCACGGCGCTTATTGGCGAGTACAAGACCAACCCCACCGACACCGGCAGCCCGGAGGTCCAGGTCGCGATTTTGACCGAACGGATCAACAATCTGACGGAGCATCTGAAGACCCATGCGAAGGACTTTCACTCGCGCCGCGGTTTGCTGATGATGGTCGGCCAGCGCCGCCGGCTGCTGGACTACACCAAGCGGAAGAATCAGCAGCGCTATGAGACGCTGATCGGCCGTCTGGGTCTGCGGCGGTAAACACCGCCGGTTGACGGATTCCAGCGCTTCGTGGCGTTGGCATCCGGCATTGCCTGGTGTTCGCGCCCGGTGTGGCCTAGTGTTCGCGCACGGTGTGGCGTGGTGTTCGCGTCCGGCGTGGCGTGGTTTTTCAACTCGTCATGGCCCGGCTTGACCGGGCCACCGGGTGTGGCATTTCGCATGGTGGGCGATCGCGGACGTGGCGGCATTCCATGTGACACGAGTCCGTGCCGGTCCCGGTGGCCCTGTCAAGCCGGGCCATGACGAAATTGGGGCGTGCCACGCCGCAACCTGGGCATGTCCGCCGGTGGTTACGGCATGGCTTGCCGTGGTTCGGGCCTGGCGGGGCGCGGTCGAAGGAGGCCGGAAAAGGCCACTGCCACCGGGCGTTGTATTTTTGCCCGAACAAAAGATGACGAAACCCCCTTTCATCCCATATAGGGGGGCGACGACCCCCGCATGCCATCCTGGCGCGCGGGAAACGCCGCGGACCGCGGTGGACCGACAGACCGCCGATCCGGCGAACCCAGTGGGAATCGCGACGGCGTTTCCGGTTACATGGCCCAGGCCGCGCGAAACGCGGGGCCGGCTTCCGTGTGACCCGAGACGCCGCCTCCCCTCGGGATCCGGCCCGTCCGGCTTGCCGTCCGCCGATGCCGCGCATCCAAAGGACGATGAATGTTTAACTATTTCCGCAAGGAACTCGACTGGGGCGGGCGCAAGCTCGTGCTCGAAACGGGCAAAATCGCCCGTCAGGCCGATGGGGCCGTGCTGATTTCCTATGGCGAGACGATCGTGCTGTGCACCGCCGTTGGCGTGAAATCCGCCAAGCCGGGCCAGGATTTCTTCCCGCTGACCGTGAACTACCAGGAAAAGGCTTTCGCGGCTGGCAAGATCCCCGGCGGGTTCTTCAAGCGCGAGGGGCGTCCGAGCGAGGCCGAGGTGCTGAAAAGCCGCCTCATCGATCGCCCGATTCGTCCGCTGTTCCCCGAGGGGTTCCGGAATGAGGTTCAGATCGTCGCGACGGTGTTGTCGCACGACATGGAGAACGATCCGGACATCGTGGCGCTGATCGGTTGCTCGGCCGCGCTGACGTTGTCGGGCATTCCGTTCTTCGGGCCGGTGGGCGCGGCGACGGTGGGGTATCAGGACGGGCAGTATATTCTGAACCCAACGATGGCACAGGCGAAGACGAGCCAGTTGCAGTTGGTCGTGGCCGGCACCGCCGAGGGTGTGCTGATGGTCGAATCGGAAGCGCAGGAGCTGCCGGAAGACATCATGTTGGGCGCCGTGACCTTCGGGCACACGTCGTTCCAGCCGGTCATCAACGCCATCATCGAGCTCGCCGAGCACGCCGCCAAGGAGCCTTGGGCGTTGCCGGAGCCGCCGCCGGAAGCCGCCGCGTTGAAGGCGCGCGTGGACCAGTTGGCCCGCGGCGGTGTCACCGAGGCGTATAAGATCGTCGATAAGGGCGCCCGTCACAACGCCGTGGATGCCGCCAAGGCCGCCGCCATGGCCGCGTTGAAGGATGAGGGCCTGGACACCGAGAAGGCGAAGAGCGCGTTCAAGGACCTCGAATCCGACGTCGTTCGCGGCGCGATCCTGGCCACCGGCCTGCGCATTGACGGCCGCGACACCAAGACCGTGCGTCAGATCATCGCCGAAGTGGGCGTGTTGCCGCGCGCGCATGGCTCGTCGCTGTTCACGCGTGGGGAAACCCAGGCGCTGTGCGTGGCGACGCTGGGGACGGGTCAGGACGAGCAGATCATCGATGCGTTGGAGGGCGAATACCGCTCCAACTTCATGCTGCATTACAATTTCCCTCCGTATTCGGTGGGTGAGGCGGGCCGGATGGGTTCGCCGGGCCGGCGCGAAATCGGGCACGGGAAGCTGGCGTGGCGCGCGATCCATCCGATGCTGCCGGGGAAAGACAAATTCCCCTATACGATGCGGGTGGTGTCGGAGATCACGGAGTCGAACGGCTCGTCGTCGATGGCGACGGTGTGCGGCGGGTCTTTGGCGCTGATGGACGCGGGTGTGCCGCTGATCCGTCCCGTCGCGGGGATCGCCATGGGTCTGATCAAGGAAGACCATGCCTTCGCGGTGTTGTCCGATATTCTCGGCGACGAGGATCATCTTGGGGACATGGACTTCAAGGTGGCGGGCACCGAGGCGGGGATCACCTCGTTGCAGATGGACATCAAGATCACGTCCATCACGCCGGAAATCATGCAAATCGCCCTGGGGCAGGCCCGTGAGGGACGTCTCCACATTCTGGGCGAGATGGCGAAGGCGCTGACGGGGGCTCGTGGGGATGTCGCGGCGACGGCGCCGCGGATCACCGTGATCCAGGTGCCGAAGGAAAAAATCCGCGACGTGATTGGCACGGGCGGCAAGGTGATCCGCGAGATCGTCGAGCAGACCAAGTGCAAGATCGACATCGACGACGATGGCACGATCAAGATCGCGGCGGTGGATCAATCCCAGGCGCAGGCGGCGATCGATTGGATCCGCGGGCTGACGATGGAGCCGGAGATGGGCGTCATCTACGCCGGGAAGGTCGTGAAGACGGCCGATTTCGGCGCCTTCGTGAACTTCATGGGGTCGCGCGACGGGCTGGTTCACATCAGCGAACTGAAGCCGGTCCGCGTCGCCAAGACCACGGACGTGGTGAATGTCGGCGATCAGGTGAAGGTCAAGGTCATCGGCTTCGACGAGCGCGGCAAGATCAAGCTGTCGATGCGGGTCGTGAACCAGGAGACGGGCGAGGACATCACGGCGGAGGTCGGCGAGCGTCCGGCGCGTGGGGATCGGCCGGAGCGGAGCGACCGTCCGGAGCGCGGCTTCGATCGCGATCGTCCGCGGCGCGAGCGGCCTGCCTACCAGGAAGGGTCGGAGCAGCCTGGCGGCGGCGACTGACTTTTTCTTAAGGACGTTGCCTGGATCCCCGCGGCGGTTGCCGCGGGGATTTTTGGTTTTATGCCAGCCGCCCGAAAGATTGACCCATCGGGACGCTCTGTCCCTGTCATCGCCCGGCTCGGTTGGACGACCGGTCTCGGCACACGATAGCGGGGCGGGCCGAAACGAGACAGACCGCGACACAAAAGAACCCGTCAGACCGTTTCGTTACAGCCTGGGCGTCGCCTGACGGCTCTTCTCACCACTGTTTCGTGGCGGCCTGCATCGCCAGACTGCCGCAGGCGACGGCGGCCCAGGTGGCGGCGCCCAGAACCAGCGGGCCGGTGCCGGCGCCGACGAAGGCGCGCCAGTGTCCTTGCAGGCCCACCGCGGCCAGGGCGATCACCATCACCCAACGGCCCATGAGTTGGATGTCGGCGGCGTGGCTTCCCAGAAGGCCCAGGGTCTGGATGGCGGAGGCGAGGACGAACAGCACGATGAAAACGGGGAAGGCGTCGTAGACCCGGCGCGCCAGGGGGACGTCCGGTTTCGACGCGGCTTCTGGGTCGAGCCAGGGGAGGGCCAGGCCGAAGCCGATCACCAGGGGGATGATCAGGGTCGTGCGGGTTAGTTTCACGATCGTCGCGACGGTGCCGGCTTCGTTGCTGAAGGCGAATCCGGCGGCGACGACGGCGGAGGTGTCGTTCACCGCGGTGCCGGTCCAGATGCCGAAGCCGTTGTCGGACAGCATCAGCATGTGGCCCAAGGGCGGGAACAGGAACACGGCGATCATGTTGAAGAAGAAGACGACGGTGACGGCGTAGGCGATTTCCTCGGCCTTGGCGCGGATGACCGGCGCCAGGGCGGCGATGGCGGAGCCGCCGCAGATGGTCGTGCCCATGCCGATCAGGCAGCGAATACGCCAGTCGATACCCATCGAACGGCCCAGCAGGAGCGCGGTGCCGAGGCCAAGGAGGACGGTCAGACCGAGAAAGAGCAGCGAGTTCCCGCCGGTCGAGGCGATATCCGCCAGGTTCAGGCTGGCGCCCAGCACGACGATCCCGCATTTCAGCGCGAGTTTGGAGATATCGCCGATTTTCAGGGCCTTCAGCGGCAGGGTGGAGCCCATGGTGTTCGCGATAACGACGCCGATGGCGATCGCGAACAGGGGCGCGCCGACCAGCGGCATGGCTCTTCCCGCCAGCAGCGCCACGCCGGCGATCGCGGCGCACAGCGCGAGACCGGGCAGCATTTTCGCCCATCCGGGCAGTTCGCGGCCAGAACGCGCGGCGGCTGTGGCGGTCGGCGGGACGGTCATCCTGGTCTTTCTCCCTCGGGCCGGCTTCCCGGATTGTTTTTCGATTTTGAGCATGGCGGCGCGATAGCACAAGCGGGAGATGCGGGTTTTGGAGAAAACCCTTTTCCTCGGGCACTGGAGGGCACTCGCCTGTCCCGTGCCGATGGCGTCTCGCGCCGGGACACGCGTTTCCGGCTTCGGACCCCTGTATGCGAGCGAATTAACGATGGTATCACCGCAATTCCTCGCGAAAAATTGACGCAATGAAACAATAAGACACGGTACGGCATGTTCCGAACGCCGGGCCGGCGGGTGCCCGCGTCGAACGGAGCGGCCGGGTCGCGAGATCTGGCGGGGAAATGGATCGAGCCGAGTCGAACGGGGAACCATTGCTGCGAATCCGCTTGTTCGGCGGGATGTCGATCCGCGATTCCCGTGGCGCGGATTATTTGCCCAGGTCGCGGAAGACCCGGGCGGTGGTGGCCGTGCTGGCGCTGAACGCGCCCAAACCCGTTCTGCGCATGGACCTTACCGGATTGTTGTGGAGTCAGCGGGAACGAGAGCAGGCCCGCGCCTCGCTCCGCCAGGCCGTCCACGAACTTCAGGACGCGCCCGGCCCGGCCTGGACCAAGGTGCTGGTGGCCGAGCGGCATCATCTGGCCTTCGGTCCCCGCGACATTTCCGTCGACGCGGTGGATGCCATCGGGCCGATGGCGCCGAAAGACGCCTTGTTGAGCCTGATGCGCGAAGGGTTTTTGGAGGATCTGGGCGGGCTCGACCCGGCCTTCGACGAATGGACGCGGACGGAGCGCCTCCGGTTGCGCGCCCATGCCGGCGCGGCGGGTGAGAGCCTGCTGCGGGACGCGCCCGCCGGGCCGGAGACGATGACCATCGCGCGGGCGCTGTTGCGGATCGATCCGGCGCACGACGCGGCGTGGCGCGCTTTGATCCAGGGGCATCACGAGGCCGGCGACCGGGCCGCGGCGCTGTTCGCGGTGGAACAATGGCGCGAGGCCACCGGGCTTGCGACGGACCGTCCGCCTCCGCCGGACATGGCGGATTTTCTGGCGAAGGTTCAGGTGCCCGCCCGGGACCGCCCACGCGGACGGGGCGAGCCGGGACAGTCCGAATCCGGGGCCGTCCGATCGGGTTTGCGGCTGGGCATTCGCCGCATGCGGGTCATTGGCGGGCATGGCGACGACGACCTCGCCGCCGGGCTCGCGGAGGAGATCACGACGGCGCTGTCGCGGTTCCGGTGGATTTCCTGCGTTTCGGTCAGTTCGATGGCGGCGCTCGCGGGCGATATCGACGAAGAGCGGATGAACTGGCCGGATATCGATCTGGATCTGGTGCTGGACGGCACGATTCAGCGCGGCGGCGACCGGCTGCGCATCATCGTCCGGCTGCTGGATCTGCGGTTGGGTGGCGAGGTGATCTGGGCCAATCGGTTCGACCGCGCCGGCGGCGATACGCTGACCATCCAGGAAGAGGTCGGCGCCGCGATCGTGGCGCAAATCGATCCCGAACTGCTGATCCGCGAGGGCGAGCGCGCCGCCAGCGGCAATCCGCGCACCGCGTCCCCCCGCGAACTGGTGTTACGCGCGGTGCCCGCGATTTACCGGCTCGACCGGCTGGCGTTTCATGGCGCGGGGGCGTTGTTGGAAGCCGCGTTGAAGGCCGATCCGGGTCAAACGGACGCCATGGCCTGGTATGCGTACTGGCATTTGTTCCTGGTCGGACAGGGTTGGGCGCCGGACCCAGAGGGGGCGGCGACTCGCGCGGCGGCGCTGGCGGATACCGCGGTTTCTCTGGATCCCAACGACGCGCGCGCTTTGACTTTGGCGGGCCATGTCCGCGGCTTCCTGATGAAGCGGCCGTCAGAGGCGACGGTGTTGCACGACCGGGCGATTTCGCTGAACCCGAACCTGGCCATCGCGTGGTGTTTTTCAGGTTTCTCCCACAGTTATCTGGGGGCGCACGATACGGCGATCGCCCGGATGCGGCAGGCGATCGAGCTGTCGCCGTCGGATCCGCATCTGTTTTTCTTTCAGGCGGCGATCGTGACTCCGCATTTGTTGCGCGGGGAGTTCGAGGCGGCGGCGGCGGCGGGCCGCGCGGCGATTGAGTTGAATCCGTGGTTTTCCTCCGCCTTCAAGGCGCATTTGGCGGCGCTGGGGAATCTGGGGTGCGAGCGGGAAGCCGCGGATGTGCGGGCACGGCTGCTGAAGCTGGAGCCGGGCTTTACCGTGCGCGACGCGATCAGGCGCTCGCCGCTGACACGGCCGGAGGATGTGGCGCGATACGCGGAAGGCCTTCGCGGCGGCGGGCTGGCCGAGGGGTGAGCCTGAGGTCGTCGGGGGTTGATGTTGAAGCCCCGGGGCTCCGCCCCGGACCCCACGAGGGCTTCGCCCCTCGACCCCACCAGGGCGGGGGCCCTGGACCCATTTAATTGGGGTGTTTGAAGCAGGGGGTCCATCCGAGGCTGTTGCACAGCCACCGTAGGCCCCCCTGCTTCAAACACCCCAAAGAGACGGCATCCAAGGCCCTGCCTTGGCGGGGGTTGAGGGGGCAGAGCCCCCCGCGGGGTCTGGGGCAGCGCCCCAGGGCCTGAACATCCGCCCCCGGTGACCTCGGGCACCCACCCGCGGGGGATTTCGCGGCGGGGGGGTGGTGGTCTAAAGCTGTGTTGGTTCGTTTCCCTCCCGGTTTTTGGAGCCCGCCATGCCTGACGCCGCGACTGTTTCCGCCATCACGCCGGGCTTGCTCGACGCCATTCGCGCCGTGGTTGGGGATCGCGGGATTCTGACCGATGCGTCCGATACCGCGGCGGCGTCGGAGGATTGGCGGCGCCTGTACAAGGGCCGGACCAGCGCGGTCATCCGGCCCGGGAATACGGACGAAGTCGCCGCCGTCGTGAAACTCTGTGTCGCGGCGGGGGTGCCGATCGTGACGCAGGGCGGCAATACGTCGATGGTCGGCGGGGCCGTGCCGAACGAGGATGGGTCGGAGCTGGTGCTGAGCACGGCGCGGCTGAACCGGGTCCGGGATATCGATCCCGTGGACATGACGCTGACGATCGAGGCGGGGGTGACGCTGAAGGCGGCGCAGAATTTCGCGGCGGAGAAGGGCTGTTTGCTGCCGCTGTCGATCTCGTCCGAGGGCACCGCGCAGATTGGCGGCGTGCTGGCGGTGAACGCGGGCGGCAACAATACGGTGCGTTACGGCAACGCGCGGGATCTGGTGCTGGGGCTGGAGGCGGTGCTGCCGGACGGCACCATCTGGAACGGGCTGCGGCGGCTGCGGAAGGACAATACCGGCTATTGCCTGCGGCAGTTGTTCGTGGGGTCCGAGGGGACTTTGGGCATCATCACCGCCGCCGTGTTGAAACTGGTGCCGCAACCCAAGGAGACGGCGGTGGCGTTCTGCGCGGTCGCGACGGCGGCGGACGCGCTGGAACTCTTCGCGCGGGTGCAGGCGCACGACGCCGCGGCGATCAGCGCCTTCGAGTTGATGTCGGGGCTCGGGACGTCCTTCGTGCTGAAGCATATTCCGAACGCGGCGCTCCCCGTGGAAAAGCCCGCGCCATTCTATGTGCTGGTGGAACTGGCGACGCCGCGGCCGAACGCGGGCTTGCGGGCCTCGCTGGAGTTCGTGCTGGAAGGCGCGCTGACGGACGGGGTCGTCCAGGACGCGGCGATCGCGGAATCCGAGGCGCAGCGGGCCGCGATCTGGCGGCTGCGCGAGGAACACTCGGAAGCGCAGAAGCGCGAGGGCGCGAGCGTCAAGAACGACGTCTCCGTGCCCGTGTCGAAAGTGCCGGCTTTCATCGACGAGGCCACCGCCGCTTGCGAAAAGCTGATCCCGGGCGTGCGCTGCGTGCCGTTCGGGCACATGGGCGACGGGAATATTCATTTCAATCTGGAACAGCCCGTGGGCGCCGATCCCGCCTGGTTCCTGGATCAGGACCACCCGATCATGGAAACCGTGAACGAAGTCGTGCGGAAATACGATGGCAGCTTCTCCGCCGAACATGGGATCGGCAAGCTGAAACCCTATATGATGCCGGACTGGCGCGGCGGCGCGGAACTCGCGCTGATGCGCCGGATCAAGGACGCGCTCGATCCGTTGGGACTGATGAACCCCGGCAAGGTACTTCCGTGAAGGAGACGACACCGATGTTGACGCCAGAACAAATCCGTCACTTCCACGAGGAAGGTTTCCTGTTTCTGCCGGACACCTTCACGGAAGAAGAATGCGCGTTCCTGCGCGAGGAAGCCGTCGAGATCTACCGGCACGACCGCCCCGAAGTCTGGCGGGAACGCTCCGGCGCGCCTCGCACCGCCTTCGCCGCGCATCTTTATAACGACGCGTTCGGGCTGCTGGCGCGCCATCCGCGGATGATCGATCCGATCGAGCAGATCTTCGGCGAGCAGGTGTACATGCACCAGTTCAAAATCAACGCCAAAGCCTCCTTCACCGGCGATGTCTGGCAATGGCACCAGGACTACGGCACCTGGGCTCGCGACGATGGTATGCCGGAGCCGAAGGCAATGAACATCGCGGTGTTCCTCGACGAGGTCATGCCGATCAACGGACCGCTGATGCTGGTGCCGCGCAGCCATACGATCGGGGTGCTGGAAGCGGAACACGATACGACCACGACATCGTATCCGTTGTGGACGCTGGACGAGGACGTGGTGACGAAACTCGTCGACAAAGGCGGCGTGGTGGCGCCGACCGGGAAGCCGGGCGGGCTGCTGATGTTCCACGGCAATTTGGTGCACGGGTCCGCCGGAAATATCACGCCTTATCCGCGGAAGATCGTGTATCTCACGTTGAACGCGGTTTCGAATTACATCCGGACGCCAACGCGGAAGGAATGGATCGCGCATACGGATTTCTCGCCGATTGTTCCGACGGACGAAGGCGCGCTGGCGCGGCTGGCGCGGGAACGGGAGCGGAAGGCGGCCTGAGCAGGGGGCGTTCGGGGCGGCCGGCCGGGATTATAACCGAGCCCGCGCCGCCGCCGCCACCTCGTCCGTCGTCGCGTGCCAAACGCCCGGAACACCCATGATCCCATGCAACGCCTCTCGCAAATAACGAATGCGATGCGCCTGCCCGGCGATCCAGGGATGCAGCGTCAGGTTGAACACATTGCCACCCTCCGCGTGCAGCGTCCGGAACGCCTCCACGATGTTCGCCGCCCATACCGCCGGCGAGACCCGGCGTAACCACATGCACTCCAGATCGTTCCATTCCGGCTGAGGCGGCAGCGCCACCAAATGGCGCCCGTCATAAGGCCCCAAAAGGAACGGCCGGTCGTCGTTCGCCCAATCTGTCGTGTATTCGAACCCAGCTTCCGCCAGCAGAGCGGGCGTATCGGCCGACTCGTTAAAATCCTGACCGCACCAGCCCAAAGGCGCCTGGCCCACGATCCCCGCCAAAATGTCTCGCGCCGCCACGATCCGGGCGGTCTCGTCCGGCGTCCGGCTGGTCAGGCGCCGCGTCGCGAAATCCCCATGCGCCATGAAACACGCGTCGCGACGCAGCAGCGCGTCCACCAGTTCCGGATACCGCTTCGCCGCCTCCGTCCCCAACGCCACGCTGGGCCGGATCCCGAACCGGTCCAGCACCTCCAAAACGCGAAAGATTCCGACGCGCGCGCCATACAGCCGATGGCTCCAGGTCAGCCAGTCCGGATGGAATTTTCCCAGTGGCGAGACAATCCGCGGGTCCGGACTTTCGCCCGGCGGCGGTTCCAGTTCCCAATGGTCCAGCACCAAAGTGACGGTGAAGGCGAGCCGCGCTCCGCCCGGCCAGGCGAACACCGGCGCGTCCGGCAAGGCGCGGAACGGATAATGCCCGTGATCCATCCCCGCTTCACGAATTTCCCCAACCGGCGGTGTTTTGGCGGGCACGTGCTCAACCATTCGCGGCCTCCCGCGCGGCCAGATGCGCCTCGATCAACGGCAAATAATTGGCGTTATACCATCCCGCGATCTCCTCGCCCGTGGTTTGCCAGACGCCGGCATGGGAAAGAATATATTCGAAGGCTTCGCGGATCGCTCTGGTACGGTGCGGCTGGCCCACCCAGAACGGATGCAGCGCGACGCACATGACGCGGCCCTGCTCCGCCCCCTCGGCGTAGACCGTGTCGAAATGATCTTTGATCTGTTGGGCGAAGGCGTCCGCTTCTTCGCCACGGCGATGGACAATGACGTCGTTCAGATCGATCGTATAGGGAACCGACAGAAGTTTGCCCGTCTTTACTTTCAGCGGAAATGGCTGGTCGTCGTGATACAGATCGGCGGTGTATTCGAACCCGCATTCCGCCGCCAGATCGAAGGTGTTCAGCGTGTTGGTGATCGCCGGACTGAACCAGCCTTTTTGTTCGCGACCCGTCAGTTTCCGATGGATGTCCCGGCTTTCCAGCATCGCCGCGCGCTCTTCCTCGATGGAAAAATCCCAGTGGTAACGGGTGTTATAAATGCCGTGGGACATCAACTCCCATTTCCGCTTCTCCATCGCTTCCAATATCGCGGGATAATGCTGAATCACGGTCATGCTGAGGCTGACGGTACACCGCAGCCCCAAGGCGTCCGACAGGTCGAAGAAGCGCCACAACCCCACCCGGTTCCCATAATCCCGCTGCGAATACCCGAGAACATCCGGATGCGGCGAGCGTGGCCAGGGATCGCGCGTCCTCACGAATTTCGGTAGATACTCGTAATGTTCGATATTCGGCACGACCCACAGCGCCACGCGGGCCCCGTTGGGCCAGCGCAACGCCGGTCTTTGCGCGATCGGCGAGTAAGCGATCAGGTCCGGGTCCATCAGCGCGGTTTCACCTCCGGATTGGCCAGCCGCATCGGCAGACCTTTCGCGAAGGCATCGATCTGGTCGAACGCCTCCGCGTAATACAGGTCGAAATTATCCCATTCCGCCCATCCCAGATGCGGCGTGCAGATCACATTCGGCATCGACAGAAACGGATGATCGCCGTTCATCACCGGTTCTTCTTCGTACACATCCACCGCCGCGTAGCCCGGCCGCCCCGCCCGCAGCGCCGTCAGCAGCGCGCCCGGCGCGATCAGTTCCGCGCGTGAGGTGTTCACGATCAGCGCCGTCGGCTTCATCCGCGCCAGATCCTCCGGCCGCACGATCCCCGCCGTGTCCGGCTTGACGCGCACATGCAACGACAACACATCGGATTGCTCGAACAACGCCGCCTTGTTCGGCGCCACCGCGTACCCCGCCTCCAAAGCCCGCTTCGCCGAGGTTTCCTGGCCCCAGACCAGGACGTTCATGCCCAGACCGGCCCCGGCCTTCGCGACCAGCGCGCCAATGTTCCCCAGCCCGAAAATCCCCAGCGTCGAGCCGTGCAATCGGTGCGACAGCGTATAAGGCCATTCCCCCCGCCGCATCCGTTCCGCTTCGATGACGATGTTCCGCCGCGACGCCATCATCAGCGCCACCGTCAGTTCCGCCGGCGAGTGAGGCGAATTGCTCTTCCCGCGGGACACCGTCACCCCATGCTCGGTACAGGCGGCATAATCGATCGTCGTCGCGTTCCGCCCGACCAGCGCGATCAACTTCAGGTTTGGCAACCGCTCGATCAGCTTCCGATCGAAGGTCACGCGTTCCCGGATGGCGACGATCGCCTCCGCCGGGTACAGGCGCTGAACCAAATCCTCGAAATCGCGCGCGGGCTCGCGGTAGCGCGTGACATCGTGGTCGTCGAGCAAGGCGTAACAGGGCAGCCGCTCGATGGCGTCCTGATATTCATCGGGAATGACGATTTTCATGTCAGTACGGCACCGTTCCCTTGACCACGGTCCGGTGCAGCACCCGCCGCTCCGCGTTCATGTTCTGGTGTTGCAACGCACGATGCACGGTGCAGCGATTGTCCCAGATCGTCAGATCGCCTTTGCGCCAACTGTGCGAATAAACAAACCGGGCCTGCGTCGCGAAGGCCTCCAGCCAGCGGATCAGCGCCCGCCCTTCTTCTTCTGGCCAGCCCAGAATATGCGAGGCGTGGTTGCCCAAATACAGCGACTTCAGACCTGTGTCCGGATGCGTCCGCACGATCGGATGATTCACCGCCGGCCGTTCCCGGATTTGCTCTTCCGTCGCCGGCAGGCTGTTCGACTGGATGCGGCTCCGCTCCCAACTATGGACGGCACGCAACCCCTCGATCCGCTGCTTCGTCGGCTCGTCCAGCGCCGCGTAGGCCTTCGCCAAATTCGCGAATTGCGTCTCTCCGCCGCGCGAGGGAATCTCCACCCCGTGCAACATCGTCATCAGCGAGGGCACATCGTGATACGATTTGTCGCTGTGCCAATAATAATTGCCCCGCTCCCGGATCGGCGCGCCCGGCCTGCCATCGGTCCCGAGATTGGAAACCGTGTGCACTGGCGAGTATTTCACGGGGTCGATGTGCCGATTGACGTGCAGACCCTCGATTTCGCCAAAATTCAGGGTAAACGCATATTGCGCGTCCTTGGTCAGATCCTGCCCCCGGAACACCACCACCGGATGCGTCCGGAACATGCGGATAATCCAGTCCTTCCGCTCCTGACTCAACGGTTTCGACAGATCGATCCCCTCGATCTCGATACCGCCAAAATCCGGCAAGGACAGCGTCTCATCCGCCCGAGGCCCCGTCAGCGGGATAGGCTCCAAGGTATTGCTCATATCGGCTCCGCCCTTTCCACAAGCGCCGACTCTTCCAAACCGGGGGAGGGGTGTCAAACCCTGGGCTTGATCGGCCTGTGCATATGTTAACGCCGGGGCTCTGCCCCGGACCCCGCGAGGACGCTGCCCTTCGAACCCGCCAAGGGCGAGCCCTTGGAACCCATTAATTGGGGGATGAATGAGGGAGGGCCTATACGGAGGTTGCAACGTCTCGGATGCCCCTCCCTCATTCATCCCCCAAATCGATCGGGTCCAGGGCTCCCGCCCTGGTGGGGTCGAGGGGCAGCGCCCCCCGTGGGGTCTGGGGCAACGCCCCAGCGCTGACGCATGCACGGGCCGGTCGAGCCTGGGCTTCGAACCTTTCCACCGGTGTGGGATGCGCTACGATGGGGGGATGAGTCAGATCGAGGACATGCAGGCCCAGGAGACGTCCGGGTGGCGGCGAACGCTTTGGGTGATGGTGGGGATACAGGTCCTCATGACGGGATCGTTTAGTTTTCTCAGCCCCATCGTGCCGTTGATGTTGCCGTCTTTGGGGGTGACGACGGTTGAGGGCATCGATATTTGGAGTGGGTTGATCACTGGCTCCACGTCGTTCGTCGCGGCTTTCGCCTCGCCGGTCTGGGGCCGGATCGCGGACAAGCATGGGCGGAAGTTGTCTTTGTTGCGGTCCAGTCTCGCCATCACGACCTTTACCATTGTGATGGCCATGTCCACCAACGTCTGGCAGTTTTTCGGCGCCCGCGCGTTGATGGGCATGTTCGCGGGATTTTCGACCTCGGCGATCGCTTTGGTCGCCAGCCAGGTGCCGGAGCGCCGGCTCGGGTATGCGTTGGGGTGGTTGAGTTCCGGTCAGATGGTGGGATCTTTGGTCGGCCCGGTTTTGGGCGGCATTCTCGCCGACATCACTGGCAGTTATCGGATTCCGTTCTTTATCACCTCGGCGCTGACCGGTGGCGGAGTGGTTTTGGTGTGGTTCGCCGTGAAGGAGAATTTCGTTCCGCCGAAGGAGGGCGCGAAATCCCGTTCCATGTTGTCCGGGCTGCGCCTGTTGATCGGCTCGGCGAGTCTCATGGCTTTGTTCTTCGTGCTGCTGATGGCGCAGTTCAGCGTGCGCACCGTGCAGCCGGTGGTGACGATTTTCGTGCAGGAACTGATCGGTTCGCCGCCCCAGATCGCGACTTTGGCGGGGGTGGCTTTTTCCATCACGGGTCTCGCGAATTTGATGGCCTCGCCGTTTCTCGGCAATCGTTCGGACATCATCGGTTACCGCCGGGTTTTGTTGATCTGTCTGCTGGGTGCGGTGCTGACCAGCCTGCCGCAGATTTTCGTCGACAATTACTGGGTGTTCGTGGCGGAGCGCTTCGCCGTCGGGCTGTTCATCGGCGGCATTTTGCCCACCGCCAACGCCTTGATCGGGCGCGGTGTCGCGCGAGAAAATCGTGGCACCATCTATGGCATGACGGCGTCCGCCAGTTTTCTCGGCAATTCCATGGGACCGCTGATGGGCGGTTTGATCGCCGCCGGTTTGGGCATTCGTTACGTCTTCGTGCTCTCGACGGTGCTGTTGGCGGCGAACCTGATCTGGGTCTGGCTGAAAGTCCCGGAATTCAAGGAGCCGTCTACCGGCTGAGGAATTTTCGCCGCCGGACCGAAGCCGGATCGCCTTCCAGCACTTCCACCGACGTGCTCTCGGCCCCACGCGCGAACCGCACCGAGAGTTTCTTGTCCCCGAGCGGAATCCCGGTCAGCGTCACATCCGGCAACCATGCGGGCAGGTGCGGATCGACCCACAGGCATCCGTTCGGCGCGTCCTGCTCCAACCCCAGCAAGGCCTGAGTCATGAAAAACGCCGAACCGGCGGCCCATGCCTGCGGCACGTTGGCGCCGAGATACTGAATCGGGAAAAACGGACTCGCGCGATCGATCCCCGCGTAAAGTTCCGGCAACTGATTCTGCTGAAAATGGCTGGCGGCATCGGACAAGCCGCGCGCCAGTTGCGCGGCTTCCGCGTGAAAACCGTAGCGTTTGAACCCGAGCGCGGCGATCGAGGTATCGTGCGGCCAAACCGATCCGTTCTGATAAGAATACGGATTATACGCCCCGTGCGTGCTGGACAATGTCCGGATTCCCCAGCCCGTGTTCATGTCCGGCGCCATCAGCCGCGCGACGACCCGCGCCGCCCGATCCGGCGGAACGATGCCCAACCACAACAAATGCCCGGCGTTGGAGGTCACGGTCGGCACTGGCCGCTTCTGCCCATCCAGCAGATACGCATAAAACCCGAGATCTTCGTTCCAGAACACCGCGTTGAATTTTTCGAACAGCGCGGCGGCTTTGGCGCGCAGCGCCGCGGCGCGGTCCGGCCGGTCCAGCGCGTCGAACACTTCGGCCATGCGCCGCCACGCGTCGTAGACATAGGCTTGCAATTCGCACAAGGCCTTGGGCCCCACGACCGGCGAGCCGTCCGGCCAGGTCATCGAATCCCCGGAATCCTTCCAGTTCTGATTTTCGTAACCGTCCTCGGCGCGCTTGTGAAATTCCTGAAACAGGTCTCCGTCGCGGTCGCCTTCCTCGTCGATCCAGCGCAACGCCGCCTCGGCGTTCGGCAGATATCGTTCCAGCAAGGCGCGATCGCCGGTGGCCTTCCAGGCCGCGTGGAGCACGATCAAATACAGCGGCGTCGCGTCGGCGGTGCCGTAGTACGGCGTGTGCCGGATCAATTTGAAATGCGCGAGTTCCCCATAGCGCAATTCGTGCATGATCTTGCCGGGTTCCGCGTCCCGCCAGGCATCCCGGACCGTCGCCTGCCATACCCCCAGCACGTCCAGCGTGCCCGTGGCGAAAGCGGGATGAATGAAAATGGTTTGCAGCGAGGCGATCAGGCTGTCGCGTCCGAACGGCGCCATGAACCAGGGCAGACCGGCCGCGGGCACGACGACCTCTCCGGCGGAGCCCGCCATGGGCAGCCGCAACGCGCCCATGTCGTCGATCGCCTGCCGGTACATTCGGTAGAATTCCTCGTTCGCGGTTTGCAGTTTGGGCACTGACTCGCGCCAGGCGCCGGAGGGCACATGTCCGCTCGCATGCGCGTCCGGCGCCGGGAAATCCCGGCCGTTCGCGCCGAAACTGTATAACAAACACGCGTGCCAGCTTTGTCCGGGCGGCAGGGAAATGTCGAAACTGATCCGCCCGTTCGCGTAGACAGCCTGAATATCGTTGGGCTGAACGGCGATCGCCACCGACCGGAAAAAATCCTGGTTGCGGTAGGAGGTCGTCAGCGTCCGGCCCTCCCATCGCGATTCGATCCGGCCGCGCCTGATGTTTCGTTTGTCCTTCACGTCGAAGACATCGGCGAAATCGGAACGAATCATGACCTCCAGATTGAACCGGACCGCCGTTTGTCCGTAATTCACGATATCCAGGTCTTCGTGCAAGCCGCCGTCCAGATGCCGCGCCACGATCAGCGACAGAGTCCGCCGCGGCACATCGCCGTTTTCCGTCTGAAACGTTTTGTTCGTCAGATAAATCCGCGCCGTGTCGTGATCGACGGCGCCGCCATTGAGAAGATCCCAGTCCGTGCCATTGGCCTGCACCGACCACGCGCTCAACACCCGCGTGTCCAGCAGATAGAGGCCTTTGTCCGATGGCCAGACGATTCCGCCGTCCGGCTCCGTCACCAGCACCGTCATCGCCTGATGGATCGCGATCTGCGGCGGCCCGACCTGAACCTTGAACGCCATGCCCGTTTCGTCCCAGCGGTTGCGGCGTGGACCCTGGCCCGGTACCCTCGTCCGGCGCAAGAGAGAGCCCGCCGTGACCGACGATGCCTGGACCCAGGAGCAGATACGCGCCCATATCGATGCCGGCCTGCCGTTGGTGCCGCTGTTTAATATCGACGTCCTGGAGGCCGCGGCCCACACCGCTTCGGTCCGGCTCGGGCCCGGCCCGCACGTCACCCGTCCCGGCGGCAGCGTCGCGGGTCCCGTGCAGTTCGCCCTCGCGGATGTCGCGATTTACGCCCTGATCCTGGCCGAAAAGCACGATGCCATGGCGGTGACGGTCGATCTGAACATCAATTTCCTCCGCCCCGCCATGACTCTGCCGCTGATCGCCACCGCGACGCCTTTGCGCATGGGCCGCCGCCTGTTCACCGCCGAGGTCCGGATCGTCGAGGCCTCGACATCGAAACTCGTATCGCACGCGACGGGGACCTACGCCCTGTCCGGCGCCGCCTGAGGGAGAAACGAAATGTCCGAGAAAACCACCGTGCTTTACGCCAGTATCGGCGCCGAACTGATCCAGTTCGACATGGACGCCGAAGCCGCCACTTTGACCCGTCGAGGCTCCGTCACCCTGCCGGCCAACGTGCAATATGTCTGGCCGCACGCGAACCGGAAATTTTTATATGCCGCGACCAGCGACAGCGCCTCTGGCATGGGGCCCGCCGGGACCACGCACCATGTCAGCGCGCTCGCGATCGACGCCACCGGCGCTTTGACCACGCATGGCGCGCCCATTCCGCTGCCGTACCGTCCGATCCACATGGCGACCGACATCTCGTCGGAAAATGTTCTCGTCGCCTTCAACAACCCCCCGGATGTCCGCGTTTACAAGATCGCCGCCGACGCCACGTTGGGCGCCGAGGTCCCGCTGCCCGAAGGCACCGATCCCGGCATTTTTCCGCACCAAATTCTCGCCATGCCGGACAACGGCCATGTCATCCTGATCGCCCGCGGCCACGATGCCGCCAAAGGCAAACCCGAGGAACCGGGCTCCCTCAAAATCTTTCGCAACGACAGCGGCACTCTGCGCGACGAGGTGTCGATCGCGCCCAATGGCGGCTTTGGCTTCGGCCCGCGGCATTTGGACTTCCACCCCACGAAACCCTGGATTTACATCGCGCTGGAACGCCAGAACGCCGTCGATCTGTTCGTCCACGACGCCGGCAAACTGGCGGAAACCCCCGCCTTCCGCGTCAACACACTGCGAAAACCCGACGCCGTCATCGGCCATCAGGTCGTCGGCACCGTCCACGTCCATCCCAACGGCCGCTTCGTCTACGTCGCCAACCGCGCCAACAACACCGTCGAGCAAAACGGCAAGAAAGTCTTCGCCGGCGGCGAGAACTCCATCGCCGTCTTCGCCATCGACCAACGGAACGGCGAGCCCATCCCGATCCAGCACGCCGATACCAACGGCATCCATTGCCGCACTTTCCATATCGACCCCACGGGAAAGTTGATGGTTTGCGCCCATATCATGGGCCTGCCGATGCCCGATGGCACCGAGGTGCCGACCCGACTCAGCCTGTTCCGCATCGGCGACGACGGCAAGCTGGCTTTTGTCCGAAGTTACGATATGGAGACCGGCGGCAAGTTCATGTGGTGGATGGGCATGGTGACGCTGCCGTAAAAGCGGCCTGCGCTCCGCTTTCGTCGTGGCCCGGCTCGACCGGGCCACCGGGCGCGGCACGGCGCCGCCGATAAAGCTCCGAATCGGCGGAGACGCCTCACTCCGCCGCCGTCCGCCGCGCTTCCCGCTCCGCGATCAGCCTTTTCGTCAACGGCAGCAAATGCCGCCCATATTCGACATTGTCCTCCAACGGATCGAACCCGCGGATTAAAAATGTCGTGACCCCCAGATCGTAATAATCGACCAAAGCCTCCGCCACCTGCTCCGGCGTCCCGACCAGGGATGTCGTGTTGCCGCGCCCGCCGGTCAAAGCCGCCGCGCCCGTCCACAACCTTTTATCCAGCCTTTCGCCCAGCGCCGCGGCCGCCATCAACCGGCGAGACCCCTCATTCGCCGCTTCCTTCGTCACCAGCCCGGCCTTCGCCCGCAATTCCGCGATCCGCTGCTTGATGCGTTCCGCCCGCGCCCATGCCTCATCCTCGGTCGCCGCCAAAATCGGCCGGAACGACAGGCTGAACCGCAACGTTCTCCCATGCTTCGCCGCCTCTGTCCGCAATCTTCCAATAATCTCCTTCACCTGGGCGTGCGTCTCCCCCCACAGCGCGTAAACATCCGCGTGCTTCGCGCTGACCCGCAACGCCGAGTCCGACGCGCCCCCGAAATAAATCGGAATGCGCGGCTCTTGCACGCAGCGTATCGCCGTCGAGGCCCCCTTGAACCGGTAAAACCGCCCCTCGTGATCCACTGTCGGCCCAGGCTCGGTCCAGATGCGCTTTAAAATCCCGACATATTCGTCGGTCCGCTCGTACCGCTCTTCCTTGGTGGTAATATCCCCGTCCCGGAACTGGTCCGCGTCGTCCCCGCCGGTGATGACATGCATCGCCGCCCGCCCGCCGGTGATTTGATCCAGAGTCGCGAATTTCCGCGCCGCCAGCGTCGGCGCCACATAGCCGGGACGATGCGCGACCAAAAACCCCAGCCGCTCCGTATGTGCCGCCGCCGCCGAGGCCACCAAAAACCCATCGGGACCATCGGCGAAATACCCGACCAACACCTGGTCGAACCCGCCCGCCTCCGCCGCCTGGGCGAAATCCCGGATATATCCGCGGTCCAGAACCATCGGTGGCGGCGGATGGATCTCCGACGCCTGCCGATGATGGATCATGCCAATGAATTCGACGCTCATGCCAACTGCTCCCTGACGATCCCCGCGAGACGCTCGTAGTCTTCCAACTCATTGTAAGCGAAGGCCGACAGCCGCAGCCAGAGCGCGCCGTCGATCGCATGGACCGGCGCATCCGTGCCCGCCGCGAGCAAGCGCGCCCGCACGGCCAAAGCCTCCGTCCCCGCTTGCGCGGGCAGGCGCACCAGCCGCATCGCCGCTTCCCCCGGTGGCGCCTCGGTGTTCAACAGGCGCGCCATCAGCGCCGCCGCCTCCGCCGCCAGCGCGATGTTCCGCGCGCGCATCGATGCCCCGCCCAGGTCCTGATGAAACGCGATGGCGGCGGGTACGGAGAGCACGGCTGAGGGATCGCGAGTCCCTGTCCAGTCGAATTCCTCCAAATACCCCTTGCCCAACCCGTGCGAAATCGTCACGGGATGCAGCCCGGTCTGTCGCGCGGGCGCCGTCCACAGGAACGCGCTTCCCTTCGGCGCGCACAACCATTTATGACAATTTCCGGTATACCAGTCGACGCCCAGTGTCGAAACATCGAGTCCGATCTGGCCGGGACCATGCGCCCCATCCACCAGCACCGGCACGCAAGCCGCCCGGCACACCGCCGCGATCTCCGCCACCGGCAGCACCATCGCGCTGGCCGAGGTGATATGATCCAGCACCGCCAGCCGCGTCCGCGAGGTTAAGGCCGCCGCGACCCGCTCGACGACATCGCCTTCGGGAAACGGCACGCGCGCCTCGGTCATCCGCGCGCCCGCGCGCTCCGCGACATAGCGGACCGTGTTCCGCACCGCGCCGTACCCGTGATCCAGCACCAGAATTTCGTCGTCCGGCTCAAGCGTCAGCGACCGCAGCACCGCGTTGCACCCGCTGGTGGCATTGTCGACGAAGGCGATGTCCTCGCCGCGTGCCCCCAGAAACTGGCCCAGAACCGAAGCCGCCGCGCGCAATGCTTCTGGCAGCCGGCTCATGAATCGGGTCGGCTGCGACTCCATTTGCCGCCGCCATTCCTCCTGGGCCGCCAGCACGCGCACTGGCGCCGCGCCGAACGACCCGTGATTGACGGTGAGAAATTCCGGGTCCAACCGCCACTCGGCGCGGACCGCGTGCCCAGGCTTTGTCATTCTCCGATTGTGACGCCGCGCCTCCCGGACCACAATGGCGCCGGATCACCCTGGGAGACCTAACGCATGCGGGCCATCGTCCTGGCACGGCGCCGCGCCGCGCCGCGCGCGCCGCCGCTTCTTTTCATCGACCGAGAGGTATTGCCGTGAAAGCCCTCCTCTTCGCCGCTCTGCTCCTGATTTCAGGCCGCGCTTATGCCGTCGACCAGGCCCTGATCGACGCCGCCCGCAAGGAAGGCTCCGTCGTCTGGTACAGCACGCTGATCGTGAACCAGATCGTCCGCCCGATGTCCGCGGCGTTCGAGGCCAAATATCCCGGCATCAAGGTCGAATATTCCCGCGCCTCGTCCTCCGACGTCGCGCTGAAAATCGCCAACGAGGCCCGCGCCCGCCGCGTGCAGTCCGACCTCTTCGACGGGTCCAACACCGTCTTCCTGCTGCGCGATCCGCGACTCGTCGCTTCCTATACGCCCGAGGCGGCGAAGGACTGGCCCGCCGAACTGAAAAGCAAAGACGGCACCTGGACGGGGATGAACCTGTTTTACTGGACCGCCGCCTACAACACGAACCTGGTGAAGCCGACGGAGGCGCCGAAAACCTACGCCGACCTGCTCGACCCGAAATGGAAGGGCAAGATCGCCTGGACCTATGACCTGACTCCCGGCGGTCCGCCCGGCTTCGTGCACAACATCCTCGCCACCATGGGCCAGGAAAAAGGCATGGAATATTTGCGCGCTTTCGCCAAACAGGAACCCGTCACCATTCCCGGCGCGCAACGCGTGGTGCTGGATCACGTCATTTCCGGCGAATACCCGCTCTGCGTGATGATCCTGAATTATCACGCCGCCATCTCCATCAAGGCCGGCGCGCCCGTGAAATGGCTGAAAATGGAGCCGCTGCTTAACACCATGAGCCTCGTCAGCATCACCGCCAACGGCCCGCACCCCAACGCGGCGAAGCTGATGGTCGAGTTCATGCTGTCGGAGGAAGGCCAGAAAATCCTCGCCGCCAACGATTACATTCCCGCCCACCCCAAGGTTGGCGCCTCCAGCCCCGACCTGAAACCGGATACCGGCGGGTTCAGGGTCACCCATGTTCCGCCGGAAATGGCGCGGGACGATAACGAGAAATGGACGGCGATCTATAAGGACCTGTTCCGTTGAATTTTTCGGCGATCGACGCCCGCGTCATCATCGCGATCGTTCTGGGAGTCCTGCTGACCGGCCTGATGGTTCCGCCTTTGTGGATCCTGATCCTGGACAGCCTGACCACGACCGACGCCATGGGCGACATCACCGGCTGGACCGCGTCGCACTTCGGAAAGCTGCTGACCGACAAGCGCGCGGCGATCAGCCTGTGGAACAGCCTTGTCTTCGCCACCGGCAGCACGGTCCTGTCGCTTCTCACCGGCGGCGTCCTCGCCTGGCTGGTGGAGCGCACGAACGCGCCATTGAAGATCCTCGCATACGTCGTCTCCATCATTTCCCTTGGCACGCCCTACGTCCTGCACGTAATCGCCTGGCTGTTCCTGCTGGGAAAGGTCGGGCCGCTGAACGATATTTACCGGCAGATCACCGGCTCCACCGGCATTCTGTTCAACGTCAATTCCATGACCGGCATGATCCTGATCGAGGGCTTCCTCTGGTCGCCGCTGGTGTTTCTGTTGCTTGGCTCGACGTTCCGCGCCGCCAACGCGGACATGGAGGAAGCCGCGCGCATGTCCGGCGCCTCCGTACTCGACACGATCCGCCGCGTCACTTTGCCTCTCGCCATGCCCTCCTTGCTGGCCCTGGCGATGTTCGTCTTCATCCGCGCCATCGGCGGGTTCGAGGTTCCCGCTTTGGTCGGCATGCCCGGCCGTATTTATGTTCTCACGACCGATGTCTACGAATCGACCGTCAGCGTGCCCCCCGATCTGGGGCACGCGGCCGCTTTCTCGATCGTCATGGTGATCGTCGTCGGCATCCTCCTCGCGTTCTATGGCCGCCTGTCGAAAAACGCGGAACGTTACCATTCCATCACGGGTAAAGGGTATCGCCCGCGCCCCTTCGACCTCGGGCGAGGACGCTGGATCGCGGGCGGGCTGATTCTGTTCAATTTCGTCGTCGTGCTTTTATTGCCGCTTCTTACCCTGGCCTGGATGTCGTTCCTGCCGTTCCTGCGCGCCATCAGCCTGGCCGGGTTCGCGTCGCTGACAACGAAAAACTACAAGGCGGTGTTCACCGCGCATGGCTATGTCGATCTCGCCATCAACAGCCTGACCGTCGCCGCGGCGGCCGCCACCGTCATCATGGCGATCGCCGCGCTGGCCGGTTGGATCGCGGGCCGTAACGGTCCGGGCGGGCGTATTCTGGACCAGCTCGCGACCCTGTCGCTGGTGTTTCCCGGCATCTGCCTTGGCGTCGCCGTCATGGAGGTCTGGCTGCGTATTCCGCTGCCGATCTATGGCACGCTCTGGATTATCGCCATCGCCTATGTCATCCGGTTCATGCCGTTCGGGATGCGTTACGTCTACGCCGGCGTCCTGCAATTGCACAAGGAATTGGAAGAAGCGGCGGGCGTCGCCGGCGGCTCCACCCTGACCATCATGCGCCGCATCGTCGCGCCCTTGCTCACGCCCGCTTTGGTCGCGGGCTGGCTGTTCATCTTTCTGATCGCCAACAAGGAACTCGCCATCGCCGTGCTGCTGGCGAGTCCCAAATCCCAGGTCATCGCCGTCGCCATTTTCGACCAATGGGTGAACGGGCAGGGGGGAGAACTCGCCGCTTTCGGCCTGCTCTGGACCGTGCTGATGACCGCGATCGCCACCTTGTTTTTCGCGGCCACGCGCCGCGGCGGAGTCGATGTTCATGGAAACTGAATCATGCTGACCGTACGCGGCCTCTCCAAGATTTATGGCGATCGGACCGACACCGCCGCCGGCGGTGTGCGCGAATTTTCTTTCGAACTCCCGCCCGGCACCTTCTTCACCCTGCTTGGCCCCAGCGGCTGCGGCAAAACCACGACCTTGCGCTGCATCGCCGGCCTGGAACGCCCGGATACCGGCCACATCGCCATCGGCGACACCGTGCTCCACGATTCCATCGCCGGACACTCCGTTCCCCTCAATCGCCGCGGCATCGGCATGGTCTTCCAGTCCTACGCCATTTGGCCGCACATGACCGTGTTCGAAAATATCGCCTTTCCCCTGCGCGTCTCCAAGGATCACCGTTACGCCCGGGAGGACATTTCCCGTATGGTCGCCGACGCGCTGCAAACCGTCGGGCTCGCGGGGTATGGCGACCGTCCGGCGACCCGCCTTTCCGGCGGCCAGCAACAGCGTGTGGCCCTGGCCCGCGCCATCGTGCACAAACCCCGCCTTCTGCTGCTCGACGAGCCGTTGTCGAATCTCGATGCCGCGCTGCGCGAGGAAATGCGCATCGAACTCCGCCGCCTTCAGCAACAAATCGGCCTCACCACGGTTTACGTCACTCACGACCAGTCCGAAGCGCTGGCCATGTCCGACCAGATCGCGGTCATGGAACTCGGCCGGGTCGCGCAAATGGGCGATCCGCGCACGATCTATTTCCGGCCCGCCAGCGAGTTCGTGGCCAGTTTCATCGGTGCCGCCAACCTGTTGCGTGGCACCGCCCTCGCGCCCGCCGCCGCCGGCGCGTCGGGCAGCGTTCACCTCGACAACGGCGTCATCGTCACCTGTCTGTTCGCGCGCGCCGCGACCGCCGGACAGGAGGTGACCCTGTCCCTCCGGCCCGAAAGCGTCGCCCTCTCGCCGGTCTCCGACCGGCCAGGCCCAGGGCTGAACAGCCTGGAAGGCACTGTGACGGCGGAGAGTTTTTTGGGCGGTTCCGCCCGTTACGATGTTGTCACAGGTGGCCGTTTGCTGCGGGTTTCCGTGCCCTCCGAGATCGCGATCGCCATCGGCGCCGCCGTCCGCCTTACTTTCCCCCGCGACGCGGCGGTCGTGGTCGGCTGACCCGTCCCGCGCCCGAACCGGAGAACATCCCATGCGATTCACGATCCTCGCTTTGGCCGCCGCCGCCTTGCTTCCCACGCCGGGACAGGCGCAATCCCGTATCGACGAAATCAGTGTTGCGTTCCGCTGGCTCGGCCCGAACGACAAAATCGTCGTCGATCGTTACGACGATCCCCGGGTCGCCAATGTCTCCTGCTACCTTTCCCGCGCGGAAACCGGCGGTGTCAAAGGCGGTCTCGGCCTCGCCGAGGACCCGAGCCGTTTCTCCGTCGCCTGCCGCTCCACGGGCCCGGTGACAGTGCCCGCCGGCCTGCCGAAACGCGAGACAATTGGCTTCGCGCAGGCCTCCATTTTCTTCAAGAGTTTCCAGATCCACCGCTCCTTCGACCAGGAGAAAAACGTCCTGGTTTATACCGTCGTCAGCACCAAACTGATCAATGGGTCGCCTTTCAACAGCATCAGCGTCGTGCCGGTGAACGCGCACTGACCGCCGATGGATATTTCCACTTTCCCGGGCCTGTTACGGGAATTCACCTATAACGGCGCGCCGACACTGGAAGCCGAGGATGGCGGCCTGCGCTATTTCGTCAACGAATTCTGGACATCCGCCCAACGCCAGTCGCACAAATTGCATGAAATCAGCTACCGCGCCTGCTTTAAACCGCAACTGCCGGGTTTTTTCATCGACCGTCTGACCCGTCCCGGCGATACGGTGTACGACCCGTTTTCCGGCCGCGGCACCACTGTCCTCCAGGCCGCCCTGGGTGGCTGCCGTCCCGTGGGCAACGACGCGAACCCGTTGTCCGAAATGCTGGTCCGGCCCCGTTTGACGCCGGTCTCGCTCCACGCCATCGCCCGCGGCCTGGCGGAGATCCCCGCCGGACCGCCCACCGATCCCAACGACGAACTTTTGGTCTTTTATCACCCGGACACACTCAGCCGCCTGAACGCGATTCGGACCTGGTTGCTGGACCGCGCCGCCACCGGCACGCTCGATGCCGCCGGCCGCTGGGTCCGCATGGCCGCGCTGAACCGCCTCACCGGCCATTCCCCGGGATTTTTCTCCGTCTACACCTTGCCGCCAAACCAGGCCGCTTCTCTGGTTTCGCAACGGAAAATTAACGAAAAGCGTGGCCAGGTCCCGCCGTTCCGTGACGTGGACGCGCTTATTCTGAAAAAATCTCGAATTTTGCTCGCCGACGGCTTCCCGCCGGACCACCCCGCGGCGCTCCTGACCACGGGTCCCGCCGCCGACACCCAGGCCATCGCGGACGCCTCGGTCGATCTCGTCGTCACCTCGCCGCCCTTTCTGGATATCGTGGATTACGAGGGCGATAACTGGCTGCGCTGCTGGTTCGCCGGCATCGACCCCGCGACGGTGAACATCGCCCGCCACGGCAATCCGGCGAAATGGGAAGCTTTCGTGCGTGGCGTCTTCCACGAACTCGCCCGCGTCGTCCGTCCCGGCGGCGCCGTCGCCTTCGAGGTTGGCGAGGTGCGCGGCGGCAAAATCCTGCTGGAACGCCACGTCGCCGCCGCCCTCGAGAACCTGCCCTTCGCGATCGTGGGCATCATGGTCAACCAACAGGAATTCACCAAAACCGCGAACTGCTGGGGCGTCGGCAATAACACCGCCGGTACCAACTCCAACCGCATCGTCCTCGCGCGCCGGGTCTGATCGCGCCCGGCGCATCCCGCCTCCGGTCAGCGCGGAATATCGCCCGCCAGCGCGATGCGGTGCATCAACCGTTTTTGCCCTTGGTAATCGTTGATCGCATGGTGCTGCACGCAGCGATTGTCCCAGATCGCCAGGGCCCCCGGCGACCAGGTAAAACGGCAGGTAAACTCCGGCCGCACCTGATGCCGCCAGAGATGGCGTAAAATCGGCAGGCTCTCCTCCGCCGTCATCCCGTCGAAGTTCGCGGTATGCGCGAGGTTGACGTAAAGCGCCTTCCTGCCCGTCTCGGGATGCGTCCGCACCGCCGGATGATCCGCGGTCATGATCACGCGGTTGGCGTTGGCGGGCCCCACCCGGTCCTCGCGCGTGCGGCTCGCCTCCGCTTTGTCCGACCGGGAGACGCCGCGCAACCCCGACAGCAGCGCTTTCATGCCGTCCGACAAGGTTTCGTAAGCGAGGTACTGATTGGCGAACATCGTGTCGCCGCCATAGGCGGGCAATTCCCGCGCCAGCAGCATCGTGATCGCCGGCGGTTCGGCGAAATAGGTTGTGTCGGCGTGCCAGTTGCCACCAAACGCGACCTTGTGTTCCGGCAGCTTGATCACCGGGGTGATGTCCGGAAAGCCTTCGATGCCCGGCATGAACGGGTATTCGATCGGCACGCCCAGCCGCGCCGCGAAGGCGCGGAAGCGGGCCGGCGAGAGGCTCTGATCCCGAAAGAAGATCGCCAGGTGGTCCAGCAGCGCCCGCCGGATCGCCGCGAC
>CANJJS010000054.1 GCA_947474705.1 Acetobacteraceae bacterium | reverse complement strand
GCCGCTGCCGTGTGATCTGTCCGCGTGATTTCGATCGCCGCAACCATTCACCCCTCCCATGCCGCGATATCGCGGCATGAGGCATCGAATCGAAGAACAGGGGCGATTCCTAGCCCCCTACGAGTCAAGGGATGTGTCAGGTGGTATAAAAGCGCCTGTTTCATTTCGATGGCGTCGTGCTTCAACTGGTGCAAACTGTCGATGGCCGGATCGGCGCTGGCGGTCATGCGACGCTGCTGCTCCGCGATGATCTCGTCCGACCGCCGGGTCACGCCGGAAAAGCAGGTGATAAGGGAAATCTCCAACTCATTCAGCACCCGCGCCGGCACACGCAGCGGGTTCACGATCACCCGCTCCTGAGCATGAAACTCAATAAAATTCACCCCGCCGAACGTCGCCGCGTACTGATCCTGCCGCCCGCCCGCCAAACCCAGATCGATACGTTCGATCTCGAAGGCGAGATGCGCCACATCGTAAGGCCCGAGCGGCGCGCCCAGCAAAGCCCGGAATGCCTCCACCAGCGCGACCACCAAAGCCGACGACGACCCCAGTCCGGAACCGGGCGGCGCGTCGACGAAAGACGTCACTCGCATCGCCGGCACCACGCCACCGCCAAACTCGGTCAGCATTCGCGTGGTAACGCCCGCGTGCAGTGGCAGCTTCGACGACCGGATCGCGTCGAGCTCGGGGGGGAAGGACTCCTCGATATTCATGTCTGGCGCGATGAAATGCACCAGGCCGTCCTCGGACGGTTCGATCGTCGCGAAAGCGTAGCGGTCGATCGTCATGTTCAGCACCGCCCCACCGAATTCGTCGCAGTACGGGCTCAGGTCCGTGCCGCCACCCGCCAGCCCCAGACGCAGGGGCACACGGGCACGGACGGTTGGCATGGTTTCCGGCATTCGGTGGCCCCTTCGCGGTCGGTCAGGCCACCTTATCGAGGATCGGCCCGAGGAATTCCAACAGGTTTCCGCCTGGAAATTTAAATCCGGCGACCCCGGCCGACGCGGCCGCCTGAAGGTCGGTGTCCTGATCGCCAATCATCACGCAGCGCGCGGGATCCAGCTCCCAGGCGCGGGTTAAATCCACAAGCATCCCAGGCGCGGGCTTGCGCCAGTTACTGTGGGCCCGGAAAGCGGGCACCGTGGCGTCCGGGTGGAACGGACAGAAACGAGCATCGTCGATCGTGCCGCCATGGCGCCGCGCCTCCTCCGCGATCCAGTCCAACAGGTCCCGGACGGCGGCACTGTCGTAATACCCACGGCCGACCCCGGATTGGTTGGTGACGATGAAGACGTGCCAGCCGTTCGCGGTGGCGTGCCGCATGGCATCCAGCGCGCCGGGTATCCATTCGAATCGATCGCGCGAGCCGACATACCCATGGTCCACGTTGATCACGCCGTCGCGGTCCAGGAACAACGCCTTACGCCCGCGCAGCGCCTCCAACTCGTCGCCCGCGCGGTCGAAATCGTTGGGCACGCCGATATCGCGGAAATATCCCTCGCCAATCGTGCCGCGCAGGCGTCCCGCGACGGCGTGCATCGGCAGAATATCGGCTTCCAGCGAGCAATCGGGCCGCAACGAGTCCAGCAATGCCCGGCCGCAGGCATAGACCCCGGCGTTGATGATGCCTGGGGTTCCGGGCGCGGGACGCTCCAGAAACGTCGTCACCCGGTCGCCCTCCAGCGTCACCACGCCAGAACGAGACGCATCTGGCAGTTCGCGCAACAGCATCCGCGCGGCGATGTCCGGTGGATCGTTCGCGGCGGCGGACAGCAGCGCGCCCAGATTGGTGTCGAAGAGGGAGTCGCCGTTGCAGAGAAGGAAGCGGTCCCGCAGCCGATCGCGCGCGTGGAAAACCGCGCCGCCGGTGCCGGCACGGAAGGGTTCGCGCGACACCGAAATCGACACGCGCCGCGGCAGCAGCGCCTGGATTCCGGGCAGGGCCCGTTCGATTTCCTCCGACAGGTGGCCGGTGAGCAGCACGAACTCGGAGACCCCGTAGCGGGAAAGTTCCCGCATCAGCCAGGCAACGAACGGCCTGCCGGCCCGGCTTAACAACGGTTTTGGCGTGGCTTCGGTCAGAGAGCCCAGACGGGTGCCAAGACCACCCGCGAGGATGGCGCATTGCGCGATGGTGACGGGGGGCATGAGCGCCTCTGCTGGATGGGCGGACAGTGGCCCGCCGCCCTGATGCGGTGTTTCCTGTATCGGATTTTTTCTCCTTATAGGTCAATATGTTAGATGATTCGGGCGGTTGACGCCGCAAAGGCGCCACAAGTCCGCCACTTCGAGGGGATGGAATCCGGTTGACAGCGGCCCGAAGACCCCCACACGCTTGCCTGGCGCGCGGCATCCGCCGCCGGAATTTAGTGACAACACAGAGAGCTCGCATGCGTTTGGTACGAAAAACGGCCCATTCGGCGCTTGCCGCCCTCGTTATGTTCGGCGCTCTTTCCGGGCCGCGTCAGGCCTGGGCGCAGCGTGGCGCGCCGCCGATCGTGGTGGACGAGATGCGGCGGGTGCACGCCGACTTCTCCACCGGAGGCACCAGGCGCCTGAACATCAACTGGGCCAATTGCGTGAATCGCGCGACCGCCAGCGGCGACGCGGACGCGGCCGAGCGGTGTTTGATTTATACATTCGGCGCGTTGCTGCTGGACGATTCCGATACCTCCCACACCGGACAGGCGCCGGTGTCGAGGATGACTCCAGATCAGGTCGCGGCGGCCCAGAATCGGCTGCTGGAAGTCATGGGCGTGCCGCCGAACGGGCGGAAGGCGTCGCTGGATCAATACAAGAGGTGGGTGTTCCAGCAGCACATGGCCAATGCGCGGGACGGCACGCCACGCGGCGGCTGGAACGGCGTGCTGGCCGATATGGGCCGCCCGTCGCAAACGCAGGGACGCGGCAACAGCCCAGGGCAGGCGACGATCGATCCTTCGACGTTGTTTCCCTCGCCTTCGTCGCCATCGCCGAAAAACCCGGTGAACCCGCGGCTGAACCTGCCGTTCGGACAGCCCGGCGAGCGCCCGCCCGTCGAACGTCCGCCGGTAGAGGCCCGCCCCGCGCCGGACCGCGCGCCCACGGCGCCGCCCCCGTCCGCCGGGCGTCTCGCGCCACCCGGCGAAGCCTCGGAGGTTCCGTTGCAGAAGCGTGGCGGAACCTTCTCGGTGCCGGTGCTGCTGAACAACACGATCTCGGTCAAATTCACCATCGACAGCGGTGCCTCGGACGTCAGTATTTCTCAGGACGTGTTCGATATGTTGAAGCGGTCGGGCACGCTCGACCGGTCCGATCTGATCGGCAAGCAGACCTACCGGCTGGCGGATGGGTCGCGGGTCACGAACGATACGTTCCGCATCCGCTCGCTGCGGGTCGGCGATAAGGAAGTGCGGGACGTCGTCGGCAGCGTCTCGAACGGCGATGGCAGCCTGCTGCTGGGTCAGAGTTTTCTGACCCGCTTTCAGTCCTGGTCGATCGACAACCAGCGGCAGGTGCTGGTTCTGCGGTAGGGGCGCGTTGTCTCGGCCCCCGCGCGTCACCATAATAGGGGATCGAAAACAGCCCACCGGAGACCGCCATGAGCCTGCGCGAACAATTCACCGATCAGCTCAAGGTTTCCATGAAAGCGGGCGACGCCGCCCGGACATCGACGCTGCGCATGATCATGGCGAAGCTGAAGGACACCGATATCGCCTCCCGCCCCAAGGGCATCGACAAGGTCCCGGATGACGAGGTGATGTCGATGCTGCGCGGCATGGTGAAGTCCCGCCGGGAGTCCGTGGACATGTATCGCCAGGGCAACCGCCCCGAACTCGCCGCGAAGGAAGAGGCCGAGATCGCGGTCATCGAGGCCTTCCTGCCACAGCAAATGGACGACGCGGCGATTGAAGCGGCGGTGGCGGCCGCGATCGCCGAGGCGGGCGCGGCCAGTATCAAGGACATGGGCAAGGTGATGGCGGCATTGCGCGCGAAACACGCGGCGGCGCTGGACATGGGCAAGGCCGGTCCGATCGTGAAAGCCAAGCTGTCGGCCTGATGGCGCTCCCGCCCCAGTTCCTGGACGAATTGCGCGCGCGGACCCCGCTGGCCGCGGTGATCGGACGCCGGGTCCGGCTGGCGCGTTCGGGCAGGCAATGGAAAGGGTGCTGCCCGTTCCACGGGGAAAAAACCCCCAGTTTCTACGTCTACGACGACCACTACCACTGCTTCGGCTGCGGCGTGCACGGCGACGCCATCACCTTCGTCATGCAATCCATGGGCGCCAGCTTTCCGGAAGCCGTCGAACAACTCGCCGCCGAAGCGGGGATGCAGGTCCCCAAACCCACGCCCGAAGCGGCGGAGGCGGAACGGCGGCGCCTCGATCTGTCGGGCGTGCTGGAAGCCGCGGCCGCCAGCTACCGGCGGCGTCTCGGCTTGCCGGAGGGGAAGGAAGCCCGCGACTACCTCGCGCGGCGTGGCCTGACCGGCGAAACCATCGAACGTTACGGCCTTGGCTGGTCTGGCGAGGGACGCGGCGCCATCGCCTCCGACCTTCAGCGCGAGGGGGTCACCTCGGACGATCTGATCGAAGCGGGCCTGATGCGACGCGACGATGAAACCGGCCGGACCTACGATCTGTTCTTCAACCGCGTCATGTTCCCGATCCGGGACCGGCGCGGGCGGACGATCAGCTTCGGCGGCCGGATCATGGGCGATGGCCAGCCGAAATACGTCAACGGGCCGGAGACCGTGCTGTTTTCGAAACGGCGCACACTCTATGGCCTGGATCTGGCGCGGGAGGCGGTGAGGCAAGGTGGCACCCTGGTCGTGGTCGAAGGCTACATGGACGTGATCGCCCTGGGCCAGGCCGGCTTCGGCGCCGCCGTGGCGCCGCTTGGCACCGCCTTGACGGAAGAACAACTGGAAGAATTGTGGCGGCTCTCGCCCGCGCCGGTGCTGTGTTTCGACGGCGACAGGGCGGGCGCGCGCGCGGCGGCGCGGGCGGCGGACCTCGCACTGCCAATGCTGGCGCCGGACCGGACGCTGCGGCTGATCGCGCTGCCGGCGGGCGAGGACCCCGACAGCCTGGTCAAAGGCCAGGGCGCCCGGGCGTTCCAGGCCATGCTCGACGGGGCGCGGTCCCTGGCGGACTCGCTGTACGATTTGCTGCATGAGGGTGTCAGCGACACAACGCCGGAACAGCGCGCGGCGTTTCGCACCCGCCTGGAAGAAGCCTGCCGCAAAATCCCCGATAAATCGCTGGGCGCCGAATACCGGAGCGTGCTGCTCGACCGCTTCTTCGCCAGCCGCCGCCGCGATCGCCCGGGAACGCGGCGCGGCCCGGAGCGCGGCGGGCCTCAGCGGGCCGCGCCGGTCCGAACCGGCGGCCGTCCGGCGGAGGACGCGGTCGCGGTCGCGGCGGAACGCGCCCGCATCCTGACCGCGATCCTGCTGCGCCACCCCGATTTGTTCCGCGACGTGGAACACGCCTTCGCCGGTCTGGAGCTCGATCCGCCTTTGGCGCAACTGCGGGATGCGCTGACGGAATGGTCTTTGGACGCCGAAGTCCTTGACTCCGGGGCCCTGATCGACCACCTGGATACTTTCGGGTTGCGTGCTGAAATCGATCGCGTGCTGGCCGGGACACCCGTCCCGCTGCCGGCCTGCGCGTCGTCCGAGGCAATGCCGGCGGAGGCCGAGGAGGGATGGTGGCATATCTTCGGATTTCTGAACGCCGGAAGGTTGCGCGAGGAGGTCGAAACCGCGCAACGCGACATGGCCGCGAACCTCACCGCCGATACGGAACGTAAGCTGAAAAGCCTGAAAAACGCCTATATTAAGGTCAGTTCCGGAGAACCCGACGACACTGGCCTCGCCGCCGCCTGATACGCCCGCCCACTGTACCCTTTTGGGAGATGTCCGAACCATGGCCACCAAGACGATCGTCGCCGGCGAAACCGCCACGGCGGAGCAGGACGCGGAAACCAATCTCCTGGACGTGCAGACCGCCGCCGTGAAGCGCATGATCGCGAAGGGCAAGGAACGCGGCTACATCACCTTCGACGAACTGAACGCGATCCTCCCCTCCGACCAGAACAGTTCCGAACAGATCGAGGACCTGATGGCCTCTCTGTCCGAAATGGGCATCCAGGTCGTTGAGTCCGAGGAACAGGAAGACGGCGAAACCGTCGCCCCCGTCACCGAAAAGGCCGAGGAAGAGGCGGAAGAGCAGACCGGCAACATCGACGAGGCCACCGTCGGGCGCACCGACGATCCCGTCCGCATGTATCTGCGCGAGATGGGCAGCGTCGAACTGCTGTCGCGCGAAGGCGAAATCGCCATCGCCAAGCGGATCGAAGCCGGCCGCGACATGATGATCAACGGGCTCTGCGAAAGCCCGCTGACCTTCGCCGCGATCATTTCCTGGCACGATCAGCTTAAGGCCGGGCGGATGCTGCTGCGCGACATCATCGACCTGGAAGCGACCGACGGCGCCGCGGCGGGCGAAGGTGGCGAGCCGGTGGAACCCACGGCGGTCGCCGAGGGCTTTCCGGCGTCGGACGAGGAGCCGGACGACGACGAAGGCGGGCCCAGCATGTCGCTATCGGCGCTGGAAGAAAAACTGAAACCCGAAGTACTCGCGGGCTTCGAGGAAATTGAGTCGCTCTATAAGAAGCTGCACAAAATCCAGCATCGCCGTCTGGAAACGATGACGTCGGGCGAGGAAGTGACCTCTCGCTCCGAAAAAAGCTACGAGAAGATGCGTGAGGAACTGGTCCAGAAGGTCGGCCAGGTCCGTTTGCACAATAATCGCATCGAGGAACTGGTCACCCAGTTGAAACAGCTCAACCAGCGCCTGAACACGCTGGAAGGCCAGTTGATGCGTATGGCCGATGGCTGCAAGGTGAACCGGGAAGAGTTCCTGAAGCACTACCGCGGCGCCGAGCTGGACCCGAACTGGATCCAGAAAGTCGGCGTGCTGCCGGGCAAGGGCTGGAAGCTGTTCGTCGCCAAGCATCCGACCGACATCGGCAACATCCGGGGACAGATCTCCGCCGTCGCCACCGACGCCAGCCTGCCGATCGCCGAATTCCGCCGCGTCTACATGACCGTCAGCCGCGGCGAACGCGACAGCGCCCGCGCGAAGAAGGAAATGATCGAGGCGAATCTGCGGCTCGTGATTTCCATCGCCAAGAAATACACCAACCGCGGTCTGCAATTCCTGGATCTGATCCAGGAAGGCAATATCGGGCTGATGAAAGCGGTGGACAAATTCGAATACCGCCGCGGCTATAAATTCTCCACCTATGCCACCTGGTGGATCCGGCAGGCGATCACGCGTTCGATCGCCGACCAGGCGCGCACGATCCGTATCCCGGTCCACATGATCGAAACGATCAACAAGCTGGTCCGCACGTCGCGGCAAATGCTGCACGAAATCGGCCGCGAGCCCGCGCCGGAGGAACTGGCGGAAAAACTCGGCATGCCGCTGGAAAAAGTGCGAAAGGTGCTGAAAATCGCGAAGGAGCCGATCTCCCTCGAAACGCCGATCGGCGACGAAGAAGATTCTCACCTTGGCGATTTCATCGAGGACAAGGCCGCCGTCATCCCGCTGGACGCCGCGATCCAGGCGAATCTTCGCGAAGCGACGACGCGCGTTCTCGCCTCTCTGACACCGCGCGAGGAGCGCGTTCTCCGCATGCGTTTTGGCATCGGCATGAACACCGATCACACGTTGGAAGAAGTCGGGCAGCAGTTCAACGTGACCCGCGAACGTATCCGGCAGATCGAGGCGAAGGCGCTTCGAAAATTGAAGCACCCCAGCCGGAGCCGGAAGCTGCGCAGCTTCCTGGACGATTGATCCAGGAGCGTTCCCGCCCTTAGGCGATGCGCGGGGATTCGCGAGGCGATCGGTCCAAACGATCCCAATTGGGGTAGGGGACGCTGTTACCCCTCCCTCCGAACCGCTACGGTGGTCGTACATCCGCGGAATGAAAATCCGCCGTCTGGCACGCACTCTCCTCGTCATGGCCCGACTTGTTCGGGCCACCGGGCGTGCCAGAAAGGCGGGATTGTGCCGCTCCCGGTCCCCCGAGCGAGTCGGGGGATGACGAGGAGATGGCGTGCCTGACTTCGAATTTTCATTCCGTGGATGTACGGCCACCGTAGCCCTCCGAACCGCGCGGGCGGTTCCGCGCTTCATCGGTGGTGGCCCGCTCAGGCCGGGCCATGACGACAGAGCCCGGCCGCGATGTTCGCGTCGCCTACCCCCGCGCGGAGGACTGCTCCCGCAATCGCCGAGCCCGGTCCAGCACCTTGTTCTCAATCTCGGACACCGTGGACGGGTTCACCGGCGCGTCGGCCCAGCGCCCGCCGTGGTTGACCTGGCGGAACACGCTGACGCGGATCCCATCGCTGCGCAGATCCTGACCCAGAATATACGCGGTCGCCTTGAACCGCTCACCCGGCGCATCGGCGGGCGAGAACCAATCGGTAATGATCACCCCGCCAAACGGATCGGCCGAGGACAAGGGCAGAAAACTCAGCGTATCCAGCGCCCCGCGCCACAGGAACGCGTTGACCCCAATGCCGCCGCCGCCGCGTCCCCCGCCCTCGGCGCGCGTCTTGCTGGTGCCGATCGTGAACAGGCTGGCATCGGTGCCAAGGATGCTCGAAAAATTCGGATCGCCCGGCGCGCCTTCGCCCATGAAGCGCGGGTCGGTCGGATTGGGCTTAAAATTGCTACAGCCGGAAACGACAGCCACGAGGGTCGCGGCCATCAGGAAATCGGCGACTCGGTTCCGTACCATCGGCATGCGCATCCTGTGTTGCGACTCGGTACCCGCTATCTACGCCGCGACGCGCCCGCCGCCAAGACTCCACGCCCCCAACAAGAAAACGGCGGGGGAGCACCCCGCCGTTTCCGTTGCCGCACTGCGACCAGCGATTACCAGCTCATCGAGGTGCCGAGCACGAGAGCCTGGCCTTTGCCATCGCGCGTGGCCGTCCCCGCCGCGGAAGCGGCCGTGACGAAGTTGAAGCCGCCCTGATGACGCTGAGCGTAGACATACTCGGCGAAGATGTTCAGGCCCGGGGCGAGGACGTAGTTGCCGCCCGCCGCGATCGCGAACTCGTTACGCTGAGAAATGCCGGTCAACTGCGCCGCGCCTTGCGACATGGTCTTGTTGACCTGCACACCCAAGGACAGCGGACCGTTCTTATAGGTCACGCCACCGACGATCTGGTGTTCCTTCACGCCGCCCGTCGGCTTCAGAGCCAACGGCCCACCGTTCGTGTCACCCGTGAGGTAGGTGGCGCCGATGGTGAACAGGCCAACCGGGCTGGTGTAAGCCAGCGAGCCCTGGACGAAGATGAAGTCGAGGTCGTCGTAGCGCGTGCCGAGAACGCGTGCCGCGCCACCATGGTTGATCGCCGCCGTGTTGAACTGCTCTTTCGAGGCATGTTCCCAGAAGCCGGACAGGCTGAGCGCGACCGGGCCAAAGCTGCCCTGGTAACGCGCGCCAACGGCGAACTGGTTATACCAGCGGGTCGGATCGCTGCCGGTTGTCGTCGTGGCGCAGACGTTGTTCGCCGCGACGCAGCCAACGTTCTGGTTCATGCCCGGCGCGAACTGGAAGCCGACGTCGAAGCCCATGAACTGCGGGGACAGATACACGATCTTCGGGTTGCTGTACTCGGTCGCCTGATCGGTCAGGGTATACGGAACAGCGAAAGCGCCCGTGGCGGCGAAGCCCAGAGGACCGGCACCGTTCACCGCGCCGAAGCCGCCATCCCAGCCAGACGCCGACGCGTAGCCGGACGGATCGAACAGATGGGCGAGGCCCGTCGCCTGACCGACGCGGAACACACCGAAGTTGTCATGGGCGAAATAAGCGAACGCCTTGTTGACGAACATCGTCTGCCCGGCGGTCGCCGTGCTGGTGCTGCCAACCGCGGCGCTCAGGCCCGGAGCCGTCGTCGTGGCGCCGCCAATGCCGGTCGCGGCGCCAGCGCTGCTGACGATACCCGTGAACTGCTGACGAAGCTCGACCGTGGCACCGTAACGCAGGCCGTTGGTGGCCATGGCGTCGACGCCCGGATACAAGCGGATGTAAGACCCCATCGAAAAGGCGTTGGTCTTGAAGTTACCGCCCGCGGCGCCCGTGGCGACGGAGTTGTTGGTGCTGGCGGTCGCCTGCATCCAGTTTTGCACACGGCCGTTGAAACGGACGACCATCGTGCCCGGCGTCGGCGCGGTCTGCGCGGAGAACTTCGCGCCTTCGTAACCAGCCAGAGCCTGCCCGGAGTTGTAAACGTTCTGTGCCGCCGGACCGCTGAAGAACGGCGCCGCGACCTGACCCTGGGTCGCCTGCTGCGCCTGCGCGCCGGCGGAGACCGCTCCCAACATGGCCGCGCTGGCCAATAGTAGCTTACGCATTGTGATCCCTCCTGCATTCGCCGACACCGCCGGCGGAGTTTCCAGATCCCGCCCCAATACGGACGTAAAGGGGGATACCCGGGCCTGTGGTGGAGTATTGCGGCGGGTTCGCTTCGTTCGCAATCCGGTAAACGCACCTCTTCTGGCATTTCCGAGACACTGTGGCGTTCATGCCACAGCCTGGGCGGGCGCTTGCACCCGCGCCACGGCCGCCCATCTGGAAGCAACCAGCCCAGGAGAACCCGACCATGCACGAAATTCCCGCCGCCTTTCAAAACCTGCTGACCGACGGACGCGCCCTGGCGCATTTGGCGACCATCATGCCCGACGGCTCGCCACAGGTGACGCCAGTGTGGTTCGACCACGCCAACGGCCGGATACGGGTGAACTCGGCCAAAGGACGGGTAAAAGCGCGGAACATGGCGGAAGGCGCGCGCGTGGCGCTGTCGATCGTCGACCCCGACAACGCCTACCGCTACCTGCAGATACGCGGAACCGTCGCGCGGGTCACGGAGGACGGCGCGGTGGCGCATATCGACAGCCTCGCCAAAAAGTATCTGGGGAAGGATGTTTACCCCTGGCACAACGCCAAGGATGTCCGCGCGATTTTCGAGATCGAACCAGCCTCGGTCCAGACAATGGGGTAAGCCCAGGGGGATAAGACGGACGGCTCAGGCCAGCGCCCCAATGGCACCCGCGCCGCGGCACAATCGCCGCGGCAACCGGCGAACCGACCCGCCGTCGATCCCGCCCAACGCCGCCACCGGGATCGCCGCGCAACGCGCCAGCGCGGACCAGCGGGCCAAACCCAAACAAGGCTCGCCCGGATGACTGGCCGTCGCGAAGGCCGGAGACAAAAACGCCAGGTCCGCGCCAGACCGCGCCGCGCGCCGCAGATCGGCGGCGGCATGCGCCGAGCTGGTGACGAACCCCTTCACCCGGATCGGACCCGGCCAGCGCCCCCCGCGCAAATGCACCCCCGCCCCGAGTCGCGCGGCGAGCCTGGTATCGCCCGCGACCACCAGCACCAGCCGCCTCGCCCTGCAAATCCGCGCCACCTCCTGGCCCAGCGACTCGCGATCCGGATGCCCATCGTGACGAAACACCACACCGGCGCGCCCCTTCGGCAGCCGGGCCACGGCCGCGCGCGGGTCGGGCAGGCGTTTGGTGTCGGTGAACAGCCACAACGGCGGGATGCCGCGGGATTTCGCGGCCCTCGCGAACCCCCAGGCGAGAAGTTTCAGGTCCATCGCGTCAACCGGCCGGCACGCCCTTGGAGGTGGAATACTCGAAATGCAGCGCCTGGTCGGGCCGAACGACGGCGAAAATAGCATGCGCGGCCATCGCCGCCTCGCTGAAACCTTGCAGGATCAGTTTCAATTTCCCGGGGTACGTGGCGACGTCGCCAATGGCGAAAACGCCGGGCTGGCTGGTCTCGCAAGAGGCATGCGTCACCGCGATATGGGCGCCGTCGCGGTCCAAACCCCAGGCGGCGATGGGGCCGAGATCCATGGAGAGACCGAAAAAGGGGAGCAACACCTGGGCGGGGAGGAGGCGGGTCTCGCCTTTCAGCGTCGCGACCTCCACCGCGTCGAGGCGGCCGTCGGCGCCGTGCAAGGCGTGGAGCTGATAGGGGATGACCATCTCCACCTGACCCGCGGCGGCGGCGGCGTCGAGCTGCGCCGCGGTTTCCGGGCTGGCGCGGAACTTCGGGCGCCGATGCACCACCGCCACCTTGGCGATATCCTTCAACGCCAACGCCCAATCGACGGCCGAGTCGCCCCCGCCCGCGATCACGATCCGCTTGCCGCGCAACGCCTCGCGCTGACGCACATGATATTGCACGGCGCCGGAGGCTTCGTAGGCGGTCAGGCCCTCCAGCGGCGGGCGATTGGGTCCGAAAGCGCCCGCGCCGGCGGCGACGATCACGGCTTTGGCGTGGATTTCGTCGCCCTGGTCCGTGGTGAGGCGAAAGGCGCCGGGGACGCCCGTCAGGGTCTCGACGCGGCGGCCGAGCAGGCGTGGCGTCGCGAAAGGGGCGATCTGCGCGTCGAGGCGGGCGATCAGGTCTCCCGCCTCGATGGCTGGGTGGGCGGGGATGTCGTAGATTGGCTTTTCCGGATACAGCGCGGAGCACTGGCCGCCGATGTCGGTCAGGGCGTCGATCAGAACGCTGGAGAGTTTCAGCATCCCGAGTTCGAACACCGCGAACAGACCGACGGGGCCGGCGCCGACGATGGCGACATCGGTGGTGAGAATCGGCATATTGTTCGTTCCTGGGCGGTGTTCCGTAGCGGACGGTTCCAACTCGCCGTGGATATGATCCGGACGGCCTGGGTGGCAAGGCGAGGCCGCCGCGATTTTGCTCGAAACCCATCGGGCGGACAGTCCCGTGGCCACGCGCGCCTTTCGAATTGATCTTCTATAAGGAATTTTGCTATTTTATCGTGGATCGATAAAATCGATAAATCAGGTAGTGAAATGGACCCGATCCACAACCCTTTCAACCCAGGGGCGGGTAGCCCACCGCCCGAACTGGCGGGGCGCAACGCCCTGCGGGAAAGGATGCGCCTGTGCCTGGCGCGGTTGCGGATTGGCCGTCCAGCGAAAAGCCTGATTCTGGTCGGGCTGCGCGGCGTCGGAAAAACGGTTCTGCTGGATCGCATGATCCTGGACGCGGAAGCGGAAGGTTTCATCAATATTCGCATCGAAGCCCCCGAGGGCCGGTCGTTGCCGGCGATGTTGGCGCCGCAATTGCGTTTGGCGCTGTTGAAACTGGATCGCATCGCGAACGCGAAGGACCATGCGGTGCGCGGACTTCGGGCCCTCGCCGGCTTCGCGAAGAAGCTCAAGGTCACGTTTCAGGATATCGAGGTCGGGTTCGATTTCGAGCCGGAGGCTGGACTGGCCGACAATGGCGACCTGGCAGGCGACCTCGCCATGCTGCTGGAACAGGTCGGGCTGGCGGCGAAGGCGGCGTCGAACGTCGTCGCGATCTATATCGACGAATTGCAGTATGTGCCGGAACCGCAGCTCGCGGCCTTGATCTCCGCTTTGCATCTTTGCGCGCAAAAGCAATTGCCGCTTTTGGTCGTGGGTGCCGGATTGCCGCAATTGCGCGGAAAAATGGGAGCGGCGAAATCCTATGCGGAGCGCCTGTTCGATTTTCCCGAAATTGGCGCGCTGAGCCTGGAAGACGCCGCCGACGCCATCGTCAAACCGGTGAAAGAGGAAGGGGCGGATATTCTTCCAGAGGCGATCGCCCTGATCGCGTCGGAAACAAAGGGCTATCCGTATTTTCTCCAGGAATGGGGCAAGCATGCCTGGGATGTCGCGGCCCAAAGCCCCATCTCCGCGAAAGACGTCCAGGACGCATCCCGGGAGGCGATCGCGGCGTTGGACGAGAGTTTCTTCCGCGTGCGCCTGGATCGGCTGACCCCGAAGGAAAAAGAGTACCTCCGCGCGATGGCCGAGCTTGGGCCAGGCCCGCACCGTTCCGGCGACATCGCGTCGGAGATGAAGCGGCCACCGTCGTCGCTTGGACCGGTCCGGAGCAGTCTGATCGGAAAAGGCATGATCTGGAGCCCGTCGCACGGCGACACCGCGTTCACGGTCCCGCTGTTCGACGAATTCATGAAACGGATTATTCCAGACCGGAACGCGGCCTGACTCCGGCGCAGCCGCCCCGGCGTCAGGCAGCCCCAGATCAGAACCCGACGCGATCCCCACCCTTCAGCTTCAGGATCTCCCGCGCTTCCTTGGGAGTCGCGATCTCCAGGCTCAAATCCTCCAGGATGCGCTTGATCTTCGCCACCTGCTGGGCGTTCGACACCGCCAGCTCGCCTTTGGAGATATAAAGCGAGTCCTCCAGCCCCACGCGCACGTTGCCGCCGTAAATGCCGGCCATGGTGGTGAAGGCCATCTGGTGACGGCCGGCGGCCAGCACCGACCAAACGTATTGATCACCGAACAGCTTGTCCGCCGTTTCCCGCGCGAACAACAAATTCCGCGGATCGGCGCCGATCCCGCCGGTGATCCCGAAGATCGACTGCACGAACAACGGCGGCTCCACGATGCCTTTGTCGAGGCAGTAGGCCAGATTATATAAATGCCCGATGTCGTAGCACTCGAACTCGAACCGCGTGCCATGACCCTTGCCCAGACGCTCGACGATGTTTTCGATGTCCTTGAAGGTATTCCGGAAAATGAAGTTGTCGGTGTTGTCGAGGTAGGGTTTTTCCCAGGCGTATTTCCAATCTTTGATGCGGTTGCCGGCCTGGGAGATGTTGAAATTCATACTGCCCATGTTCAGGCTGCACATCTCCGGGCTCGCCAGCAGCCCCGCGGCGAGCCGTTCTTCCAGCGTCATGCCCAACCCGCCGCCGGTGGTGATGTTCACGACGGCGTCGGTGGCCTGCTTGATCCGCGGCAGGAACTGCATGAACAGCGCCGGATCGGGCGACGGGCGCCCATCGTTCGGATCGCGCGCGTGCAGGTGGATGATCGCGGCGCCGGCCTCGGCCGCCTCGATGGAGGATTTCGCGATTTCCTCCGGCGTGATCGGCAAATACGGCGACATACTGGGCGTATGAATGCCGCCGGTGACGGCGCAACTGATGATGACCTTGGCCATGGCGAAGTCCCTCCTGAGGCGAATGTCCCCTGGTTTCGCACGCGGCGGCGGCGGCGTTAACCCCTCGACTCGCCCCGCCTGACCAGGCGGGAGGCCAGCGCCGCGGGCAAAGCGGCCACGGCCCAAGGATCGCGGGCGAGAAAACGGGCGATAAGACGGGGATCCGGAGCGCGTCCTCGCCGGATCATGCCCGCGACGGTGATCGCGAAATCCATGCGCCCCTGGCGGATTTTGGCATCGACGAAACGCGCCTGATCCGGTGTCAGGGGAAACCGGCGCCGGACCTCGCGAAAATACTGGGCGTAGGCACCGGCATTGGCCAAGGCTTTCGCGGACGCCCAATCGTCGGAGCGCGAGAGGCTGACACCGTAACCATAAACCGCGCCAATCCGGGCACCATACGCGATACGATCCGTCGCGCGCGCCACGTCCAGCCAGAACAACAGGTCCTCGCACAGCGGCCGAAGGTCCCGCGCGAACCGCAAATGGCCGAGACGGGTTCGCCGCCACACCGCGGTGGACACCGGTACGGGCGCCCGACGCAGGCAGCGATCGAAAAAATCGCCGGCCACGGCATGGAGATCGGGGCCTATCGGCGTGTGCTCCGCCGGGTCCATGCCGACACCAGCCAGCACGCCCGCGGGGTCATTCTCCCAGCAGGCATCGGAGAAGTAGAAATCGTAACCCAGTTCGAAAACCTCCAGCGCGCGCCGGAGATGGTCGTCCTTCCAGGCGTCGTCGGCGTCCAGCAACGCGACGAACTCGATATCGCCGGGCAAGGCGTCGAACGCGGTATTGCGCGCGTTGCCGCAGCCGCCATTGGGCCGATGCCGGATGTCGATCTTCGTCCGCGCCGCCGCGTCCAGGTCCGCCAGTTCCGCTTCCGCCGGAATGGGGCTGCTGTCGTCCACGACAACGATCCACGGCGACACAGGTCCGGTCTGCGCCAGCACCGACCGGACGGCGCGGAGCAAAAGTCCCGGCTCACGCTGAAAAAACGGGATCGCGACAGCCACCCGGGTGGTCATGCGCGCGATCCCTTCCGGCTCAGGCGGCCTTGGCCAGCGTCAATCCGCAGGCGTCGAACGCCGCGAACAACGAAGCCTGCTGCGCCGCCGTCAAAGACAGATGCGGCGGGCGGATATTGTGCCACCGGGCGTCGCCCGTGTTGCGCGCGACCAGCGCCTTCAACCCGGAGATCAACGGCACCGAGATGACCGCCTTCCGCGTCGCCGCCAGAATCTCGTGCGCCGCCGCGCCCGCCGCCGTATCGTACCCGGCGTAAACCTGAGCCCCGATCGCGCAATTCACGTTCGACGCCGCCGTGATGCAGCCCGCCGAACCCTTCTCCAACAGCGGTTTAAGAAGCGTGTCGTCGCCGGCGTAAACCTCGAACCCGTCTTTCGCGAAGTTCTCCACATACGCCAGACCGTTTTCGTAACTGCCGCTGCTGTCCTTGATCCCCTTGTATTTCCCAGGATTCGCCTTCAGCAACCGCGAGAGGAAATCGACCCCGAACGGCACCGCCGATTGCTGCGGGAAATTATACAGATACAGCGCGATCGATCCGCCGACACGCTGCGCGACCTCGTTGAAATAAGCCAGCAGCCCATCGTCGGACGGGTTCTTGTAATAGAACGGCGGCAGCAACAGCGCCCCACGGCACCCGACGCTCTCCGCGTGCTTCGTCAACAGCACCGTATCCGTCAAATTCGTCGTGCCCGTCCCCGGCATCATCTTCGACGCTGGCACACCGCGGGAAATCAGCCCCTCCAGCACGTCCATGCGTTCCTGGAGACCGAGCGAATTCGCCTCGCCCGTCGTGCCAAGCACGCCCAACCCGTTACAGCCGTTCGCCAGCAACCATTTCGAATGCGCCGCCATGCGATCCAGATCGAGCGACAGATCGGCGTTCATCGGCGTCAGCACCGCCGCGTTGACCCCGCCGAACAAAGCATTCTTCAACATTCGTCCTTCTCCTTATCCGGCCGCCTGGTCCTGGGCGTTCGTCCTGGCCACGCAACGATGTGTTCTTCCAAAATCCCCGCGAAACGCTCCGAGACCGCCCGCCCGCTGACCGAAACGCCCGACGTGTGGACGGTGTTCGGATCGCCGGACACCAGCGGATGCCACCAGGCCAACGGCTTGCCCTCGCCCAGACGCCGATACGCGCAGGACGGCGGCAGCCAGTCGATCTCGCGCACCAGCGCCGGAGTCAGCGTCACGCAATCCGGCACCCGGCGATGCCGCCGGACATAGTCGGAACACCGGCCGGACTCCGTATCCAACAACCGGCAGGCGACGTTGGTGAACACGAGCGCCTCCGTCTCCTCGTCCCGCAACTTGTGCAAACAGCACCGGCCACACCCGTCGCAAAGCGATTCCCACTCCTCGTGGGTCATCTGCTCCAGGGTCTTGGTCTTCCAGAAAGGGGCTTGCGGCGGCATGGGACCGGCAACCTACAGATCGCGGCCGCCGATGGCCAGAGTGGGGCCAATTTGTGGACCCGGCTTGTGGGGCCCGTTGGACTTTCCGGCCGCGCCGCGCGACAGTCCGCCCGCCGCGCGACCAAAGCGGGAGGGAAACATGAAAATCGGCATTCTACAGTTTTTCGGCTGGCGCGACCGCACCGTCCCGCTGAACTCGGTCTACGAAACCGCGCTGGAACGGTTCGAGATCATGGACAAAACCGGCTACGACGCCGTCTGGCTCGCCGAGCACCATTTTTCCAGTTTTTCCGTGTGTCCCTCGGTCCACATGATGGGCACGATGGCGGCGGCGCGGACAAAGCGTCTGCGGATCGGCACGGCGGTGTCTCTGGCGCCATTCTACAACCCGCTGCGCCTGGCGGAGGAAGTCGCGCTGCTGGACGTCCTGTCCGGCGGCCGCGTCAACTGGGGCGTCGGCCGCGGCTTCGAACGCAGCGAATTCGCCGCCTTCGGCATCCCCGGCGACGAAAGCGGCCCCCGTTTCCACGAAGCCGTCGACATCGTCCTGAAGGCCTGGACCAACCAGCGCATGAGCCACCAGGGCCGCTTCTTCCAGTACGAAAACGTGGAAGTCCTCCCGAAACCGGTGCAGGCCCCGCATCCGCCAGTTTGGATGGCGGCGTCCTCGACCCCCGCGATCGAATGGGCGGCGAGCCAAGGTCATTCCATCCTGATGGATCCGCATTCCTCGCGCGCGGATCTGATCCGCAAACGGCGCCATTACGCCGCGAAAATGGCCGAGGCCGGGTTCTCCGACGCCGGCCGGGTCATTCCGATGTCGCGCCTGGTGGCGGTCGACGAAAGCGCCGAAAAAGCCCGCGCGGTCGCGAAACGGGTCGCCGAATGGACCGTCGCCGCCTATGTCGGGCCGCAACACGCCAATGTCCGCATGGAAGCGCGGGATTTCGGCGGCAAGGACCCGATCGATTACTATTTGGATGACGTCATGATTCACGGCACGCCGGAAAGCGTCGTCGATCAGATCCAGGCTTTTGGCGAAGAAATCGGCATGAACTATCTGATGGCCGCGCCCATGAGCGGGCGTTCGTTCCGTCTCCTGACCGACAAAGTCCTGCCCAAATTAATCGGGTAGGGGCCAGAACACGATATCCAGCCCGCTGCCGTTACGATCGGCGGCGCGGGCGACGTCCAGAAACGCCGCCACGAAGACCGCCAGCTCGCCGGTCAGGCCCGGCTGCAAATGCTCCAGCAAAGCCACGACGACACGCGGATTGTATTCCGCGGGCGGCGGTTTGGGCAAAGCCGCGACCAGGCCCGTCCGCTCCAGCGCGGCCCATGTCGGCGCGTCGAACTCGGCCGTCGTCCAGTCGTAGCCGCCATAGTTAAAAATATCCGGATCGTCGGATTCGTGAACAAAACCGACCAGCCCAATGGCGGGAGGCTCGGGTTCGGGATACAAGCCAAGCGCCATCTCGCCTCTCCATCGTTCCATTCCGGCTTTTCGACGAGGTCCGCTTGCTCCCGTCCGTGACCGTTCACCTCCGCGCGGAGGACTACAAAGCTCTTACGCCCGACACGCGTTCCGTCCAACTCCGTTACGCCGCGGTCGCGATCGCCGCCCTGGGCGCCATTATCGGCGGCGGCATGGCGACCATCGTCTCCCTGCAATTCGGCCGGTCCTGGGATACCGAGGTCTGGCTGGCCGGCGCCCTCGCCGGCGCTTTGGTCTTCATCTGGCTTGGTGTCCGCCAGTTCGAACGCGGCACGGCGACACCGAAGGACGATACCGGCCCCATGACGCTGACCGTGACGGAAGACGGCCTGACCGTCGAAAACGAGGATTTTGTCGCCCGCCACGTCTGGCCGTCCTTCAAAGCCGTGGACGAAACCCCGGCGCACGTCGTCATCCGCACCAAACAATCCGGCGTCTTCATCGTCCCCAAACGCGACTTCGCCTCTCCCACGAATATCGAAACATTCGTAAACACGCTCCGGACGGGAATCGCCCGCGCCGCCAAAACCGCGCTATGACCGCCACCCAAACAAAGAGGACACATCCATGTCGCTGAGCCGCGCCTTCGCCGCCTTCGTCGCGGACCTGAAATACGAGGACCTGCCGAAACCGGTGATCGACCGCGCCAAAGGCGTCATCCTCCAGGCCATCAGCTCCGCTTTGGTCGCGCACGACATGCCCGCGACGAAACAGGCCCTGGCGATCATGCGCGAGGAAGACGGCGGTGGCGGCGGCGTCGCGACAGCCCTCTGCTCGGGCGAGAAATTCACCAAGGCGGGCGCCGCCTTCGTCAACGCCGAAATGATCTTCGCGGGCGGCAAATGGGACACGTTCCGCATGCTGACTCATCCCGGCATCGCCATCATGCCCGCCGCGCTGGCGGCGGCCGAGGTCACCGGTTGTTCCGGCAAAACCTTCATCACAGCCGTCGCCGCCGCCTACGAAGTGCTGGAACGCATGGCGTCGGAATTCATTCCGACCGTGATGTCCCGCGGCTTCCACGCCGGCCCCGTGTTCGGCATTTTCGGCGCGGCGGTGGCGGCGGCGAAAATCCACGGCCTGGACGCCAACCAGATCAACGCCGCGATCGCGCAATGCGTGAACCTCGCCGCCGGAAACCTGGAAGGTATTCGCAGTGGCGGCAAATCCCTTCGCGAGGGCGGCGCGGTCCGCAACGCGCTGCTGGCGGTCGCGCTGGCCCGCCACGGCACGCCCGGCGGCGAAACGACCCTGGAAGGCGAGGCGGGGTTCTATCATTCCTATGCCGGAAACAATCTCGGCGTGCTGCGCTACAGTTTCACCGGCAAAAACCGCGCCGACATTTCCAAAATCGCCGACGGTCTCGGCCAGGACTGGATCTTCCTGGAAACGCTCTACCGCGTCTATTCCACCGCCGGTTACAACATCGCCCATGTCGATGTGACCGCGAAACTTTGCGCGGAACACGGGATAAAATACGAAGACATCGACCGGATCGAGGCCGTGGTGAACTGGTTGGAAACCGAATACCCCAGTCCCGCCTTCCCGGTGCGCCGCATCGACATCCCGCCCAAACCCGGCTCGACCCAATATTTCACCGCTTACGGCGCCGTCACCGGCGGCTACCCGCTACTGCGCGGCGGCGAACCCGCGCCCGGCGAGACCGACCCGCCAGAAGTGCTCGACCTGATGCACCGCGTGACCATCATCCCCATGGCCGCCCGCACCCTGTTCGGTCCCCGCATCACCGTCTTCATAAAAGACGGTCGCAGCGTCACCAAGGAAGGCACGGGACGCGAATTCATCTGGAACTTCGAGGACGAAGCCGACCGCATCCGGCCGGTGTCCGAAGGCCTCGCCATTACCCCGGAACGCTACGAAGGCCTGATCGACGCCATTCGCTCTTTGGAAACCGAGGACGTCGCCTGGGAACCGCTGATCATGCTGACCGTCCCGGCATAATGTAAACATTCCGCGAGAATTGGCGGCGTAAACCCGCCGCCATGACCGCGATCGCCCTCCCCGCCCGCCACGAGGCCGCCCCCCCCCCGCCTCGACGCATGGGCCGCCGAGGCCACCGCCTTCGCCGTCCTCTTCGCCACCGTCCTGTTCCTGCCGCAAATCCTCAACGACGGCGACACGCTCTGGCAGATACGCGCGGGCGAGTGGATCCTCGACCACCGCGCCATCCCCGCCACCGACCCCTTCTCCTTCACCACCGCCGGAAAACCCTGGTTCGCGCACGAGTGGCTCGCCGAAGCCCTGATGGCCCTGGCATGGCGCACCGGCGGCATGTCCGGCGTCATGACCCTAACCGCGCTGGCCGTGGCCACGACGAGCGCCCTGCTGCTGCGCCACCTCCGCGCCTTCGTGCCCGGCCCCTACGCCGTCCTCGGCCTCGCCATCGCCCTGGCCAACGCCGCCCCCTCGCTTCTGGCACGCCCGCATGTCCTGGCCTGGCCGTGCCTCGTGCTCTGGTGCGGCGGCCTCGCCATGGCCCGCGCACGCCGCGAGTCCCCCCCGCTCTGGCTGCTCCCGGCCATGACGCTCTGGGTCAACCTGCACGGCAGCTTCATGGGCGGCCTCCTCCTCGCCGCCGCCTTCGCGGTGGAAGCCGTGTGCGACCCCACCGCCAATCGCCGCGCCGCCGCGATCCAATGGGGCCGCTTCCTCCTGGCCGCGATACTCTGCGCCCTCGCCAACCCAGAGGGCCCCGCCGGCCTCCTCTTCCCCTTTCAGCATCTCGGCATGAAAAGCCTCGCCTGGATCGGCGAGTGGCAATCCACCGATTTCAGCCGCCTCCAACCCCTGGAGCTGATGATCCTCGCCGGCCTCGCCCTGGGATTGTCCGGCAAGGTCACCTTGCCGCCCATGCGCCTTCTGATGCTGCTCGCGCTGATTCACGGCGCCCTGTCGCACAGCCGGAACGAACAACTTCTCGGCCTCGTGGGCGCCATCGTCCTCGCCCAACCAATCGGCGCCGCCCTGGGCCGCGGTCAGGCCCTCCCCACGCCCACCTGGCGCTTCGCCATCTTCGCCGCGCCAATCCTCGCTTTGGCGGCGCTGGGTGCCCGCGCGGCGATCCCGCTGACCCCCGAACGCACCGGCGCCGCCTTCGCCGCCACCCTGGCGCGAGTCCCGCCGGACCTCCGAACCCGCCCCGTGCTGAACGATTATTCCCTTGGTGGCGACCTGATCTTTCAGGGTATCCGCCCCTTCGTCGACAGCCGCGCCGACCTGCACGGCGACGCGTTCCTCACCCGCTTCCGCGCCGCCACAGCGCCCAACCGGCCGGCACTGCGGCGGCTCCTGACAGAGCACGCGATCGCCTGGACCATCTTTCCCGCCGGACACCCGATCGTCCCCGCTTTGGACCAGGAACCGGGCTGGCGGCGCCTGACGGAAGCTGGCGGCGCAATCGTCCACATCCGCACGCCCTGACCCAAATCACCGGGACGGACGCCACTCCAGGTCCATGAACGGCGGCTCCTCGCCAATTTTGGAAAATCCAGCCTTCTCGCACATGCGCAAAGAGGCCGCGTTGTGCATCATGACCTTGCACCGCACCGGCCGCCCCAGTTCCGCGAACCGCGCAACCACCGCCGTCATCGCCGCCGTGCCCAGCCCGCCCCCCTGAGCCCCCGGCAGCAACGCGAAATCGACGACGCAGCCCGCGTCCCCGCCCTCGTCGATGACCTGACGGCCCAGGGGCACGCCGTTGCGCTCCAGAACCTCGAACCGCGCCCGGGGATACGCGGCGCGATAGGACGCGGTTTGCGAGGCGAACTGCATCCGGATCAGATTTTCCGCCATTGCCGGCGGCAGCGGCAGATGCGCCAGAGTGGGCGCCGTGTGGGAGGCGAACAGTGCGAACAAAAACCCCTCGTCCGCCGGGCTTTCCGGTCGAACCGCGATATCCGGTGGGAGCGCCGTCTTCCCGTTTTCGCGTCCGCCCATTATACGCCCCTTGTCAGCGCGCGGAGCACGAACCCATGACAGATATCCAGACTCATGAAGATTTCCTGCCGCATCGTGGGAAGCTGTTCCATTTCGAGGGGTGGGCCGGCACGCTGACCCTGGCGGAGGTGGAGGTGAGGCATGGGGTGCAACGCCCAGGGTCGGCGCATCCGCCGTTCACGCTGGTGTTCCATGGCCCGCGCGACAACGTTATGCCCGAGGGATTTTACGCGGCGAAAGCCGGGGCGGACGGCCCCAGCTTCGCGTTTTACATCATCCCGATCCATACGCCCGCCCGCGACCGGCAGGACTATCAGGCCGTGTTCAACTAACCCCTGGACGGGAAGATGCCCTGGAGCGAGATGCAATAGTTGATCGCGAGATACGGCATCATGTTGTCGTGCGCCTGGTTCCCGCCGGCATTGCCGATCGCCGCCGTCCCCAGGACCGTGTTCGCCGACCCGGTGCCGTAAATATCGTACGTCGCGGGGTTGCCGTTCAGGTCCGTTCCCGTCGTTGTCGAGAGAACCACCGTGCCGTCGGGTGTGTAGACATTGGTCGCGGGATTGGGGTGCGCGTTCGCGAACAGGATATGCGAGTGCGTCGGCATTTCCGTATAGGCCAGGGTATGCGCCGGCTGGCCGTCGGCCTCGCCAAGCGGGACATCGGTGCTTTGTCCCACCGCGGCCCGCCCGCGCAGGTCGGGAACCGCGAAAGTGGTGATTCCGTCGCCACCGAACGTGGTGCCCAGAAGGGAGAACAAGGCCTGATTTTGCGCGATGGACATGAGCTGCCCGCGGCAAAAAGCCCAGTTTTTGGGTGCTCTGTCGAAAGCGAATGCGACGATTTCGCCAAGAAAAGGTTCTGACATGGGTCCAAACTCCGAGAAATGTTCGAAACAGCGCGCAGCCCGTCAGCCCCGGGACGGAAATATGCCGGCCAGCGAGATGCAGTACCGCAAAGCCAGATAAGGCTGCATGTTGTTGTGCGCCTGACTGCCGCCGGCGACGTTGATGGACGTTGGCGCCATCGGTGTCGTCGCCGGAGGCGCCGCGTAGACATTGCCCTGGGCCTGGGGCCCCCCAATTTCCTCGGGTGGGGTGTAGACATTGGCGAGGTAGACGTCGTTGTTCGGAATGTTCGTCGTGCCCTGCTCCTGGGTCGCGTTCAGCGGGTGGTTGTGCAGGGGCATGTCGGATTGCAGCAGCGTGACGGACGGAGCTCCCGTCATCTCGCCGATCTCATAGGTAGAGAGACCCGCGCCGCTGCCATAGCCCACGGCGACTCTGCCCTGAAGGTTCGGCAGCGCGAAATTCGTCGTGCCATTGCCGCCATAGGCCGTGCCGAGCAAGGAGAACAACGCGGAATACTGCGCGATGGGCAGCAACTGGCCTCTACAGTCCATCCAATTGTTTGGCGCGAAGCTGTAGGGGAAAAGGCCGAGTTGCCCGATGAATGGTTCAGACATGCTGATTTCCTGATCGAGAGGACGGGGAGGACCGGCGGAGGCGCCGGGTCACTGGAGAGAGGGATAAATGCCTTCCAGCGCGATGATGAAGTTGATCGCCAGCAGCGGTTGCAGGTTCTCATGCGGCTGGTTTCCGCCGGAAGCGCCGATCGACGCGTTGCTCAACGGGGTCAGTTGCGACGAGGGCGCATAGAGTTTCGCCGCGGACTGCGGATTTTGGGCGAGCAAGGTATTGCTCGCGGGCGTGTTCGTTGTGCCGGCCGCCGACGAGGCGGTTACCATATGCGTATGCGACGGCAATTGGCTGGGCGTCAGCGTCACGGTTTCGGAACCCGCCATTTGCCCGATGGCATAATTGGGCATGCCAGGCGCCTGTCCCATGGACAGAGGGACCCGCCCCTGCAGGTTCGGGAGTGCGAAGGTCGAGACGCCGTCGCCGCCATAGGTGGTGCCGATCAGGGCGTAGAGCGTGCTGTATTCCGCGATCGACATCAATTGCCCGTTGCAGATCGCCCACCCGATCGGGGCGTAGTTGAAGCCGACGGCCAGGATCTGGCCAATATATGGTTGCATGTGGTGTGTTTCCCGTTTGCGTTCCACGTTCGCGCGGATTACCCGCCGGACCACGCCGCGCCAGACGCAGACCATGGTATGCAGATATGTCCGCGCGCCGACGGAAACACCGTATATCTGAAATGGTGGCTTGTCGATCATATTGGCGCATTTCGAGCGCGCCATCGGCGGGGCCAATTTCGTGGGAATTATGCCCATAAACGGGATTTCCAGGCACCGCCGCCAATGAATACCGTTGATTTAACGGCAAATTAACGGTTTGGCCGCGAAGACCGGCTCCCACGGCGGGATTCGGCGAAAAAACGGCTTTCCGGTCTACTTTCGGCGGAGTAAACTCTGGCTGTACTTTATGGAGAACTCGATCATGGCCGACCGGGGCGATAGGCGCGACTTTCTTGCATCTCTGGCGGGCGGCGCCTGGATCAATGCCGGTATTGTCGATGGGCCATGGGCCGATGCGCCCGCCGCGCCGCTGCTTGTCCCTGCTCCGTCCCCGGCCACGCCAGACGCCGCGCCCCAGATCTGGGCCGCCGGGCGGCGCGTGGTCTTCATCGACGGCGGGGTCGCCGGGGCGGAGTCACTGGCCACCGAGGTTCAGGACGGGGTGATCGCCGTCGTCCTGTCGGAGTCTTCCAACGACCTGGATCAGATCGTCGCCTGGCTGGCCGCGAACGGGGCGCGGGACCTCGCGACCGTCGCGCTGGTGTCGCATGGCGCCGACGGGATGGTGAAGATCGGCTCCGCCTGGCTGACCGACGCGACGTTGGAGGGCTACCGGGACCAGCTTTACACCATCGGCCGGGCGCTGCGGCCCGGCGGCGACATTCAGCTTTATGCCTGCGATGTGGCCCAGGACGCGGCGGGCGTGGCATTTGTCGGGCGGATCTCGTCGGAAGCCGGCGGGGTGGCGGTCGCGGCGTCGTCGCATCTGATCGGCGCGGCGGCCTCGGGCGGCAGTTTCGTGCTCGACGTGAATACCGGAGGCAGTCCCTCGGCGGTGCCGTTCACGGCCGCGGCGGAACAATCCTTCACCGGGTTGTTGCCGGTCGCGCAGACGCAATTGTTCTACTCAATGGGGGCATCGGGCCAACCCGCTCTGGCGGCGGAGTTCTCCACCATCAGCGGAACGTCTCTGGTGTCGACCACGACGCTGCAATTTTCAGCCCTCGGGACAACGACACCCACATCGCCCTTTGCCGGCAAAGCAGCGAGCGGCATCGCGATCGATCCGGCGACCGGAAAATATTATCTGAACAACAGTTCCTCGACCATTTCGAACCGCATCCTGCAAGGCGATATCGGTTCGCCTCTGGGCACAATGACCGTTATTCAAAACCAGGGCACCACGCTGGCTGGCACTACTGTCGCTTTCCTGATCAACGATCTCGAATTCGATCAAGCCACGCAAGAGTTGTACTATACCGAATTCACCGGTCCGACGACCAATGCGACGTTGCTCGGCAATATCGGCGTGTGGAAAGTCGGTACGGCGGCCAATGCGACTCCGGCCCAGGTGATTGGCGGCAACCGGGCCGTGGCGCTTGGCGGGTCCCTGAGCAGCGGTTTCACGAACGCCTCAAGCCAATTTCCGAAAAACCTCGCGCTGGATTTGGCCGATAATCTGATTTTCATGGCCGATTATATCGGCGCCTCCAACACCAGTACGATATGGGTCGGGAATGTTCTGACCGGCGGCATCACGCCACTCCGGACATCGGCCGCCCAATTCGAGATGCGGAACATCGCGTTTTCGAACGGCACGCTTTATTGGGATATTTTCAACGGCGCCACCAATGCCAACGAAGGGATTTTCGCGGCGCCGGTCAACATCGTGAATCCCGGCGCGAACGCGACGATTTCGCTTGGCACGGTTTCCACCCTTTACGCCGGGTCCGCGCTCCTGGGCACGGAAACGGCGGGCCTCGCCGTCGATGCCTCGACCGGTTCGATCTTTTGGATGAACCACCCGAGTCAGGGCAGTTCGATCAATCTTCTGAATCGCGGGACGATCGCGGGTTCGGGCGTCGCGGCCGCCGTGAACGTGCAAACGATCGCCGCGCCGGCGCTAAACGGCGCGACGGGCGGCCTCTTGATCGACTCCTTGCTTGTCGAAACGATCCCAACCGTCACCGCCTCCGGCACCGTCGCCTATACCGCGTCGGGCACCGCCGTCGCGGTCGCGCCCTCCGCCGCGGTGACCAATGCCAGCGGGTCGTTCATCGCCAAGGGCTCGGTGGTGATTTCCAGCGGGTTCCTCGCGGGCGATACGTTGACCGCGGTAACCTCGGGTACCACGATCACCGCCAGCTACAGCAGCGGGACCCTGACACTGACCGGGGTCGATACGGCGGCGCATTACCAGTCGGTGATCGACTCGGTCAAATACAGTTCGACGGCGTCCGATCCGCGCAACGGCGGCGCGAACACAACCCGGGCCCTGACCTATACCGTCAGCGACGGGTTGATTTCCAGCACGTCCCCGACCTCCACCATCACGGTCGCGGCGGCGCCGGTCGCGCCGTCGATCGTGACGGCGGCGACGATCAGCTTCACGGGTGGCAGCGGCGCGACACCGGTGCTGGATTCGGCGCTGAAGTTGACCGACGCGGACAGCGCCAATCAGGTGGGGGCGACGATCTCCGTCGGGAATTTCGTCAGCGGCGACGTACTGAATTTCACCACGCAGAATGGGATTTCGAGCAGCTACAATTCCTCGACCGGCACGTTGGTGCTCAGCGGCACCGCGAGCGTGGCGAATTACCAGGCCGCGCTTCGAACCATCTCCTACAGTTTCAGCCCGTCGAATGGCGATCCGACCGCCGGCAACACCAAGACCAGCCGGACGATCACCTGGATTTCGAACGATGGCGGGCTGACCAGTTCGGCGAAAACCAGCGTGCTGAACGTGGTGCACGCCGCCCCGACGGTCGTGGCGACGGGCACCGTGAGTTATGGCGGTGGCGCGGGGGCCGTGGTGCTGGCGCCGGCCGCGACGGTCACGGCGCCCGACAGCTCGGGGTTGTTGTCCAGCGCCACGATCGCGATCACCGGCGGGACCTTCGCGTCCGACGGCGACGTGCTGGCGGCGACCACGACGGGGACGTCGATCAATTCCAGTTACACGGCCGGAACCTACACCCTTACCCTGACCGGGTCCGATACCGTGGCGCATTATCAAACGGTGTTGCGCTCGGTGACCATCGCCACATCCGGAAAAGACCCCACCAACGGCGGCGCGAATCCGACCCGTTCGATCTCCTGGACCGTGAACGACGGCGTGTTATCCAGTTCCGCCGCGACCACGACGGCGACCGGGACCTTCTGCTTCCTGGAAAATACGCTGATCCGGACGCCCGGCGGCGAGGTGGCCGTGGAAAACCTGAAAACCGGCGACCGCGTTATCACCTGGTCCGGCGAAATCCGGCCCATCGCCTGGATTGGCAAGGGCCAGGTTCTCGCCACCCGTGGCCGGCGCTCCGCCGCGACGCCGGTGATTGTCCGGCCCGGGGCGATCGCGGATGGCGTGCCATACAAGGAATTGCGCGTTACCAAATGTCATGCATTCTGGTTGGACAAGGTGTTGATTCCCGTCGAATTCCTGGTCAATCATCGGTCCATTCGCTGGGACGATCACGCCCAGGAGGTAAAGTTGTATCATGTGGAACTTGATCGGCACGATGTGCTGGTGGCCAATGGAGCGCCCGCCGAAAGTTATCGCGACGACGGCAACCGTTGGCTGTTTCAGAATGCCAACGAGGGCTGGGACCTGCCGCCGCTGGACCATTACGCGCCTGTCCTGACCGGCGGGGCGGCGGTGGACAATGTCTGGCGCCGCCTGTTGGATCGAGCCGGGCCGGGCCGTCCCGTGCCCATGACGGACGATCCCGGGTTACATGTTCTGTCGGGAGGCCGGCGGATCGCGCCAACCGAGGTTCATGGCCAGACTTATGTGTTCGACCTGCCTCTGTTGGGGACGCCGGTTCGCCTGGTTTCCCGCTCCTCGGTTCCCGCCGAACTCGGTCTCGTCCGCGACTTCCGCGCCCTTGGCGTGCCGGTGGCCGGGATCGCGGCGATCTCCGATTCCCGCGCGAACGTCCTTGAAGCGTCGGACGAGCGGTTCGCCGACGGGTTCCACGACCACGAAGCCGAGGGCGATATTCGCTGGACCGATGGCGACGCGGAGCTTCCGGCCGGCCTTTTTCTGGGCTGCCACGGCCGGACCCGCGTCATCGTGACCTTGCGCGGGGTGACGCGCTATGCCCTGCTCGACGAGGAGGAAGCGCGCGCCGCCGCCTGATGCGCCGGCGCGCTACCGCCGGTTGGCGCGGCGCTCGGCCTCTCGCATCTCGATCATGTCTTTGTAGATATCCAGAGTGGCGTTTTGGTATCCCACGCCCGCCCCTTGTTCGACCGCGTTGTAAATGTCGGGATGCGAGCCTGGCAGTGCGCGCATGAAATCCCCAAATGCCTGTTTCAGTCCGGGCGGCAGCGCGGACCGTACGGTCCAGGGCCCGTTGGGTACTTTGGCCGAGCGCCAGATAATGTTGATATCCGACATTTTCAACATGCCCTTATCGACCATCGAGCGCGGCACGCCTCGGGTGAAGCCCGCCGCCTCATCGCCAAGGCCCGAAGTCCAGACGACACAGGCATCGTATTGACGGTTCAGAACGGCGATCATTCCTTGTTCGTGTCCGCCGGAGAAACCCACACGCGAGAAATATTTTCCGTCGGTCAGATCGATCCCTTTCGCGCGCAACGACGCGCTGGGCAGCAGATACCCGGACGCCGAATTCGGATCGGTGAACGCCAACGAGCGGCCTTTCATTTGTTCCAGCGATACGATTCCGGAATCTTTCCGGGTTACCATCACCGCGAGATAGTCGATGGAGCCATCCTTTTCCCGTGGCACCACCACCGGTTCGACGCAATGGCAATCCAGCCAGGTGCCGGCGAACGCGGCCGGGCTCATTTCGCTCGCATCAATCTGTCCGGCCGCGAAGCCTTGCATGACTCCCGCGTAATCGGCGGCGGGATAAAGTTTCACCGGGATGCTGAGCGCCTCCTGCAACAATCTCTGAAATGCATCATAACGTTTCAAACGATCTTGCGTATTTTCGCCGCCAAGAAGGCCGATACGAAACTCTTTGATCTGGCCTTTCCAGTCCTGCCCCCATGCCAGTCCCGGCACGGATAAGGATACGGCGAAGAAACCCGCCAACTCACGACGCCGCATACGGGAAGTCCTTCCATACATCGTATTTTCCATCAGGCCGTCCGGGAAGCGACGCCAAGGCTGGTCAGCCGCTCGTCGATTCCGGTCTCGCTCTCGCCGTAGATACGCGCGAGGACTTCCGTGTCCATCGCATCGGGCGGCCCGTCGAAGACGATATGTCCTCCGGCCATACCGATGATCCGGCGGCAATAGGCGCGGGCGGTGTCGAGCGTGTGCAGATTGCAGACGACCGCGATTCCGTCGCGCCGGTTCAACTCGGCGAGCGTGTCCATGACCAGCCTGGCGTTCATCGGGTCCAGAGACGCGATGGGCTCGTCCGCCAACAGCGTGCGTGGACGTTGCATCAGCGCCCGGGCGATGGCGACACGTTGCTGCTGACCGCCCGACAGATCGCCGGCGCGCCGCGTCGCGACATCGAACAGGCCGAAACGCTCCAACAGAGACAAGGCCTCTTCGCGCTCGGGCCGGGTGAACCAGCGCGCCAGCATGCGCGGTGTGGGCACCCGGATCAGCCCGCCGATCAAAACGTTCGTTAGCACATCCAGCCGGTTCACGAGGTTGAACTGCTGGAAAATCATCGCGTTACGCGCGCGCCAGGTCCGCAGCGCGCGGCCGCGCAATCGAGTGACATCGATCCCGTCCGCGAGGATTGCCCCGGATGTCGGCTCGATCAACCGATTGATCAGCCGCAGGAGGGTGGATTTGCCCGCGCCGGACCGCCCAATCACGCCGATCATTTCCCCTGGGCCGATGCGCGCGTTCGCGCCGGCGACGGCCAAGGTATCGCCAAATCGGCGGCTGAGATGCACGAGTTCCAACACGCTGGCGATCGCGGTCCGTTTGGGCTCGCCGCCGGGGAATCCGGACCGGCTCTGTCATCGAACCGTAATCAACCCGCGGTGCCCCGGCAATGAGCGGGCTTGGAGCATCGCGCCGGCCGCGGCACGATGGGTTCAAACGCCGGGAGACGAGCCAATGCCAAGGATCGAGAACGCCCTGATACAATTGCCGAAGGTCCCGCGACCGCGTACCGGAGGTGGAATATGATGCGCCGCTGTTTCACGGCCCTGGCGGCTGTCATCGTCGCGCTCGCCACGTCGGGAAAGGCGGATGCCTGCGACAATCCCCGTCAGATGGATGGTTTCAAAACCTGCGCGAACGTGGAGAAGGCCTTCGAGGAAGGGCAGTTGGTCCATTACGCGCCGGACACGGAATCCTCGCAGGCCCAGTATCTCGCGGATTTTCGCAAAGCGTTTCCTCAAATCAAAACCACGTTTCTACGTTTACAGACAGGGGCGCTCTACGCCCGGCTCAGCGCGGAGCGGCAGGCCAAAACCTACGTGCCGGACAGTCTCATTTTAACCGAAATCGGCTTCGCGCTGGATTTTCAGAAACGGGGCGGTTACGCGCGATATATGTCGCCGGAGATGGTGCATTATCAGCCGCATATGAAAAGCACGCCCGAGGGGTTTTTCACCTGGGATAATGAGATCATCGCGGGAATCGCGTACAATCCCAACCTCGTGAAGCCCGAGGAAGCGCCCGCCAGTTGGGCCGACATGACCAATCCGCGCTGGACCGAGGTGATCAATTTCAAACTGTCGACGTCCGGACTGCAACACGCGGTTTGGTATAATCTGTTGAAAATGTACGGACCGGATTACTGGACCAAAATCGCCGCGTTGAAGCCGCGGGGGTTCGACTCCTATGTGCAACAGTTCGATCGCATGATCAGCGGTCAGGACCATGTGATTTCCACCGCGCAGTATTCCGGTTATCTGATCGCCAAGGCGAAAGGCGCGCCGATCGTCTTCGTCGTTCCGAAGGAGGGTTTGGCGGTCGCGCCCGGGGTGATCGGCGTGGTCGACAAGGCGCCGCATCCCGAAGTCGCGCGGCTGTTCGTCGATTGGTTTTTGGGTGTTCCGGGCCAGATTTCGATGACCCAGTCGACGGTGAACTATTCGGCGAGGGCCGATGTACCGCCGCCACCTGGCGGTATACCGTTGAGCGATCACAAGTTGATGGTGCCCGACGACTGGGAGGCGTTTTTGAAAACACATTCGCAATTCGTGAAAGAGTGGGACAAGATCACCGGCCGCCGGTAGGTTTCGTGCCCGGTTGCCGAGGGCCTGTTCGATCCTCGCGGTCACGGCGAACGACCATGTGAGGTGCGCCGGTCCAACGGGTCCGGCCGGTTGGCCGGCGCGAACGCGCCTCAGGTGGTCGCCGTGTCCCACAAGACCGCGCTCACGCCCATACGTCGCCTGGATTGCACGATCGTCGAACACTTCGTCTCCCGGCAATCGAGGCGGCCCGAGGACGATGAACCGAAAGACCCCGTCCGGCGATATTCTCGCCGACCAGGCGACGGAGAAAACACGTTCGCGGATCATACCTGCCATGGAACGCCCGATCTCGGTGGAATCCGGGGAAGTCTGAATCACCCCAGCCGGAGCGTCGATCCTCCGAGGCGGGAAGACCAGAAAATCGTCTCAATAACGAAATAATGTGAGACCTACTGAAGGCACACACTCACACGTTCTCTTGCGCTGCTCTCCACGTGCCGTATTTTATACCCCAGCATTTTTTGCACACTCACCCATGACTGAGGGCGCCATCGGACGGGGAGCAGGATGCCATGGGCCGGAATCTCTATCGGAGTCGGCAGTCCGCCGGTTCCGGCGCCTGTGCGTGGGTGAGCATCGCGTTTCTGACGGCCGCCATTCCGGCACATGGGCAAACACCCGGACTACCGCAACTCCCGCAGGGGTCTCCACTGCCTCGCATCGCCCCTCCGGTGTTGCCCTCGGTCTCCCCCGCCGCCGGGGCGCCATTGCTGCCCGCCACCGGCGGCGACGTCCCGAACGTGGCGGTGCGCGTCACGTCCGCGACCGTCGAACGCGGTTACGCCGACGCGGTGCCGAAAAGCGACATCGACGCCAGTATCGGCGGCCTGATCGGTCCCGCCGTTCCTCTGCCGAAGATCGACAAGGCGCGGTTGGACATCCTTAGCCTGTATCGCGCCAAGGGCTTCGTGCTGACAACGGTTTCGGTCAAGCTGGACGGCGCGGGCCGGCTCCGCTTCATCGTGACCGAGGGCCGCATCGCCGAAGTCAGGCTGGAAGGCGAGATCGGCGCTGCCCGCGCCCAGGTGCTGCGCTTCCTGAACCGGCTAACCGAGCCGGACCAGCAGCCGTTCAATTCCAGCCGTGTCGAACGCTATCTGCTGCTTGCGCGGGATATTCCCGGCATCGCCCTGCGCACCGTGCCGCAACCGGTCGACGGCGAACCCGGGGCGATGATCCTGCACGCGCAGACCGAGCGGGCGCCGGTGTCCGGCTCCATCTCGGCGGACAACCGGGCGTTTCACCAGACCGGGCCGAATCAGGCGCTGACGGGTCTGGCTCTCAACAGCTTCACCGGGTTGGGCGAACGGATCGAGCTTACCTTCTATCACACCTTCCCCAACAGCCAGAATTTCGAACAGATCTCGGAAGAATTTTCGTTGGCTCGTCCGGCCTCAGAGTCAAATTCCACGGTAGCCATGGCCGGGTGAACCCCACGGGCGCGCTCGCCGCGACCGGGTACCTGGGCACCACGACCGTCTTCGGCGCCCAGGCCAGCTACCCGCTGATCCGCGACCTTAACGGGAACGGTCGCGACTGGCGCGACGCTGACCAGCGCGGCCAACGCGATCGGGAACCTGAGCGGCTTTACCGTCGCCACGGGGAACCTGAAGCTGAAAAACGGCGCGGCGCTGACGCTAACGGGTCTCAATACCGCCGGCGGCGGAGGAACCGTGGATATCGGCATCGGTGCCGGGAACCTGATACAGGCCGCCGGCGCGACACCGGTGGCCGAGTTGCTGACCAGCAGCGGCGGTATCGCCGGTAACGCGTCCTTGCTCGGCATCGCGAATGCAAGCGGCATGATCGCCGGGTTCACCGCAAACGGCGGTTTGCTCCAGATCGTGAACGGTCAATCGCTGGCACTGGCTGGAACGGTCGGCGCGACGGCCGCCGGGACGGTGGATATCGCGACGCTGTCCGGTGGTATGACCCAGCTCGATACCGGGACGCTAACGACGGGGACGCTGACGAGTTCGGGCGGTTTCGTCGGTTCGGTCTCGCTGGCGGGTGTCGCGAATGCGATCGGGTCGATCGGAAGTATCGCGGTCGCCGGTGCGAACGGGACATTCGCGTTGAATAACGCGGCCGACCTGACATTGAGCAACACCCTGCGCGCGCACCAGATCGTGGTCACGAATGCAACGCGCGCGATCGCCGCGGCTCCCGGCGCGAAAATTGTCACCGATTGTACGATACGGCCGAACACGACGCTGGCGATCTCGGACCTGCCATTCAACACGCCCCAGACTCCGGGCGCGCAAGGGGGCGCGTACTTCTCCGCCGCGAATTTCGTTCAAAAAGGTTCGCTCGCGGTCAGCGGCCTGAATGGTCCCAGTAGCGTCCCGCGGATCGACACCACCGCATCCAGGCAATTCGATGCTGGTTTCGGCCTGAACGGTCCGGCCACATGGCTGATACTGGGGTTGAACAACGGCGGCACCGGGTCTGGCGCGATCGCCGTGCGGGCGTCGGACGTGACCTACAGCCGTCCCGGGAGCGCGAATCTGACCGGCACGATCAATGGAAAAACCGGGGTCGAAGCGGCCTTCGCCGGTTATATCAAGCCCTCCGCCAGCCCAGGCTACAAAATGAACGTGTGTACGATCGGGGCGGTGAACTGCGGCAACGTCAGTGACCTCGCCGATAGCCGGCCGTGGCATATGCTGTTTCCTGGTCGCGAATGGCCTCTGTTCGTCATGCCGATGGTTTGCGACGACATGGACGCCTGCCGCCGGCTTTTGACGGGTATGCCATAGAATATCGCGTGAGAATCTGGATGGGAGAGAGCGGAAATCGGGGTGAAAATCTC
>CANJJS010000053.1 GCA_947474705.1 Acetobacteraceae bacterium | reverse complement strand
CGCTGGCCCAGGCGCCTGCTCCGGCGCCAGCCGCCCCGGCGGCACCGGCACCGGCGGCGCCCCCCGCCGCGGCGGCGCCTGCTCCGGCCGCGCCTCCGGCCGCCGCCGCCCCGGCCGCCGCGCCCGCGGGCAAGCTGACCGGGCTTGCCGCCTGGACGGCGCTGGTTGGGAACTCGGTGTCCGGCAAGGTCGATGGCGAGGATTATACCGACTATTACATGGACAACGGCACGGTGAAGACGCTGCATGGCAGCAAGCTGTCATCGGGCAAGTGGTCGTTCGACGGTGGGAAGGCCTGCTTCCTGTACCCGAAGGAAGATCCCGACTGTTACACGGTCGAGGTCGATGGCGACGTCGCGAACTTCACCGACAAGTCCGGCACGGGCACGCGTTTCAAGGTCGAAAAAGGTAACCCGAAGAAGCTTTGATCGCTTCGCGGCACCAATAGAACGGGTGGGTCTTTCGGGACCCTCCCGATATTGGTGACCTCTTGTACAATTCAGGCGGCGCTTTTCCCAATCTTCAACTCGAGCGGAGCTTATTCAACGCCTGCTCGTCCGATTCAATCGACGTCGATTTGCGCTGCATGCCTTTCATTACACCTTGCGGTTTCACGAAACACGAGGTTGCGCCCTCTGTCCAGCCTTCGCGATTCGATCGAGTTTTTCCGTCACTTCAGGATCGATTTCCTCCCGCGGTATGAACCGAACCATTCGATGGTAGTCGGTTTTTCTGAACCGCAATGGCTGTCGGGTAGCCTGAAAATATCGCCGAAAGATTTGATCGAGTACCTCGTCGGTCGCCTTGATATCCGGCGACCAAATGTCTCGCCCCAATTGCAGTTGCGCATTTTCAATTGCTTCCAAAGCGGTTTGCATCTCGGCCACGCGCCCTTGTGCAAACAAATCGTCTCCTTCGTCTTCTTGGGCCCAAGCCTCCAAAACTTCGCGCTTTGTAAGATAATTCTCAATCTCCCGTTTGGACCACATCATAGCCTCGGCGCCAATCTCCCTTGGCAGGCGATCCAACCTGTCGAACAATGCAATGCCCGTGACATCCGGCATTGCTTCTCGTAATGCGTAAAAATGCCGTTGAACCTTGCTCGGATCATTTGCGACATAAACCACGAAGGGGCGTTCCAGTATCACCCCGGCCGGATGATTCAGTTTCATCGCAAAGGCCTGCAGAATAGCCAGATCCGTTGAGCCTTCCAAATATAATACCCAACCCGATAACTCGGCCTGGTAAAGGTGATCGATCGGATATTCCGCCAACCATTTCTTCACCTGAGAGCCCCGTCCATCCATACGGTGCGGCTTCCCAACAAATGCAACCAGCGTATCTTTTCCAGCCGCCTCCTCCAAAATGACCTCTGAATGACTGGCGGCCACGATTTGGCTCCCATTCTGCTGTGCTAATTCGCTAAGAAGATTATATGTTTCACGCTGACGTACAATTTCCAAATGGGCATCGGGTTCATCGAGAAGGAGCGTTGATCCCGGATGTGCGAGCACATAAGCGAGCAACAAGAGAATTTGTTGCTGTCCGCGTCCCGCGGAGGTCAAATCGAGAGTCACGCCATTGTATGAGTACTCCATTGTAACCTCTCCACGTGCCACAACATTGGCCGGCGGTTGTATGGTCACTCCAAAAAGTTTTAACATTAAGTCCACTAGCCGGTCCCATCGATCGCGATGCTGCTCGTGTAGACGGAGGCACAAATTACGAAGGACCTGAGCCGTTTGGCCCTCGCCTATCAGCACTTCGATCCGGCCGGGCTCCCATTTCGGCTCAACAGCGGCCAAACCGGACATCGCAGGCAGAAATGCGACACGTACATCGAACGCCGCCTCAGGCACGGACATTCGATCAGGCTCCGACGAATCGGAGAATCGCAATGGCCGTACATGGATGACCTCGGAGCTGGAATAATCGAACTCCAGACCGCATTCCCATTCCCCCTGACTGCCTATGCCGTTGGCTATAATGTCTATGCGCAGATTTTGTGTAATGGTGTGACCATTTCGTAAGGCCGCTACCCTCGTCCGAGTTCCATGCCAGAGTAGATTGGTATGTGGCACTGGAAGCGCGACCATGTCACGGCGATTGATCGCGACCCCTGACCGTTTGCGCGCCGTCGATCCGTCACCCCGCTCCATTCGCCAAGCGGCCACGCCCATTCGCCAAAGAGCGATAGCTTGTAATGCAGCAGTTTTTCCCGAATTATTCGGTCCGCACAACACCGTGACTGGCCCCAGCTCTATGTCCGCGTCCGGAAATGCCTTAAGCTTACGGATTCGTAGTCGTGTCAACACGTTCCGACCTCATAGCTTACAGGCTGGATTTAAGCGTTTCCTTCTCCTTGTCAAAATTTTTCAACCCATGGGCGAAGCTCGACTTCCCAGGTCCAGGCGTTGCGCGGCTGATTGGCCACGTGCCAGTAGGTTTCGGCGATCGCGTCGGGGTCCAGCAGGGAGCCCGGATTGTCGTTCGGTTCAGGACGGGTCGCGCTTTTAATTCCGCCGTCGATCACGAAATGGGCAACATGCACGCCTTTCGGCGACAATTCCCGCGCCATGCTCTGCGCCAGGCCGCGCAGCGCGAATTTCCCCATCGCGAAGGCCGAGGAATTCGCATACCCCTTCACGCTCGCCGAGGCGCCGGTGAGAAGGATGGCGCCGGACCCGCGCGCCACCATCAGCCGCGCCGCCTGTTGCGCGACAAGGAAGCCGCCGTAGCCGCTGACCGCGATCGCGCGGGCGACCTCCGCCGGATCGAGGTCCGTCACAGGTCCTCGGGCGCGGGCGCTGGCGTTGTAAACGACGATATCGGGCGTGCCGATCGTGGCTTCGACGGCGTCGAACAGGCCCGCGACTTCCTCGGGTTCGGTGGCTTCGCAGGCGAAGGTGACGCCCGCGGTTTCGGCGGCCAGTTTCGCCAGTTTATCCGGGTCTCGGGCGGCCATGGCCACCTGCAATCCGTTCTTGAAGAACAGCCTGGCCAGCGAGGCGCTCAAGCCCGGCCCGGTTCCCACGATCAGCGCGGATTTCATCAGCGTGCTCCCGAAATGGGGACGATCGCCCCGGAGATATAAGACGCGGCGTCGGAGGCGAGCCACAGCACGGCTGCCGCCACTTCCTCGGCGCTGCCGGTGCGGCCCATGGGCACGCCGGCGACGAGGCGGGTCAGCCGGTCCGGCAGGCCCGCGCGCGCGTGGAGGTCGGTTTCGATCAGGCCGGGCGAGACGGCGTTCACCCGGATGCCGCGCGCGGCGAGTTCGCGCGAGGCGCCGATGGTCAGGCTGTCCAGCGCGCCTTTGGAGGCGGCGTAGTGGACCCACTCGCCGGCACCGCCCAGTTCGGCGGCACGGGAGGAGACGTTGACGATCGCGCCCCCCTTCCCGCCTTTGTCGGTCGCCATGCGCGCGGCGGCCTCGCGGATCGTCAGGAAGGGCGCGCGGACGTTGACGGCCAGGACCTGGTCGAGGATCTCGCCGGTGACGTCGTCCAGCTTGCGGGTGGGGCCGGGTCCGCCGGCGTTGTTGACCAGGACGGTGACGGGTCCGTAGGCCGCGTCCACGGTGCGGAACAGCGCGAGGATCGAGGCTTCGTCGGCCATTTCCGCCTGGATCGCCATGGCCTGCCCGCCGGCGGTCTGGATGTCCTGGACCACGGCATCGGCGAGGGCCCGGTTGCTTTGGTAGGTCAACGCGACCCGGTATCCTCGGGCGGCCCCCATGCGGGCGACGGCGGCGCCGATGCCTTGGCTGCCTCCGGTGACGATCATGACGGACGACATGGATGGTTTCCTTCCGATCTGGTGGCCGCGGTGTCCGCGCGTCTCGATGGGTGTTTTCGCGATGGGTCATTGATTGACCCTATGCGTGCCGGTTCGCAACCGGCCCCGGCATCATGGGCAGGCCGGGCGCCGAATATATTCTCCCTGCCACGCCCGGTGGCCCGATCGACCCGTGTCATGGCACGCGGCCGTTACGGCCCCACGGCATCGGGGGCATTTTGGCTCCGTGAAAGAAAAATTCGGTGGAATGGGCGCCGCCGGGGGCATCCAATCCGCCGATTTCGCCGTATGATCGGCACGACCGCGAAAAAAAGCCCAGGAGGAAACGCGATGCTTGGCCTGATGCAATCCCGGAACCTGTCCATTTCGTCCTTGTTGACCCATGCCGCGCGGCACCACGGCGGCGCTCAGGTGATTTCCCGCACGCACGAAAACACCACGCACCGCCACAGTTGGGCCGATGTCGAGCGCCGGTCGCGGCAACTGGCGAATGTGTTGGCGAGGCTGGGGGTCGTGGCGGGCGACCGTGTGGGCACGCTGGCGTGGAACGGGTACCGGCATCTGGAGGTGTATTACGCCGCGCCGGGTATGGGCGCGATTTGCCATACAATCAACCCCAGACTTCATCCGGACGATATTGGTTACATTGTTAACCACGCCCAGGACAAGGTGCTGTTCGTGGATTTGAGCTTCGTGCCGTTGATTGGGGCGATCGCCGAGGCGGCGAAGGCGCATGTCCGCGATGTCGTGTTGCTCTGCGCGCCGGAGGCCATGCCCGAGGTGGCGCTGACGCCGAGCATGCGGCTGCACTGCTACGACACGCTGCTCGACGCCGCGGGAGAGGATTTCGCCTGGCCGGAATTCGACGAGAACACCGCGAGCGCGCTGTGTTATACTTCGGGCACGACGGGTCGGCCGAAGGGTGTGTTGTATAGCCATCGCTCGACGGTCATTCATGCCTATGCCGTGGCGCTGCCGGATGTGCTGGACATGCGCGCCACCACGCGCGTGCTGCCGGTTGTGCCGATGTTTCATGTCAACGCCTGGGGCATCCCCTATGCCGCGGCGCTGACGGGCGCGACGCTGGTGCTGCCTGGGCGGCATCTCGACGGTCCCTCCATGACCGGGTTGTTTAACGAGGAGCGGGTAACGCTGAGTTGCGGCGTGCCCACGGTCTGGCTGGGCGTGCTGCAACATCTCCGGTCCAGCGGGGCGCGGCTCGACACGGTGAAACGGATCATGACCGGCGGGTCCGCCGCGCCGCCGGTTCTGATCGACGCGTTCCGGGACGAGTACGATGTTCGGGTCGAACATGGCTGGGGCATGACCGAGTTAAGTCCGGTCGGCACCTATAACGCGCCCAAACCGGCGCAGACCGGGCTGACGGGGCCCGAAGCGACGCGGCAGATGTTGCGCCAGGGGCGGGTGCTGCCGGGCATCGACATGAAGATCGTCGACGCGGACGACAACGCGCTCCCCTGGGATGGCAAGGCCTTCGGCGATTTGAAAGTCCGTGGCCCCTGGGTTGCCAGCGCCTATTACGGCGACGAACCGGGCAGCGCGCTGGACGCGGGCGGATGGTTCGCGACCGGCGATGTCGCGACGATCGATCCGGACGGGTTCATGGAAATCACCGATCGTTCCAAGGACGTCATTAAATCGGGCGGCGAGTGGATCAGTTCGATCGCGCTCGAAAACATCGCGGTATCGCATCCCGATGTGGCGGAAGCGGCGGTGATCGCGGCGCGCCACCCGAAGTGGGACGAGCGGCCATTGTTGCTGGTGGTGGCCCGCGCGGGACATACGGTTGTAACTGAGTCCGTGCTGCAAATGTTCGAGGGCAAGGTCGCGAAATGGTGGCTGCCGGACGCGGTCCTGGTGGTGCCGGAATTGCCACATACCGCGACCGGGAAAATCCAAAAAACAACGCTTCGGGATAAATATCGGGACCATTATCTTGAGTGATGCTACACTTACATATTTTCTGTTTAACGCCGCCGCCATGGACTGTTCACATTCGCGCGAAGGTCTGGCAAAACAGGATGCGGCGCGGCACGTCGACGGAACCGGCCCCTCGGTTCGGCGGGGCGATAACCCGCCCCATAACCGAGGCACGACCCGATGACGCTTTCTCTGGGCAAGGTATCCGAAGCGGTGACGCTGCTGGTGGCCGCCGCCGCGCCCGCGCTGACCGCGATCCGGGTTGGCCAGAACATGCATGTCACCGGTTTTTTGTGGCGCAACGACCTGGTGGTGACCACTGACCAGGCGCTGCCCGCCGCGGCCGGTTACACGATCGTCCTGGCCAGCGGCGCGCTGATCTCCGCCCGGCCCGGCCCGCGCGACCCAGTCAACAACCTCGCCTCCTTGCTGCTGGACAGTTCGGTGCCGCTGAACGCGCCGGAACCGGCGCGGAGCGCGACGATCGGCTCGCTGGTGATGGTCATGGCGGCGGACTTCGACGGCAGCCCGACCGCGCGGTTGACGATGATCCATGGGTTTCCGCGGACACATGGCGGTGGCGGGACCGGGACGGCGATCGCCCTCGATTTGTCGGGGAAACGCGTCAGCCATGGCGGCATGGTCCTGGACGCGGAAGGACGGCTGCTGGGCCTCGCCAGCGTGTCTCCGGGCGGCGACGCCATCGTGGTGCCGCACGGGACCATCGCCCGGTTCGTCGAGGCGGCGACTTCGGGGCAGCAAAACGGCACGGCCGCCTCGCCGGCGCAGACCATGACACTGCCGACGGTGGCGCCGATCCCACAGGTCGCGATGCCGTCCCAGGCAATGGCCCAACCCGCGATGACCCAACCCGCCACGCCGGCACCGGTGGCGGAACAGCCGGTGCAGTGGACCCGTCCGGTTCCCGTCGCCAATGGCGGGAGCAACCGCGGCTGGCTGGGCGTGTCCTTGCAACCCATCACCGTCCCGGAAAACCTCGCGCACCGGGCGGGCCAGCGCACCGCGCGGCAGGTGGTCGGGGTCACCCGCGGCGGGCCGGCGGACCTGGCCGGTTTGCGGTCCGGGGACGTGTTGCTGTCGCTCGACGGGGCGTCGACCAGCGGCAACCACGCGCTGCGGGCTTTTCTCGCGCCCGAACGCATCGGCCATCAGGTCGAGGTGCGTTTGATGCGAGAAGGTTTGATCCACTCCACGATTCTGACGGTCTCCGCGCAGCCGGCGAGCTGACCCGTCCAGGCGGACGGGCGGGCCGGTAAGGGCGCGATCTCCGCGCATCGACGCCCCGTTGCCCGCGCCGCGGTTGATCCCAGGCCCGGACCGCGCCAGAAAGGCGCGCGCGAACGCAATGGGACGATACATGAGCACCGGATACGACCTCGCACCTCTCTTCGACGGGCAACGCGGCTGATGCGCGTGTTCCGCGACTGGCGGGATCTACCCGCCGATGCCCGGGGCGCGACGCTCGCGCTGGGCAATTTCGACGGCGTGCATCTCGGCCACGCCGCGGTGCTGGCCGCCGCTCAGGCCGCGCGGCCAGAGGCGCCGCTGGGGGTGCTGACCTTCGAACCGCACCCGCGGGAAATCTTTCGCCAGGACGACCCGCCGTTCCGGCTGACCTTGTCCGCCGAGCGGGCCGACGCCCTCGCCGCGCTGGGCTGCGACCTGCTGTTCGAACTGCCGTTCAACCACGAATTCAGCCTGACGACCGCCGAATCCTTTGTCGGCGACGTGCTGCATCGCGGCCTTGGCGCGCGTCATCTGACGACCGGTGCCGACTTCGCGTTCGGCCACCGCCGCGGCGGCGACACCGGGTTCATGGCCGCGCGCGCCGCCGCCCTTGGCATCGGCGTCACCCGCGTGCCGCCGGTCACCGACGATGGCGGCCCGCTGTCGTCCACCCGCATCCGCCGCGCCCTCCAGGACGGTTACCCCGAACGCGCCACCGCCGAACTCGGCCGCCCCTGGGCCATCCGCGGCGAGGTCGCCCATGGCGACAAACGCGGCCGCACCATCGGCTTTCCGACCGCCAACGTCGCCCTTGGCCGCCACCTGGAGCCCGCCCGAGGCGTCTACGCCGTGACGATCCGGACGGCGGACGGCACGGTTTACAACGGCGTCGCGAATATCGGACGCCGCCCGACGGTCAACGCGGGGCCGGAGAGCCGCCTGGAAGTGAACCTGTTCGACTTTTCCGGCGATATTTACGGCACCGAAATCGCGGTGTCGCTGATCGCCTATATCCGCCCGGAAGTGAAATTCTCCGGTCTGGACGAACTGAAGGCGCAAATCGCGGCGGATGCCGCGCAGGCCCGGCTGCTGCTGGGACCAAAATAAAAAACCGACGAGGAGCCCGATCATGCCCATGCTGAAACGCCCGGATGGCGAGATATATTACGAGGAATTCGGCAACGGATATCCGATGCTGCTGTTCGCCCCCGGCGGCCTGCGGTCCAACCTGGCCATGTGGCACCATCCCGCCGAGGGGCCCCAACGCTCCTGGTGCGACTGGACCGATGTCCTGGCGTCCAAATATCGCGTCGTCGCGATGGACCAGCGCAACGCCGGTCAGTCGAAATGCGCCATCGAAGCCGATCACGGCTGGCACACCTACGCCGCCGATCACATCGCGCTGATGGACCACCTTGGCCATGACAAATTCCACGTCCTTGGCGGCTGCATCGGCGGCAGCTTTTGTTTGATGGCCGGCAAGGCGGCGCCCGGCCGGGTGACGGCGGAAGTGTTGCAAAACCCGATCGGCCTGCATCCAGATCACCCGAACTATTTCCCGGAAGGCGCGGTGGCGTGGAGCGCGGAAATCCGCGCCAAACGCCCCGACCTCGGCGAAGAAAAAATCCGCGGTTTCAGTGAGAACATGTGGGGTGGCGATTTCGTCTTCTGCGCCGATCGCGATTTCGTCCGGAACTGCCCCATTCCGAAAATCCTCCTGCCCGGCACCGATATCCCGCACCCGGCCGCGACCAGCGCCGAGCTGGAACGGCTGATCCCCGGCATGGAGGTCGTCCGGAACTGGCGCGGGCCAGAGCACATGGAAGAGCAGCGGACCCGGGTCATCGCCTTCCTGGACCGGCACACGCCGAAATAATCTCGCGAGCGGGCGTGCCGCCGGTGGCGGCGCTTCGCCCCGGGCGGGGCGGCCTGGCCGCTCGTCCGGCACCGGGGCGTCCCTTGGGGACATCCCTTGCGCTTCCCACATACGGAGCACGCGTTTTGAAAGTTGGAATTGTTTCGGACCTGCATTGCAATGTTCAGGGCCTCGACCTCGCTCTGGCGGCGATGGGGGATGTCGACGAATTGCTGTGTCTCGGCGACAGTATTTTCGAATACCAGTTCTCCAACGACGTCGTGACCCGGCTGATCGAGCGCAAGGCGCACATCATACAGGGCAATCACGAGGAAGTCTTCATGTCCCCCGCCGGGCAGCGCGCGCGCGATCGGCCCGGAATCGATCCGGACCTGCTGGCGTTCCTGGCGAGCCAGCCGCATCGCAAATATCTGGAACTCGGGACACGGCGTTTGCTGATGATCCATTCCACGCCCTGGGAACCGCGCGGCGAGTATATCCACCCGCACAGCGCGAAACTCGACCGCTTCGCCGAGGCGGATGCCGATATCGTGCTTTACGGCCATACCCATTGCCAGGTGGTGAAGCGCGTGGGTTCGGTGCTGGTGATCAATCCGGGCTCGGCGGGCGACGCGCGCGACAGCCGCAACGACCGGCAACTGAGCTGCGCGGTCCTGGATACGGTTTCGGAAGACGTCCAGGTGATCGATTACCGCGATCCCCGCTACGGCGGCTGACCGCCCCCGGCGCCGCGCGCCGGACATCTCACACCCGATCGCCCGCGCATCGATATGCGGCGGGGCCGCGCGCTGTCGCCGTCCCGTAACCGCCAGACCCAGGCGCGCGCACCGGAATGGCAAACTTGGCGCGAGCGGCCGCTGGAGGGCCGAAAAACACCGGACAATCGGGCCGGACGCGAAACGCAACCATTGAGCGGCACGCTCGATCTAAAACAACGATTCGAATCTCCTCCGAAGATTGATTCTCGAAACGAGATTTCTTTCCGAACCCAAAATATGATATGTTGCATATTCCGAATCAATGCCGCATGCTCCCCACAACCGGGTGGGAGGACATGTCGTGCCGAAAACGATTATCTTCAATGCCAACAATGGATTGACGGGCACCGAGCCCTGGATCACCGACGGCACCGAAGCGGGCACCTTGCTCTTGTCCGACATTTTCGCGGGTACCAGCACCAGCGGCGCGACCGGATTCTTCGACCTGGGCAACGGTCTGATGTTGTTCTCCGCGAACAACAATATCGCGGGCACCGAATTGTGGGTCACCGACGGCACCGCCGCGGGCACCTCGCTGTTGCGCGACATTCGCACCCTCCCCCCGTCTTTGGGCTCGCTGGTCCCCGGATCGAGCGTGCCGGGCTCGTTCTTCTCGATCGCGCCGGGACGCGCGCTGTTCCGCGCCAACGACGGGACCAACGGGTCGGAGCTTTGGATCACCGACGGCACCGCGGCGGGCACATCGATGCTGGCGGACATAAACCCAGGGACGGTGGTCTCGGGGGGGCTGACGGTCGGGAACGGCGGGGCGCCATCCAATTTCGCGGCGGCGCCGAATGGCCGGACGGTGTTCTCGGCGACACAAGGGACAACGGGGACCGAGCTTTGGGTCACCGACGGCACCGGGGCGGGCACGTCGCTGCTGGCCGATATCGCGGCGGGCACCGCGTCGTCCTCGCCGCAGGGATTTTTCCGTCTGCCGGGCGGGAGCCTGTTGTTCAGCGCCACAACGGCGGCGACGGGCCGGGAACTTTGGATCACCGACGGAACCTCGGCGGGCACGGGGCTCGTCAAGGACCTCTTCCCGGGAACGTCAGGCGGCGCCAACTTCAATGGCGTGTCCGGCGGCGCCGCGCTGGGCAACGGCAAGGTCGTGTTTTCGACCTACAGCTACGGCAACGCCGAGCCTTGGGTGACCGACGGCACCGCCGCCGGAACCTATCAACTCGCGGAAATTCGCGCGGGCGCGGCGGGTTCGTCGCCCAGCGGTTTCACAGCGATCGGAGGTGGCAAGGCGGTGTTCGCCGCCAACGACGGCACCAGCGGCGTGGAGCTGTGGATCGCCGACGGCACGTCCGGGGGCACCTCGCGGGTGCTGGACATCAATCCCGGCGCGGCCGGGTCCGGGCCGCAAACCTTTATCCCGCTTCCCGGCGGGAAATTCGTGTTTTCGGCGCTGGGGTCGGCGGCCACGGGCCGGGAGTTGTGGGTCAGCGACGGCACGGCCGCGGGCACCTCGCTGGTCAAGGACATCGTCCCGGGCGCGAGCAGCAGCACGCCGACGCTGATCGGCGCGGTGACGGATGGGCGGGTGTTGTTCGCCGCGACGGACGCGACGGTGGGGCGAGAGTTGTGGATCACCGACGGCACCGCCGCCGGGACCAGTGTTCTCAAGGACATCAACCCGCTGACGACGTTAAACACGTCGGGCCCCTCCTTGCCGGCCAGCGGCAATCCGGCGTCGTTCCTGGCACTGGGCGGCGGGCAGTTCGCGTTCGCCGCGAACGATGGTTTCACCGGGACGGAGGTCTGGGTCACCGACGGCACTTCGGCGGGCACGCATCGCGCGGGCGACGTCAATCTGTTCAACGCCGGGTCGAACACGCTGGCGCCGACACAGAACCGGGTGTTCGCGGATATCGGTGGCGGCAAATTCACCTTCGTCGCCAATGACGGGGTGAACGGCAACGAACTCTGGGTGACCGACACCACGACGGGCGGAACGTCGCTGCTGCGGGATATCAACCCAGGACTGAATGGCAGCGGGCCGAGCAACGCGGTGCCGATTGGCGGCGGGCGCGCGATGTTCAATGCGCTGGGTCCAGCCGGGCGCGTGCTGTGGGTCACCGACGGCACCGCCGCCGGCACCAGCCTCGCCCCGACGGTGGGCGCCACCGGGATCGGCGCGGTGCTGCCGTCCGGACAACTTCTGTTGACCGGCTTCGACGCCGCGCATGGGACCGAGCTTTGGACCTCCGACGGCACCGCCGCCGGGACCAGCCTGTTGAAGGACATCGAGCCCGGCGCGATCTCGTCCTATCCCACCTTCTTCCGCCCGCTTGGCACCGGGGCGGTGTTCACCGCGCGGACCTCCGCCGAGGGCTCGGAACTCTGGGTCACCGACGGCAGCGCCACCGGCACGTCTCTGTTGAAAGACATCAAACCTGGCGCGGCCGGCAATTCGTATATAACCGCGATCACCGCGTTCGGCGGACGGCTGCTGTTCAGCGCGGATAATGGGACACAGGGCAGCGAGCTCTGGGTCACCGACGGAACCTCGGCCGGGACCTCGTTGCTGACGGACATCCGTCCCGGCGCGGGCGCCAGCAATCCTTATCTGATCACCGACCTTGGCAACGGCACGGCCATATTCCGCGCCGACGACGGAACGCACGGGAACGAACTCTGGGTCACCGATGGAACCGGCGCGGGAACCTCTCTGGTGCGCGATATCGTGCCGGGGGTTTACGGATCGTTTTTCGGCAACCCCGCCACGATCGGCGGCGGCAAGGCCGTGTTGTCGGTCTATGCGCCGGGCACCGGCACCGAGCTTTGGGTGACGGACGGCACAACGGGCGGCACATCGCTCCTCGCGGACATCGTTCCCGGGAGCGGGGGCAGCTACGTCTCCTATACGACCTCGATGGGGAACGGACGGGCCGTCTTCGCCGCGACCACGGCCGCGGCGGGCGCGGAACTGTGGATCACCGATGGCACCGCCGCCGGTACCTCGCTGGTGCGGGACATCGTGCCGGGCGCCACCGGCTCCTCCCCCAAGGCGTTCAAAGCCACCGGCGATGGGCGCGTGTTGTTCGAGGCGTTCACCCCCACGACGGGCATCGAAGTCTGGATCACCGATGGCACCGCCGCCGGCACCACGATGGTGAAAGACGTCAATCCGCTGACCGCGGCGTCGAATCCCGCCGCGTTGACGGTGTTTCAAAGCAACGACGCGCCGGTCCTGGCCGCGCCGATCCCGGATGTCTCGACCTTCGAGGACTCGGCGTTCGTCTTCGCCGTGCTCGCCGAGAGCTTCGCCGATCCGAACCCCTGGGATACGCATCTGGTCTACACCGCGAGCCTCGCCAACGGCGGCGCGCTGCCCGGCTGGCTCAGCTTCGACGCGGGCACCCAGACATTCTCCGGCACACCCGCGAACGGCGATGTCGGAACCGTGTCGCTGCGAGTAACGGCGACGGACAAATTCGGTAAATCCGCATCGGACGTGTTCGACGCGACCGTCGTCAACACCAACGACGCGCCCGTCGCCGGCGGTACGCTGGCCGGTCAGGCGATTTCCGACAAGGACACGATCGCGCCTTTCGCCGCCGTGACCATCGAGGACGTCGATGCCGGCGATATCGACACCGCCACCGTCACGCTGTCCGCGGCGGGCAATGGCGTGCTCTCCAATCTGGGCGGCGGCATCTATGACTCTGGCACCGGGATTTACACGGTGTCGGGCACACCGGGTCAGGTTCAGGCGGCATTGCGCGGGCTGATCTTCCACCCCACCGAAAACCAGACCACCCCTGGGCAGATCGTAACGACCGGGTTCGCGCTGACAGTGGCCGACGCGTTCGTATCCGTCGCGGACACCGCGACGTCGGTCGTGGCGCTGTCGGTGGAGGACGCCGCGACGATCGCGGGCACCGTGGCCGGACAGGCCGTCGCCGACAACGCGACCCTGCATCCCTTGGCCGCCGTCGCGATCGCCGATCCGGATTTCGGCGCGACCGAGGCAGTGACCTTGACCCTGACCGCATCAGGCGGTGGAGCCACCGACGCGAACGGCCTGTTGTCGGGCGCCGGGCTGATCAAGACCGGGGTGGGCACCTATACGCTGGCGGCCGGATCTCCGGCTTCGGTCTCGGCCGCGCTGGCGTCCCTGACCTTCACCCCAACCGCCAATCAGGTCCTTCCTGGGCAGACCGTGACGACGGGGCTTTCGATCGCGGTGGATGACGGCTTCCTGGTGTCGACGGATGCCGCGACCTCGATTGTCGCGACATCCGTGAACGACGGGCCGGTCATCACGGTGGTGGGACCGGCTCAGACGCCGGGGAATGCGGGGCCGCTCCGGATTTTCGCGGGCGTGGTGGTGACGGACGCGGATTTCGGAGCTCAGGACGGGGCGGCGATCGTGACGCGGAATGCTGGGGGGGGTGGCAACGGATGCGAATGGCCTTCTGTCGGGCGCGGGCCTGATCAAGACCGGTGTTGGAACCTACACGCTGGCGGCGGCGACACCCGCGGCGCTGACTCAGGCTTTGGAGGCTCTGGTGTTCGCGCCGGTCGCGGGCGGCGGCAGCCCGCTCGCCACCAGCTTTGCCCTGACGGTCTCCGACGGAATGGCGTCCACGGCCTTCGGCGGCATCAACACGATCGCGAAAGGCAATGGCAACGCCACGATCTCTGGCGCGCCCGGAGGCTACAGCGCGGTCATTCTGGGCAATGGGAACGCGACGGTCACGCTGTCCGGCGGATACAACACGGTGGCGGCGGGGAACGGGAACGCGACCGTAACTGGCGCGCCGGGCGGGTTCAGCCTGGTGAGGCTGGGGAACGGCAACGCCACGGTGACGCTGGGGGGCGGGTCGAACACAATTGTCGCGGGCAACGGCAACGCGACGATCATGGGCTCGCCGGGCGGGCATACCTCGGTCACGCTGGGGAACGGCAACGCCACGGTGACGCTGGGGGGCGGGTCGAACACGATTGTCGCGGGCAACGGCAACGTGACGATCATGGGCTCGCCGGGCGGGCATACCTCGGTCACGCTGGGGAACGGCAACGCCACCGTGAACATTGGCGGGACCGGGGACATTATTCGTCTGGGCAATGGCGGCAATCAGGTCTTCGGCACCCAGGGGATGGCGTTCATCGTCTCGGGGTCTGGCAACGACACGATTTCCGTGGGTGGGGCCGGCAATACGATTGACGCGGGCGGTGGCAAGAACACGATCTTCGGTGGTTCCGGTGGCGATACATTCGTCCTGCCGGCGGCCGGGTCCGGGTTCGACACGATCTCCGGTTTCACGCTGACCAACAACGACCTGTTGGACATTCGGGCCGCCCTGGCCGCCACCGCCTGGAATGGGGCCACCGCGACCTTGGGCAATTACCTGAAAGTCGCGAGTAACGGTGGCGCCACCTCGCTGGCGATCGCGCCGTCTGGCAGCGGCGGGGGCACCGGGATCGCGTCGTTGGTGGGGACGGGGACTCTCAGCCTCGCCGATCTGTTGGCGCATAACGCGCTGCGGTTCTGATCCAGGCCCAGGGCGGAGGGCCGATCGGGACGGATTCGTCCCGCGGCACGGGTCGCCAATCCGGACGGCGATAGGCGGCGACGCGTGAATCGTATGGCGCGCGCACGACCGCCGAAAGCGTGACTCGCGGGTACGGACGAGTTCGCGCCCTCGCGAGATTGTCCACGACGGAGACCGGCCGCCGCGCCTGATTCGCGCGTTTGGAGGCGGCGTGGCAGGATCGGGCCAACGACCGGCACCGGCCGGCGCAATTTTGGAAACGCCGCTTGGTCTCCCCTCCCCCCACGCCCCAAAAGCCCAGCCTGATCGCGCCGTTCCGGGTCCGCGGGTTTCTGTTCCAGTTCCCGGCCGATCTGCTGATCAACTGGGGCATCGAGGTCGAGATTTTGGCGCTCGGCTGGTACATCCTGGTCGAGACCCAATCGGTTCTCCTACTGACCCTCTTCGGCGCGCTCCGTTACCTGGGGACACTGATCGCGCCGATGTTCGGCATGGCGGGCGACAAGTTCGGACACCGCAACGTGCTGTGCGCGATGCGCGCGGTTTACACGAGCCTCGCTGTTGTCATGACCGTGCTGACATTCACGGACTCGTTGCGGCCGGTTTATGTGATGATCGTGGCCACGCTGGCCGGCCTGGTGCGGCCCTCCGACCTCGCCATGCGCAACGCGCTGGTCGCGGCGATCATGCCCGCCGGTCAGTTAATGGGGGCAATGGGAGTCGCGCGCACCACGGCGGACGGGGCGCGAATCGTCGGACCGCTGACCGGCGCGGCGGCCATCGCCGCCTGGGGGTTGGCGCCTGTCTATGCGGGCGTCACCTTGCTTTACGCGGGCGGGTTGTTTCTGACAGCACTGGGCGGGGCGGGCCTGGTCCATAAGCGCGCCGCCGGGGTCGGCCAGGCGTCCTTCGCCAAAGAGGTCGCGGAAGGTCTGACCCATGTCTGGCACACCCCAAGTTTGCACGCGGGCATGTGGCTGGCCTTCCTGTTCAACATGACCGCGCTGCCGCTGACCGGCGCTTTGCTCCCCTACACCGCGCGCGAGGTCTTCCATATCGGCCAGACCGGTCTTGGCGCGCTGACCGCCTGTTTCTCGGTGGGCGGGCTGATCGGGTCCCTGGCGGTGAGCTGGTTCGGCCAGTCGATGCCGGCGGGACGGACGATGATCTTGGCCTCGGTGATCTGGTACGGGCTGTTGCAGGTCTTCGTGCTGGTGCCCGATCCCATCTTCGGCGGGATCATGCTCGCGGGCTGCGGGTTCGTGCAGAGCTTCACCATGGTGCCGCTGGCGGTCATGCTGTTGCGGGTCGCGGGCGACCAGTATCGCGGCCGGGTCATGGGCGTGCGCATGCTGGCGATTTACGGGTTGCCGATGGGACTGCTGGCCTCGGGCGCGCTGATCGAATGGTACGGCTATACCGCGATGGCGAGCGCCTATTGTATTTTCGGGCTGGCCGCGACACTGGCCATCGGCGCCTGGTGGCGCGCGGCGATCTGGCGGCGCGACGCCATTGGCAACCGGATGTAAGGAACGACACCGCATGGAGCTGAACGCCGATTTCACCCGCCGGGCCGTGGTGCATTCCGCCGGTTTGAACTGGGTCTCCTCCCCCATGGCCGGCGTGGAGCGGCGGATGCTCGACCGCATCGGCGGCGAGGTCGCGCGCGCGACCACCATCGTCCGTTACGCGCCCGGCTCCAATTTCTCGCCGCACATCCACGACGGCGGCGAGGAGTTTCTCGTTCTCGACGGCGTGTTTTCGGACGAGCACGGGGATTATCCGGCCGGAAGCTATATTCGCAATCCGCCGACCTCGCGTCATACGCCCGGTTCCGCGCCGGGTTGCGTGCTGTTTGTAAAACTCTGGCAATTCGATCTTCGGGATCGGACGGAGATCCGGCTCCACACCGCCGGCCGCGTGTTCGCGGCGGACGGTCCGGGTGTGTCGGCGCTGGAACTGTTCCAGGACGCCCGGGAAACGGTTCGTCTGGAGACATGGACGCCGGGGGCCACGATCCAGGCCGCGCCGGTGGATGGCGCCGAAATCCTGGTCCTGTCGGGGTCTTTCGACGAAAGCGGCGAAGCCTTCGTGGCGGGCTCGTGGTTGCGCCTGCCACCTGGCGCTCCGTTGCGCGCCACCGCCGGTCCCGAGGGCTGCCGCATCTGGATCAAAACCGGACATCTGCGGGCGCCGGTCGCGCGCCCGCCCCTCTGACGAGAACTCGACAAGGAGAACCGCGATGAGCAGCTTCGAACACTACGCGAAGAAATACAGTTGCATCCATATGCGCCGGGAGCGGGGCATTCTGGAAATGCGCTTCCATACGAACGACGGTCCGTTTCAATGGGGGCTTGGGCCGCATGCCGAGTTGCCCGATGCCTTCGCCGATGTCGGCCGCGACCGGGAAAACCGTGTCGTCATCCTGACCGCGACGGGCGACATTTGGTCCGGCCCGCGCGCGACGCCGGGCGCCAGCGCGATCGGTTCGGGTCTGACCGCCAATGCCTTCGACCGGGTGCATTGGGAGGGCCGGGCGCTTCTGATGAATCTCCTCAATATCGAGGTTCCCGTGATTTCCGCGATCAATGGGCCGGCGTGGCGGCACGGGGAGATTCCGTTGCTGTCGGATATCGTTCTGGCGTCCGATACGGCGGCGTTTCAGGACTCCGCGCATTTCCCCAATGGGCTGGTGCCGGGCGATGGGATGCATATCGTGATGCCGGTGCTGCTGGGGTTGAACCGCGGGCGGTATTTTTTGCTGACGGGGCAGACGTTGAACGCCCAGGAGGCGAAGGAGTTGGGGTTGGTGGCGGAGGTGATGCCTCAGGACAAGGTGCTGGCGCGGGCGTGGGAACACGCGGAAATCCTGACAAAGCGGCCAACGCTGTTGTTGCGTTACACGCGGCTTATGTTCACGGAATATATGCGTAAGCGAATGCAGGATTTGTTGGGGTACGGGCTGGCGATGGAAGGTTTGGCGTTGATGGAACAGCCGGACTCGCCGAAATAACGGTTCGCGGCGCACGGCCGGGGGGCGGGACGGGACATGGTGCTCGCCCCTACCCCCGCGCCGCCAGCGCCACCCCCGTCAGCGTCATCGCCAGCGCCACCATCTGTCGCGGCCCCAGCGTTTCCCCAAGCACCAGCGTCGATCCCAGCACGCCGACAATCGGCGACACCAGCACGGTCGTCGCGGCGACAGACGCCGGGACGAAGCGCAGCGCCCGGAACCACGCCAGGTAGGCGACCGTCAGCGGGATCGTCGCCACATAGGCCACGCAGACCCATCCCACCGGCGTCACCCGCGCCCAGTCCGACGTCTCGAACAGCGCTAGGCCGCCCACCGGGATCAGTCCAAGCCCCGCCTGCCAGGCCACGCTCGTGGCGGGGGGCAAGCGCAAGGGCCAGCGTTTCGCCACCACGGTCGCGAAGCCGAACAGCATCGCCGCGACCAGGCCCATGGCCACGCCCGGCAGTTTCTCCCACCGCGCCTCGACACTGCCCGCGCCGGCCAGCAGCGCGACGCCGCCGACGGCGAGACCCAGGGCCAGGAATTTGATCCAGGTCGGGCGCTCGCCGAGCAAGGGCCAGGCCAGCAGGGCAGCCCAGATCGGCAGGGTGTAGGTGATGACGACGGCCTCGGAGGCCGGCAGATAGACCTGACTGCCGGTGCTGAGGACGATGAACAATCCGTAGTTCAGCATGGAGAACAGGATCAGCCGGCCCCATTGGCCCGGTGGCGGGACCAGGTTTTCCCGTCGGCCCAGAGCGACGAGGACGGCGAAGGCGACGCCGGCGATGCCGCAGCCGGCACGCATGGTGAAGGGCGGCAACTGGCTCAGCAAAAACTTCGTTTGCGGCCAGCTCGCGCCCCAACTGACGGCGGTGAACAGGACCAGGCACAACCCTTCGGCCTTGGTGCCGAAGAAGCGGCGCCCTTCAGCGGAGGTAGACACGGACCTGGGGCGGTTTCTGCCCGGCGATCAGGCGGAGGCCCAACTGGATGCGCGCGGGGATCACGCCCTCCGCCTCGACCGCGGTCATGACCTCGGCGGCGCGGGTGCGCGCGGCCGGTGCCTCGGCGGCGGTCGCGACGACGGCGACGATGTCGTACAGCGCGCCGGGCCGCCGCTGTTCCACGATCTTCACGGCGCCGGCCAGGGCGGCGCGAAAGTCGGGACTCGGCTTGTCGTAATCGATGGTGACCAGCGCGGTGCGGGTTTCCGGCTCCGGCACGGGTGGCGGCGCAGGTGGCGTCGCGGTGACCGCTTTCGGGCGGAAATCGAGCTGATCGGGCAGATGGCAACCGGCAAGGAGAAACGCCAGCGGCAACACCGCCAAAACTTTGAACTGGGACATGCGCGCGGCTTCTTCCGGATGCCTGACTCTTGGCCCCCGGCATAAAACGCGGCCACGCCCGGGTCCAGAGCGCGCCCGCTCTTCGTCCACGCGCCGAATGAGTCCTTGCGGGACCCCCGCCCGACCTGGCAAACAGTCTGTATGTCGCAAACGAACCAACGCATCGACGGCAAGCGCCTGTGGGACAGCCTCATGAGCTTCGCCGAAATTGGCGCCACGCCCAAAGGCGGCGTGCGGCGCCTCGCTCTGTCCCATGTCGATAAGACCGGACGGGATCGCTTCCGCGCGGAGTGCGAAGCCCAGGGACTGAAGGTCCGGGTGGATTCGGTGGGAAATATGTTCGCCCGGCGAGAGGGTCGCGATCCCGCCCGCGCGCCGGTGCTGTTCGGCTCCCATCTCGACAGCCAGCCCTCCGGCGGCAAATTCGACGGCGCCCTGGGCGTCATCGCCGGACTTGAAGTCATCCGCTCCCTGAACGACCTCGGCATCGTCACCGAGGCCCCCGTCGAACTGGTCAACTGGACCGACGAGGAAGGCAGCCGCTTCGGCCACAGCCTGATGGGCAGCGGCGTGTGGGCCGGCGTCTATCCCGAGGACCACGTCCGCGCCTTAAAGGACACGGATGGCGTCACCGTCGCCGACTCGCTGGACGCCATCGGCTACCACGGACCGGAAGCCGCCCGCCCCTTCCCCGCCGATGCCTATTTCGAACTGCATATCGAGCAAGGTCCGATTCTGGAGCGCGAGGCGAAGCAGATTGGCATCGTCACCGGCGCGCAGGCACAGGTCTGGTACGACGCGGTGACGATCGGCCAGGACAGCCACGCGGGCACGACCCCGCCCTCCACCAGGAAAGACGCGCTGGTCTGCGCCGCCCGGATCATCGACCTCGTGGACCGCATGATGCGCGCGCGCGGCGAGGACGGGCGCGGCACGGTCGGCCAGCTTCACGTTTCCCCCAACAGCCGCAACGTGATCCCCGGCGAAGTCCGGTTCTCCGTCGAATTCCGCCATCCCGACCAAGCCGAAATCGACCGGCTCGACGCGCAATTCCCGCGCGAGGCCGAGTTCATCGCCCGCGATTGCGGCGTGGAATTGCAACTGACGACCCTGTTCCGCATCCCGCCACAACCCTTCGATCCCGCCTGCATCGATCTGGTGCGGCAAGGGGCAGCGCGCGCGGGATATTCGACCCGCGACATCGTTTCCGGAGCCGGTCACGACGCCGTCTATGTCGCCCGCCACGTCCCAACGGCGATGATCTTCACGCCCTGCAAGGACGGGTTGTCGCACAACGAGGCCGAAAGCATCGAACCCGAGGAAGCCACCGCCGGCGCGCAGGTGCTGTTCGAGGCGATCGTCGCCCGCGCGAACCGGACTCTCTGAAGGAGTTTTCCCATGTTGGCGTTCAACCCGCGCGATCCGGCGTTCATCGCCAACCCCTACCCGTTCTATCGCCAGCTCCGCGCCGCGATGCCGGTCTGGACCGATCCCACGGGGCGGACGTTTCTGACGAAATACGAGGACGTTTCGCTGATGGTGCGCGACCGGCGCATGGGGCGGAATTTTAAAAATCCGGACACGCTGATCCGCCGCTTCGGGCCGACCGCGCTCGACGAACCCGCGGTCGTCGAATTGTCGAAAATGATGCTGATGCAGGACCCGCCGGATCACACGCGCCTGCGCGGGCTGGTGGCGAAAGTCTTCACCGCGCGCAAAATGGAAGACATGCGCGCGGGCATTCAAACCATCACCGACCGGCTGCTCGACAAGGTTCAGGCCAAGGGCGAAATGGACGCCGTCCGCGATCTGGCCTTCCCCCTGCCCGTCCTCGTCATCTGCGAGTTGCTTGGCATCCCCGAGGAAGACCGCGACCACTTCGTCAACGGCACCGCGTCCGGCGGCGCGCTGCTGAACCCGGTGGTGCCGACGCGCGAGGAACTCGACCGCGCCAACCAGAGCAGCAAGACCAGCGCGCTGTATTTCGAACGCCTGTTCGCCCTGCGCCGTAAGGAGCCGCGCGACGATCTGCTGTCCCTGCTGGTCCAGGCCGAGGAAGCGGGCGACCGCCTGACCTCCGAGGAACTGCGCGCCAACGTCACCCTGCTGTTCGGCGCGGGCCATGAAACCACCGTCAACCTGATCGGCAACGGACTGTGGTCGCTTCACCGCAACCCCAGCCAATGGGCCGCCATCCGCGACGATCCCAGCCTGATCCCGAACGCCATCGAGGAAATCCTGCGCTACGAATCCCCCGTCCAGATCGTCGGGCGCGAGGCCGCCGAACCCATCGAATTTTCCGGCACCACGGTCCAGCCCGGCACGCCGATGGTCGCCCTGCTCGGTGCCGCCAACCGCGACCCGGACGTCTTCCCCGACCCCGACCGCATGGACGTGACCCGCGAACGCCTGAAACCTTTGTCCTTCGGCGGCGGCATCCACTTCTGCCTTGGCGCCCAACTGGCCCGCATCGAAGCCGAGGTCGTCTTCCGAACCCTGCTGCGGCGCATGCCAGACCTAACCCTGCCCAATGTCGACGCCCCAAAATGGCGCGAAAGCTTCACCCTGCGCGGCCTGACCACCCTGCCGGCGACATGGTCCCCGGCACGGCATTGAGCCTGAGCGGTGGCGGCGCCAGGGCTTTGCCCCGGACCCCACGAGGGCTCCGCCCTTCGATCCCGCCAAGGGCTCGCCCTTGGAACCCCGGGGTTGGCCGGCTGTTAAGGGAGGGCCATCTCGGCCGTTTCGACAGCCTCGCATGGCCCTCCCTTAACAACCGGCCAAAATCGATCGCGGTCCAGGGGACGTTCCCCTGGTGGGGTCGAGGGGCAAAGCCCCCGCTGGGTCTGGGGCAGAGCCCCAGCGTGTCCACGTCTCAGGCCCATCGCCCATGCTGAGGAGCATCCTCACCGTCGGCGGTTGGACCATGGCCAGCCGGGTGTTGGGCTTTGTGCGCGACATGTTGATGGCGGCGTTGATTGGCGCGGGTCCGGTGGCGGACGCGTTTTTCGTGGCCAACAAGTTGCCGAATTTGTTCCGGCGGTTGTTTGGCGAGGGGGCGTTCAACGCCGCCTTCGTGCCGGAGTTTTCGGGGTTGCTGGCGACCTCGGGGCCGGAGGCCGCGCGGCGTTTCGCGCAGGAGGCAATCGCCGTGATGGCCTTTTGGCTCGGAGCTCTGACCATTCTGGGCGAGATTTTCATGCCCCAGATCATGCTGGTCTTCGCCCCGGGTTTCGCGGCGAGCCCGGAAAAATTCGCGCTGGCGGTCGATCTGGCGCGAATTTCGTTTCCCTATTTGATGCTGATTTGTCTGGCCGCGCTGCTGTCGGGCGCGCTGAACGGAATGGAGCATTTTTGGGCCGCGGCCGCGGCCCCGGTGCTGTATAATTTGTTCGCGATCGCGGCGTTGCTGGGCCTGACTCCGTTCGTGCCGACGGTCGGACACGCGGCGGCCTGGGGGGTTTCGGCGTCGGGCGTTGTGCAGCTCGGGCTGCTGGTCTGGGCCGTGCATCGCGCGGGCATGCCGTTGCGGATTCCCCGGCCCCGGCTGACACCGGCGATGAAGCTGCTGCTTAAACGGATGGCGCCGGGACTGGTGGGGGCGAGCGCGGCGCAACTCAATCAGGCCGTCGATGTGATCATCGCCAGTTTGTTACCGGCGGGCACGGTGTCGCTGCTGTATTACGCCGACCGCATCCAGCAACTGCCTCTGGGCGTGATCGGGATCGCGGTGGGGACGGCACTGCTGCCGGTGATGTCGCGCCAGATCCGGAGCGGGGACGAGGCGGCGGCGATGACGTCCCTGAACCGGGCGATCGAATACGCGCTGTTTTTGACGCTTCCGGCGGCGCTGGCGCTGACGGTCTCGGCCTATCCGATCATGTGGGTGCTGTTCGGCCGGGGCGCGTTCGACGCGGAGAGCGCGCGGCTGGCCTCGCAGTCGCTGGCCGCCTTCGCGATCGGCCTGCCATCCGTGGTGCTACTGAAGGTGCTGGCGCCGGCGGCGTTCGCGCGAGGCGATACGGCGATGCCGGTGCGGATCGGCATGATCACGCTGGCGGTGAATTTCGCCCTGAACATCGTGTTCAACGCGGGGGCGCTGGCGCCAGCCTCGGTCGCGGGGTCGCTGCCATTGTTGAGCCATATCGGTCCGGCGCTGGCGACCAGCCTGGCCTCGACCTTCAACATTGTGACACTTGGCATTGTGCTGCACCGTCGCGGCCATCTGATGGCGGACGCGGCGCTGCGGCGGCGTTTGCCGCGAATGGGACTGGCCGCGATGGCCATGGCGGCGACGCTGTGGTTCGCGGAGGCACCATTGTTCCTGTTCGGGCGATGGTTCGGATTGGTTACACTGGTGACACTGGGGATTGGCGTTTACGGCATGGCCGCATTGGCGCTTGGCGCTTTCGACGCGCGGGCGCTGATCGCGATGGTCCGGCGGCGGCGATAAGCGGTTTTCGGCGAACCAGGCCACCTCGCACCGGCCGGGATCGGATATTCCCTTTGCATCGATCTGTCCCCAACGCGCCGGGAACAGATCGCGTGGCGCGTCCGGCGTCCCCAATAAACCACCTGACCACGACGCGAGGATCGACGCCGCTTCCCGCCCAGAAGTCCCGCTATTCCCAAAGTCGACACCAGGAGCGACGACGCCCCAGAAGGGCCCGCGCCAACCGAGCGGAGCGGATTTTACACAAATATTGACATTCCGATTCCCCGCTTCATATTGGCCCGCGATGGGAAAAACTCCGACAGAGGTGGAAGAAGCCATGACCGACCCGGCCCGGAACACGGCCTCCTTCAAAGTCCGCGACAGATTGTTCGTCGATCAGTTGCGCGCGGCCGAAGACATCAAAGCCTTCCTGATCCGCGAGAACATCGTCTCGGATACGAAAACCATCGACGACTACTACTCGCTCGCCGCGATCTCGTCGTACCGCCATTCGCTCGTGGGGCGCCCGGTGCAGCCGGACGAATGGAAACAACTCGACGGCATCTCCATCGCGCTCGTTAAACAACTCAAGGTCGCCGGCCCGGACAAGAATCACGATTTTCTGCTGTGGAAATGCCGGAGATATTTCGGCCTGCCGGCGAAAATCTTCGCGGTCGCCCTACTCATGGCGTTTTTCACGTTCAGCCTGACGCAACTGATCAGAAACCAGTTCGGGGTGAGCCCGGACGCCGCCTCCTGGATCATGGTCGCTTTTAAATCCTTCGAAATCGCCAGTTCCCTGATTTGGACCGTGGCCCTTGGCGGACTGGGCGTCGCGGCGTTTTTCGCGACATCGCTGCTCACCACCCAAAACAGCCGGACGGAAGGAGGAGCCCCCGTGCCCGTCAGCCCACCCGGCGGCACCGCGACGCCCGGCGGCGCGCCTCCCCCCATACCCACCCGGGCCGAGCGTCTGAACGACGAAAATTACCTCCGCAACCGTCTCACCACCGGTCTCATCTTCGCCTTCATCCTGGGCGTTTGTTTCAGTCGCGATTCCATCGAACTCGTCTACGCCTACGTCTCCGGCGCCAACCACGCGACCGCGGACAAAGTCAACGAAACCGTAACGAATACCTTTATTATCGTGACACCGTTTTTGTTTGGATTCAGCACCGATATCGCTCTGGGCGTGCTCGACCGAGGCGTTTCGACCGTCTCGACCCTGTTCGGGATCGGCCAGGCACGCTGACCCGTTGCCTATGGCCGGCCGATAAACCCGCCGCCCAACACGCGGTCGCCGTCGTAAAACACACAGGCTTGGCCCGGCGCCGGTAACGCCGGTTCGTCCAGACGGACAACAACGGCGCCTTCGTCCATCTCCACCGTCGCGGGCCGCAACCCGTCCCGCGCCCGCAGCTTCACCGCGCACCGCAATCCCGTGGATGACGGCGCGGTCAGCCAGTTCACCTCCCGCAAACGCACGACATCGGTCGCGAGCGTGCGCGGACCAACGACAATCCGGCGCGTTCCCGGCTCCGTCGCCACGACCATCCGGCGCTCCCCGTCCGCCATCGCCGCGGGGCCGAGCCGTTTGCTCTGGCCGACCGTGTAACGAGCCACGCCGTCGTGCCGGCCGACAACGGTCCCGGCGGTATCGACGATCTCCCCGGGTTCCAGCGCGTCGGGGCGGAGCCGCCCGACGATGTCGGCGTAGGAACCGGAAGGGACGAAGCAGATATCCTGACTGTCGGGTTTTTCCGCCACCGCGAGGCCGAGTTGCACCGCCAGATCGCGGACAGCGCGCTTGTCCGGCATGCCGCCCAGTGGAAAAATACATTTTTCCAGTTGGGCCTGGGTTGTCGCGAACATGAACCAGCTTTGATCGCGATCGGGATCGGCGGCGCGGTGCAGTTCCGCGCCCTCGGGGCCATCGACACGGCGGACGTAATGGCCGGTGGCGAGACGGTCGGCGCCGAGATCGGCGGCCAGAACGGTCAAATCGTGAAATTTGACGGTCTGGTTGCAACGGATGCACGGCACCGGCGTTTCCCCGGCGGCATAGCTGTCGGCGAAATCGGCGATGACGGCTTTGGCGAACCGCGCCTCGGCGTCAATCGTGTAGTGCGGGATGCCCAGGTGATCGGCGGCGCGGCGGGCGTCGTGAATGTCCTGTCCCGCGCAGCAGGCGCCTTTGCGCCCAGCGGCGGCACCCTGGTCGTAGAGCTGCAACGTGACGCCGATGACCTCGTGGCCCAGGTCGCGCAGCAGGCCGGCGGCGACGGAGCTGTCGACCCCGCCGGACATGGCGACCACGATTCTCAACGTCAGCCCTTCAGCATGTTGTTGACGCTCGACGGCAGCGCCACGACGAGACCGTCCAGCGCGTCGGACATGACGATCTGGCATCCCAGCCGGGACGTTTCAGTCAGACCGAAGGCAAGGTCGAGCATGTCTTCCTCGTCCTCGGTCGCGGTTTTCAGCTTTTTGTACCAGTCGCCATCGACAATGACATGGCAGGTCGAGCAGGCCAGCGAACCCTCGCAGGCGCCTTCGATATCGACCTTATGTTTATGCGCGATTTCCAGCACCGACAGGCCGTTGGCCGCGTCGACCTCGCGATGCGTTCCGTCGCGCTCGATGAACGTCATTTTCGGCATGTGTCAGATCCCGGCCAGGTGGTCCCCCGCGTGCCTTCCGCCATGCGGGGGACCCTGATGGGCCGCCGCCAGCGTCGCCGCCGCGTAGTCGATGTCGGCGGGCGAGGTAAAGCGTCCGACCCCAATGCGCAAGGTGCGGGCGGCTTCGGCCTCCGTCAGCCCCATCGCCTTCAACACATAAGACGGCTCCACCTCCGCCGAGGAACAGGCCGAGCCAGTGGACACGCAAAGGTCCGGCATCCGTTCCAGCATGCGCACCGCGGTTTCGACGGGGAACGTGATGTTCAGGTTGCCCGCGATCCGGTGCCCCATGGTGCCGTTGATCGCGATGCCCGGGATATGGCGCTCTAGCTGTTCCAGCAGGTTGTCGCGCAGGAAGGAGACCCGGGCGTTGTCGGCTTCCATTTCCAGCCGCGCGATGCGGCAGGCCTCACCCAACCCCACGATCAAGGACGGGGCGAGCGTACCGGAACGGAGGCCGCGTTCCTGGCCGCCGCCCGAGAACAACGGCATGACCCGCGCGCGCGGGCGGCGGCGGACGAACAGCGCCCCGGTGCCCTTGGGACCGTAGATTTTGTGCCCGCTGACGGAGGCGAGATCGACTCCCCAGCCCGTCAGATCGACCGGGATTTTGCCCACGGCCTGCGCCAGATCGGAATGCACCATCGCGCCCGCCGCCTTGGCGATCGCGGCGAGCGCCGGGATGTCCTGGACCACGCCGGTTTCGTTGTTCACGGCCATGATGGAGACAAGCAGCGTGGGCTCCGCCAGCGCGGCCCGCAGCACATCCGGATCGAGCAACCCGTCGGGTTTCACCGGCAGGACGACGGGTTCGAATCCCTCGTCCCTGAGATCGGCGACGGATTCCAGGACGCATTTGTGTTCGGTGGCGACCGTGACGACCCGCCGCCGCGGATCGCCGGCGCGCGCGGCGTAACGGGCAGCCCCCTTGATCGCGATGTTGTTGCTCTCGGTCGCGCCGGAGGTGAAGACAACCTCTCGGACATCGGCGCCAAGAATCGCGGCCACTTCGGCGCGGGCGGCCTCGACCGCGGCTTCGGCCGTTTTGCCCATGACGTGCTCGGCGCTGGCGGGATTGCCGTATTGCTCGGCGAACCAGGGCAGCATGGCGTTCACCACGCGCGGGTCGCAGCGGGTCGTCGCCTGGTTGTCCAGGTAGACGGGGCGGTTCGGGCGGGGGTGATGCCGGTCGGTCATGAGATAATTTATGGTATCACGCGGCGGCGGAAACCAGAGGCCGCCGCATACGGGCGGCCATGCGCGCATACGCGGCCTCGAACGCGTCGATCGCCGCGTCCTCGACGTTCCAAGGCAGGGACACGCGAATCGCCTGACCCGCCAGCGCGCCGAGCCCCATCGCTTCCAGCACATGGCTGGTTTGCACTTTGCCGGAACTGCACGCGGCGCCCGCGCTGACGGCGATCCCCTCCAGGTCGAGCGCGATCACCTGCGCGTCGGCGCGCGCGCCCGGCAAAGCCAGCGACACGGTGTTGGCGAGCCGCGGTGCCCCGCCGCCGCAAACGATGGCGCCGTACCGGACCGCGGCCGCCTCGGCCCGATCGCGCAAGGTGGCCAGACGGTCCTGGTCCGAAGGCGGCGCGCACACAGCGGCGAAACCGGCGATCGCGGGCACCGCCTGGGTGCCGCCACGGCGGCCGCGTTCCTGCCCCCCCCCGGAAATCAAAGGCCGGATGGCGCTGACCTCGGGGGCCAGCAGCAACGCCCCGACGCCTTTGGGGCCACCCATTTTATGCGCGGACAGCGCCAGGGAATGGCACCCGAGCGCGGCCAGATCGGCGGCGATGCGCCCGCCGGCCTGCACGGCATCGACATGCAGCAGCGCGCCGTGTGCCCGGCACAACGCGGCCGCGGCGGCGACGGGTTGTATGGCGCCGGTTTCGTTGTTCGCCAGCATCAGGCAGACCAGAGCGGGCGGACCGCCGGTCAACCAGTCCCGGAGGGCGTCGAGGTCGGCCAGCCCCTCCCGCGAAACCGGGATCGTCCAGCCCCCGGGCGCGGCGGCGCGCACCGCATCGTGTTCCGTGACGCCGATGGCAATGCGGCGGCCGGTTCCGAGGGCATGGATCGCGAGGGCGTCGGCCTCCGTGCCACCGGACACGAAGACCGTGTCCTGGCCACGGGCACCGAACCGGGCCGCGACCCTTTCCCGCGCGTCCTCAATCAATCGTCTGACCGCGCGCCCTGGGCCATGAACCGAAGACGGGTTCCCCACGGCATCGAAGGCCTCGAGCATCGCCGCCTTCGCTTCGGGCCGCATCGGTTCGCTGGCGTTGGCGTCCAGATAGTACATGCTATTCCGCCGCCGCGCGGGCGAAACCGGGGATCGGTGCGTTGGCGCGGCCCTTGACGCGTCCAAGGACGACATCGGCCAAGGAGACCGCGTCGAGGAACAGGCCGATTTGCCGGCCCAGTTCGGACCACAGGTCGTGGGTCTGGCAGCGCTGGGCCACCTGACCGGGCTGGGCGAGGCAAGAGCTGGTCTGGCCGTCGCAGCGCGTGGCGCGGATGGGTTCGTCCACGGCATGGATGATCGCCGCGATCGAAATCCGGTCCGAGTCGCGGGCCAGCCGGTAACCGCCGCCAGGTCCGCGGGCGGAGGCAACCAAACCTGACCGGCGGAGCCGGGCGAAGAGTTGCTCCAGATAGGCCAGGCTCAGATTCTGGCTGGTGGCGATTTCGGCGAGGCAGACGGGTCCGCATTCGCAGCCCATCGACTGGCGGGAGGCGAGATCGGCCATGGCCATGACGGCGTAGCGGCCTCTGGTGGAGAGCTGCATACCGGTCAGGCCGTATGGCGCGAGTCGGGCACGGGCGCGGTTTGCATGCGGCCGACGCGCGCTTCGAGTTCGGCGAGTTCGGCGCGCAGACCCTCGATATCCCGCAGCAGGGGGTCGAGGCTTTCGTCGCAGGGCATGCCATAGGGGTCGAAGCCGCCCGCTTGTTTCGCGGTGGGGCGGGGGAGTTTGCGATCGACGGGCCGCGCGGGGACGCCGACGACTGTGGTATCGGCGGGAACGGGGTCGACCACGACGGCGTTGGAGCCGATGCGGGCGTTATCGCCGACGGTAATGGGACCCAGGACCTTGGCCCCGGCGCCGATGATGACGTTGTTGCCGATGGTGGGGTGGCGTTTGCCGCCCATGGCGCGGGCGACGCCCAGCGTGACCTGGTGATAGAGATAACAGTCGTCGCCGATTTCGGCGGTTTCGCCGATGACAACCCCCATGCCGTGATCGATGACAAGCCTGCGTCCGATTTTCGCGGCGGGATGAATCTCGATACCGGTCAGCCAGCGCGCGAGATGAGACGAGAATCTCCCAAGAAAATACAGATTATGGGTCCAGAGCCAATGAGACAAGCGGTGCCAGATGATGGCATGCACGCCAGGGTAGCAAAACAATACTTCGATATAGGAACGAGCCGCGGGATCTCGCTCTCTGTATGTGAGGATGGTCTCACGTAAGAACATGTGGGCCATGCGACATTTCCATTATGAATTGCGCCACCGTTTGTCATATAGTGTCGTCCACGCCGGGGCCGCCTGGCTGATCGACCTCATGACGGCGAAACGCCGCGGAGATCGGCCAGCGAGATGGCCCAGGGGCTCGGTTCATGGTGAACCAGTCACACGACGAGGGGGAAGTAAGGAAGCCGTACGCCGGGTGGCCATATCGGGAGGCTAAAATACCCGACCTGGGGAGTCAATTATCCCCGCCGGGAGAGCCACGGTCGCCATTCGGGGCGTTTTTTCCAGTCGGGACTGTCGCGGTGAAACCGGGCAGACGCAACATAAGGTTATTGGGGCCGGTAGGCGGCGTGCAGGTCAAGGTGGCCTGTGTGTTTGGCTGACCGGGGTCTGTCAGGAAACAGGTTATATATTGCCATGCCAGAGGTGATGTTCGCCGGCCCAGATGGCCGGTTGGAAGGCCGCTATCATCATTCGAAGGAACAAGGGGCGCCGGTCGCGCTGATCCTTCATCCGCACCCGCTGCACGGCGGGACCATGAACAATCGTATAGCCTATACAATGTACCAGTCGTTCATGCGTCTCGGCTGCTCCGTGATGCGCTTCAATTTCCGGGGCGTGGGACGCAGCCAGGGCCGTTACGATGGCGGGATTGGCGAAATTTCCGATGCCGCCGCCGCGCTGGACTGGATGCAGGCCGTTAACCCCGGCCATGGCGGCATCTGGATCGCCGGGTATTCCTTCGGTGCGTTCGTCGGCATGCAGTTGCTGATGCGCCGGCCCGAGGTCTCCGGCTGGGTCTCCGTCGCGCCGCCCGCCAATCACTATGATTTCGGCTTCCTGGCCCCCTGCCCTTGCGGCGGACTGATGCTGCATGGCGATACCGACGAACTCGTGCCCGAGCCCGCGGTTCGCAAGCTGGTCGATAAGCTGAACACGCAGAAAAACGTCAGCGTGGACTACCGCGTGTTCGAAGGCGCCGATCACGTCTTCGCCAGCCACGCCGATCAGGTGTCGGACGCGGTGGAAGATTTCTGCGGCCGCCAGATCGCGCGCCGGCAGATGGCGCTCGCCGCCGACTGATCCCTGAGCCTGGGGCCGCTTGTGTAAGCGGCCCCTCCCCTCCTCCGAGGTATTCTCCTGGCACTCACGCCGCGCGATGCGATCCGGGACCGGGCACTCGCGCTCGGTTTCGACGCGGTCGGGTTCTGCGCGGCGCGCCTTGGACCCGAATCCCGCGAACGTCTGGCGGCGTTTCTCGCGGCGGGCCAGCACGGCGATATGGGCTGGCTGGCGGAACGGGTGGAGCAACGCGCCCAGCCTCAAACACTATGGGACGAGGCCCGGAGCGTGATCGCGCTGGGCATGTCCTACGCGCCGGCGGACGACCCGCTGGAACCGCTGACGCATCCGGAACGCGGGACGATCTCCGCGTACGCGCGCAATCGCGATTACCACGACACAATGAAGGGCATGCTGAAACACCTGGCGGCCTTCGTCGCCTCGCGCTTTCAGGCCAAGGTCAAAGTGTTCGTGGACACAGCGCCGGTGATGGAAAAGCCGCTTGGCGAGGCCGCCGGGCTGGGCTGGACCGGCAAACACACCAACCTGGTATCGCGGACACGCGGGTCCTGGCTGTTTCTGGGCGAGATTTATACCTCGCTGGAGATCGCGCCGGACGCGCCGCACGCGAACCGCTGCGGGACCTGCGCGCGGTGCCTCGCGGCCTGTCCGACCGATGCGTTTCCAGCGCCTTACCGGCTGGATGCGACCCGCTGCGTCTCTTATCTCACCATTGAGCATAAGGGGCCTATCCCGCTGGACCTGCGTCCGCTGATGGGCAACCGGATCTATGGTTGCGACGATTGCCTCGCCGCCTGCCCCTGGAACCGATTCGCCACGCCGACGGCGCATGCGGCATTTTTGCCGCGGGCGGAGCTGATCGGGCCGCGGCTGGTGGAACTGGCGGCGTTGGACGACGCGGGGTTCCGGCGGATGTTCTCGGGCTCGCCCATCAAGCGCATCGGACGAAACCGGTTCGTGCGCAATGTTCTTACCGCGATCGGAAATTCCGGAGACGCGGCGCTGCGTCCGGTGGCGGCGAGGTTGACGGGGGACCCCGATCCGGTTGTCGCGGACGCGGCGGCATGGGCCTTGGCGCGGCTCAGCGGGCCGTCGCGAACGGCGTGACCACGCCGGTCAACTGGTTGCCGGTCAGGGTTGGCGAGGCGCCGGAGAACAGCTTCACGAACGTCGCGAGACGGGGGCTGTCGTTAACGAACACATTGTCGCGAACGGCAACCTCTTGGGTTGGGTTCGCGGCGGTCTCGGCGCCCAGGGCGATGGCGGTCGAATTGCTGGAAGAAGGCCCTTTGCGGAGGCGGTTGTTTTCGATCCGGACCGTGCCGCCATTGGGAATGTCGATCAGGTAACTGGCGGTACCCCCGAAGCCGTCGTCGATCTTCGAACCCGTCACCTCGGTCCGGTTGGCGCGGGACTTAATGTGATGCCCCTCCCGTTGCGCGAGGAAGTTCGACGACTCGACGATCAGCGACGCGATATGGCCGGCGTAGATGCCGTGCGCGCAAACCGGCCGGCACTCGCCGTTGCCGATGAAGGTGGCGTTCTTCACCCGGACCTCGATGTCCGGGCCATTGGCGGTCAGCAGGCCATTTTCGTTGTTCAGGAAGCGAATGTTTTCCAGCAGCAGCGGTCCGGACTCGGCGCGGACTCCCGCGCCGTTACGATCGGGAACCTTGGCATAGGACAGCGTGAGGCCGCGAATCTCGACGTTCTTGCCGGTGACGACCAGGATGGCCTTTCCCCCGCAGGTCTTACGGGTCAACTCCGCGCCAGGACCTTCCAGGGTCAGGTTGTTCTGGCGAATGGTCGCGCAATCCTCGTACACGCCCGGCGCGATGCGGATGGTATCGCCGTCCTTCGCCGCCGCCACCGCCGCGCTAAGTGTGGGAAACGCCAGTCCTGGGCCGGCCTCCAGAACAGCGGCGAAAACTGGACCGCCCAACAGGAGGCACAAGACCGCAAGCGCGCGAAGAACCATGGTCGCCGTCATGGCGGGAGGCGTAGCATGGAACGGCCGGAAAGGAAGCGGGAATGCGCGGTCTGATCAAACGAAGCGTCTCCCTGGCGGGGCATCGGACCAGCGTCGCGCTGGAAGCCGCCTTCTGGGAGGTCCTGGATGCGATGGCCGCGCGCCGAGGGGGCGGTTTCGCCGGACTGGTCGCGGAGATCGACCGCGAGCGAGATGGCGACACGCCTTTGGCGTCGGCGTTGCGCGTGGCCGCGCTGCGGGACTCGCTTGGGAAAGATGGCGTGTGAGACTGAAGGGATGGTGGGCGCAACAGGGATTGAACCTGTGACCCCTACCGTGTCAAGGTAGGTTTATATTCCATAATCCTATGTATATATCTATGATCTTGCGCTTTCATGGAGTGCATTGCCCAAACTGCGCCCAAAAACTCTCTGCTGGCGACGGGCGCCCATCAACTATGGCCCCCGGCACGCGCGAAACCCTGGAGGCACCCAGGGTTCGAATCGAGGTCCGGGACGCCGGATTCGACCAACCCGAGTGCGGGCTTCATCAGTTCCGACAGCTTCGGACTCGGCTCCGTGTCAGGCGCTGGATCGAGGACGAGCCGCAAGCCTTCTCCGATCAGGTCCTTGAGCTCGCAACCACGCCGCATCGCCTCGTCCTTCGCCTGACGTAAAGGCTATCCGGAAGTTCGACGGTGAGTCTCATCGATCGGCGTCCCTGCCCGTAGCGCAGCCTCGATGGCGTGCCCCGCAATCATCGCCTATATCCCCATCAATGCTGACTGAGGAGGCACCGTGGCGAGCATCACGATTCGCAACCTGGACGACTCCCTGAAATCCCGCCTCCGCATCCAGGCTGCCGTTCACCGCCGCTCCATGGAGGACGAGGCGCGCGACATCCTCCGCTCCTCTCTCAGCCAAGAGCCGCAAGGCCCCAAAAACCTGGGCACCGCGATCAACGCCCTGTTCAAACCTTTGGGCGGATTCGACATGCCGGAAATCCCGCGCGAACCGCCGGCGTTCGACGAACGATCGTGCTCGACACCGACATCGTCTCCGCGCTGATGAAATCTGCCCCCGAACCGGCTGTCCTGACCTGGATCGACGCCATCCCCGCCTCGGCCGTGTTCGTTTCCGCCATAACCCAGGCGGAAATCCTCTACGGCATCGCCTGGTGCCGGAAGGAAAGCGGCGGGAGAGACTGACGCAGGCAGCCCGCACCGCGTTCGAGACTTACTTTCGGGGACGCGTCCTCCCGTTCGACTCCGACGCCGCCGAGACGTTCGCCCCTCTCGCAGCCGGCCGCCGTCAGGCCGGCCGGCCAATTTCGTAGGCTGACGCTCAGATCGCCGCCATCGCCCGGTCGCGCGGCGCGACGCTCGCCACGCGCAATGTGGCGGACTTTGGCGGATGCGGCGTTGAAGTCGTCAATCCCTGGGAGACGCATGGCGCGACTTAAAAATATCCGGACCGATGCCGCGGTCGAAGGAAGCCAGACCGTTCAGGTCGAGGCGACTTTGGACCGGGACGGCGACGACCGGCTCGAGGTTCAGGCCGCCGCCCGCCCGCTGAACTGGATCACGAACTTCATCTGGGGCATCGCCGACGACGCCCTTCGCGATCTGTATGTGCGGGGCAAATACCGCGACGTCATTCTGCCGATGATGGTTCTGCGCCGCCTGGACGCGGTGCTGGAACCCACGAAAGCCGCCGTCCTGTCGATGAAGGACAGCCGCGACAAGGCCGGAATCGCCAACCAGGAAGCCGCCCTCCGGCAGGCGGCCGAGCAGGCGTTTTACAACACCTCGCGCTTCACCATGCGCGATCTGCGCAACCGCGCCAGCCAGGCGCAACTGAAAGCCGATTTCGAAGCCTATCTCGATGGCTTCTCCCAGAACGTGCAGGACATCCTCGACAATTTCGAGTTCCGCAATCAGATCCCAAAGCTGTCCAAAGCCGACGTCCTGGGCACGCTGATCGAGAAATTCCTCGACTCCTCGATCAACCTCGGCCCCAGGCCGGTGCTGAACGGCGACGGCTCGGTGAAGCATCCAGGCCTCGACAACCACGCCATGGGGACGATTTTCGAGGAGCTGGTCCGCCGCTTCAACGAGGCCAACAATGTAAAACAGCGTGCAAACCTTTCCAGATTCCGGGGGTAAACAGCGTCCAATAGTTTCCACCCCGGTCCGTGCGATCCTCCGGCGTTTATGCTGGAGAGTCTGGGGTGTTGTACATGGATACGATTGCCGAAATCCGCCGCCGTCAT